>NZ_JBKOUC010000005.1:0-149235 GCF_046764815.1 Aphanothece stagnina RSMan2012
GGGATCGTGTCGGCCGCGAGACGCTTGCGTTCTACGAGCAGCTGCTGCGCCAGAACGCCTCTGGCGGCACCCGCCCCACCCTGAACACGCCAGGCTCCTGATGATCACCGAAGCTCTGCTGCGCACCCAGGCCTGGCGCTACCCGCCGCCCCTGATCGAAGGCCAACTCCGCGACATCCCACGCATCGCGTCCAACATCGGCTTCGCCCTGCGCCGCCATGCCGGTGCCGATCCGCGCAACCTGTCTCTGATGGACCTGGGGGGCGGCGTGGGGCTTTTCTCCATCGGTTGCGCGGCGCTGGGCATGCGGCGCGTCGTGCTGGTGGACGACTTCAACGACGAGGTCAACCAGGCCACCGGCAGCACCATCCTGGACCTACACCGCTCGATGGGCATCGAGGTGCACTCCCGCGATGTTGTGACCTGCGGCATCGGCGACATCGCGGGCACGTTCGACATCATCACCTCGTTCGACAGCATGGAGCACTGGCACCACTCCCCCAGGGCGCTGTTCGCGCAGGTGGTGGCCAGACTGAAGCCCGGGGGCACCTTCCTGCTCGGCGTGCCGAACTGCGCCAACCTGCGCAAACGCCTGACGCTGCTGTTCGGCCGCGGCCAGTGGAGCACGATGCGTGACTGGTATGAGGTGCCGGTGTTTCGCGGTCACGTCCGCGAGCCCGATGTGGCCGACCTGCACTACATCTGCCGTGACATGGGGCTGGTGCGCTCCGAAATCATCGGCCGCAACTGGCTGGGCCACCTCTCGTCCAGGCGCTGGGTGCGTCTGGGCGCGGCGCTGTTCGACCACCCGCTGCGCCTGCGCCCGCAGCTGTGCTCCGACATCTACCTGCTGGCCCAGAAGCCCACGGGCTGACGGGCGACGAGCCATGGCCCAGGTCTACCTGTTGTCGACCCGCCAGGACGCGACCGACCTGCCTCGCATGCAGGTCGCCGCGGAGCGTGACCGTGTGCGCCAGCACTGGCTGACCGGCCGCCCCGAAGACGCCGACCTGATCCTGTTCACCGACCCTGCCGTGCCCGACATGGCCGACATTCGGCAGCACCCGCTCTACAGGCAGCACGCATCCCGATGCTTCGTGATGGCAACCGGCGACCGCGTGCTGCCCTTCGTGCCGGGCCTCTTCGCCTGTCCCGAAAAGACAACTCATCCTGTCCACCGCAGCCGCACCGGTCCCTACCTCAGGGTGGCCTTCGAGCCGCCGGCGCCCGACGAAGCGGAAGGGTTGCATCCCTCCGAACCTGCCGAGGAGCTGCTGTTCTCGTTCGTGGGCCGCACCGAGACGGCGGCCGTTCGCGAACGCATCGCCAGGCTGCGTCATCCCCGAGGCGTGGTGATCGATGCGTGCCTTCCCGACCGGGGCCTGGCACCGGCCGCATTTCGGCGCCTGCTGGCACGCAGCCGTTTCGTGCTCTGCCCTCGGGGTTACGGCAGTTCCAGCTTCCGCCTGTTCGAAACCTTGAGGGCCGGCCGCGTGCCGGTGATCGTGTCGGACGAGTGGATCCCCTGCTCGGGGCCCGATTGGCCGTCTTTCTCGTTGATGGTGCGCGAAGACAAGATCAGCTCCCTCCCGGCGCTGCTCGAGAAGGCCGAGACTCAGTATGCGCAAATGCAGCAGGCCGCCCGCCGGGCCTGGGCCGAGTGGTTCGCCACAGATGTCGTCTTTCACCGCACCGTGGAGTGGTGCCTCGACCTCGCCCGGCACCAGCCCGCATCGCGCCGATGGGACGACCGCCACTACCGCCTGGGCCGCTGGCGGCCGTCGATGCTGCGCTGGCAGTGGGCTGGCCGTCACTGGCGGCGCCGCCTGAGGGCTGCTGCATGACATGACCCGGGCTGACGACATCAGCATCGTGATCCCTACCTACGGCCGCGAGGCCGTGCTGGTGGACACACTGCGCGCTCTGATGGCGCAGCCCGTGAGGGCTGCCGACATCATCGTGGTCGACCAGACCCCGCAGCACGAACCGCAGACGGTCCAGTCTTTGCAGCGGTGGTCTGCCAGCGGAGAGCTGCGCCACGTGTTTTTCGCGCCGCCCAGCATCCCCCGCGCGATGAACCTTGGCCTGTTGCTGGCCCGCACCCCGTACGTGCTGTTCCTGGACGACGACATCGTGCCCGCCCCGGCGATGGTCGCCTCTCTCGCCCAGGTGCTGAACAGCCTCGATGCGCGCACCACCTGCGTGGCCGGCCAGGTGCTTCAGCCAGGTGAAGCCGTGATCCCGCGCAGCAGCTGGCGGCATAGCTGGTTCCCGTTCAACAGCGCCGAGCCGGCGATGATCGACGACGTGATGGCTGGCAACCTGTGTGTCCATCGTGAATCGGCCATCCACATCGGAGGCTTCGACGAGAACTTCCGCGGTGCCGCCCTGCGCTTCGAGAGCGAGTTCGCTCGCCGCGTGCGCGCCTCGGGCGCGACGATCGAATACCGCCCCGAGGTGAGCATGCACCACCTGAGGGCCGAGCGGGGCGGCACGCGTGCCAAGGGCACACAGCTGACCACCTGGCGGCCCCACCACTCGGTGGGCAAGTACTACTTCGCCTTCCTTGGCGGCCTGTGGCAAGCGTTCCAGGCTGTGCTGGTTTACCCGTTGCGCTCGATCCGCACCCACCATCACCTGGCCGCCCCGTGGTGGATCCCGGCGACTCTGCTGGCTGAGCTCCTTGGGATGGGTTGGGCAGCGTGGCTGCGCCTGAAGGGGCCGAGGCATGTGGATCTGCGCGACCCTGTAGCGCTTGGCAATCTTCAATAGAGGCAGAACTCTGTCTACACTACCGACAGCATTTCTGGGCTTAGCGGTCTACCCCGAAAATCAGGTCTGGCCGAATGTAGTTGCTTTCGTCGCCAGTGCGCGGCGAAACTCGCCGACGAGTGAAATCGTCTTGATCACCTCACCTTTGGGGTCGCGCGACCGCGCCGAATTCCAACGTCATGGTGTGTCAAGCCTGCCACTTGCCGACCCCTCTCCTGTGGGACATGAAGCTGATCCAGAGCATCGTCAGCTGCGCAAGCAGTGGGTCATGTCGCTCTACGCGAAGAGACATCTGCATTACGCCCATGCTCTTGAGCAGATGGCTTCACGCCATGTATTGCTGACTGATACACGCGATGTTGTTGTTGCTGGAGAGTTGAGTGCTCTTGGCGCTGGAAGAAATCTGCTCTTGGCGCAAGAGAATGTGACGCTATCTCTCGGCTCAGAGCCCACAAATCGGAGCTGGATCGTGAAATGTTACGGACAAGAAGAGATGGAGAGACTGCATGAAAGGAGGATACTCTGTGCCGGAACAGTGTACGGGCCCAGCGATGCCCTGCTGGTCTATGTCCGGGAGATGTCTCAAGAGTTCATGCGCGTCGGTATCGTGCGCATCACGGAGTTTGGTGATCAGCCAGTCCACAACTATTTGGCGTACAGCGGGCGATTGCCTGTGTATGAAGTTAGTACAGCAGAGGCCGGTGGAATTAAGACAATTGGTTTGCTACCCAAGCGCCGCTTTATGTTGGGATGGGTGAGAGACTCCTTGGCTCTACGTGCACGGCAGAAGACCGTGATCTATCACCAATACGATCGCCATATGAACTCAAGAGTGTTTCGCTGGGCTTTCGCTCACGCCTCAGCCGACTCAAATTTGCAATCGTACTCTGATCACCAATGACTTGATGGGATTGTCTAAGATATGATGCGCGTAGATCGCGTCGGGCCCTCCAGCAAGAACTCAGATATCTCCGCAAGTCGAGGAATGGCCAATGTGCATATTCCTCGTCATCCGGACTTGGTGTGGCAAATTTGAATTCATGGAATGGTTTTCCTGAGGCGGTTGGCATTGTATCTATAGAGCTTTTGACCTTTGAAGATGATTGCAAATCTATCTGGCGCTTCTTTCTTGATTTGGGATCAATCAGTTTTCGTGGTCGGCTGTCTATTGGCGTGCGCCTAGATAGTGTGTAGATTGAAATTGCTAAGCTGGATTCTCGGTAAAGACGACGTATAGCGCGTTCTGGATCGTTTCGCTAAAGATGGGAGTTTCGATGCTGCAATCCTGGGTCAAGGAACTTGATAGCCGAATCCTCGGCTCAGCCTTGGCGTCTGCCCGCCGCGCATATCGCATGAACAGGTCCGGCGTGCGGGTCGGTCTGAACGGTACGCTCTCATGGCAGGTCGACATGAAAGCGCGTAACCAAGTCGCGGAACTGTGCGATATGCATGGATCAGATAAGGGATCTCGCATGGCGAGTGGTCATTCTTACCAGTGGCCGCCGCACCGTTACTGTGAGTTCTATGCGCGCATGTTCGATCACTGTCGCTTCAGTATTGGGAGGGTGTTCGAATGTGGCATTGGTTCTAGCAATGCAGCGATCTCTTCCAGCATGGGTCCGAACGCGCGCGCAGGGGCTTCCCTTCGAGTCTGGCGAGACTATTTCCCCAATGCACAGATCTATGGTGCCGACATCGATCAGACTGTTTTGTTTCAGGAAGACCGCATTAAGACCTATTTTGTCGATCAGATGTCGATTGACTTGATAGAGAAGATGTGGCTTGATATAGGTGTTGCTGATTTTGATCTCATTATCGATGATGGCTTGCACACTGTGGCTGCGGCAGAAACCCTTTTCAACAACTCATTCTCGAAGCTCAGGCAAGGTGGCGTTTATGTAGTTGAGGATATGCTTTGGGAATATGCAGTGTCTCTCTGCGATCGGCTTCGTCATCTCGGGTGTTCCCCTGAGATTGTAAGTTCGACCATGCTTTCCGGGCACCCTGACTCATTTCTCGTCATCATTCGCCGCTAACTAGGCGACGCATCCCAATCCAGCAGATTGTGGACGTCGAAGATCAGGCTCCAGATTCCTATATGGCACAGAGATGATGCGAGTTGCCTTGCTTTCGGCGGCTCCACAAGCTGCCTGTGGCAGCATGTCTATTCACGCCGAGCTGGTGCGTCGGAGCGTTGAGGCGGTGGCTCCAGATGTCCAGCTGCGCACCGTGCATCTGCTGCGCCGGCAACCCCGCGGTGCAGCGGAGCGCCTGGCGGCGGTCGCGGCGGCCCGCTGGCGCTCCAGCCAGGTTAAGGCCGATGTGGTGCACTGGCTCGATGGCAGCCATGCCTATCAGGCTGCCGGCCTGCCCTGGTCGCGCACGCTGATCACCGTGCACGACCTGATCCCCGCTCTCCAGGCCGAGGGGCACTTCCCCGGGGTCGAGCCTCCCGGCTGGGCGGCTCGCCAGCTCGTGGCCGCCAGCCTGCGGGCCCTGCGCCGAGCCGGGGCGGTGTGTGCCGTGAGCCAGGCCACCGCCGCTGATCTTCAGCGTCTCGGCGGTCGCCAGGTGGATGCGGTGGTGCCCCTCTGCCTGCGGCTCCTGCCGAGCCCGGCCGTCGCGACGGCCCCGCTCCCCCGGCCCTACATCCTGCACGTGGGCCACAGCGGTTTCTACAAGAACCGCCCGGCCGTGATCGCCGTGTTCGCGGCGCTGGCGCCTTCCTTCCCGCAGCTGCAGCTGGTGCTCGCCGGCGGTGCTGCCACCGATGCACTGCGGCGACAGATCGATCGCCTCGGCCTCACTGAACGGGTGCACTGGCACTCTGCGCCCAGCGACGCCGAGCTGGTGCTGCTCTACCGCCAGGCCAGCCTGCTGCTGTTTCCCAGCCTCTATGAGGGCTTCGGCTGGCCGCCGCTCGAAGCGATGGCGCTGGGATGTCCGGTGGTCTGCTCCAACGCCGGGTCGCTGCCTGAGGTGGTGGGATCCGCCGCACTGACGTGCTCACCGGAAGATCATGAAGGATTGATCCACGCTGCGAAGAGACTGCTATGCAATCGAAGTCTGAGGGTTCATTTGATCGAGCAAGGCCGTACAAACACGGCACGTTTTTCATTGGATCGTATGGGTCACGCCTATGCAAGTCTTTATGGGAGGCTTTACAGGGAGAAGGTGGATAAGATGCACTATGGCTAAGGTTGTCAGTCATTGTTCGTGGCATGCTTGAATCAGCCGTGTTGAATCGCTTTGGCTGAATCTGCAATGTTTGTATTTGATCCTTGGATGAGCATTGAGGATGGCGTTGGCTCTCTTGAAGCCTCAATGCCTTTGGTGACTGGCGGTTTCGAGGTGTCTGCCTGTTCATGCTTCTTGCACATCACGTAAACCGTAATACTTCTGGCCGATTCTGCTCGATTTAGCATTCTCTTGGCTTTGATGGGCATGGCGGTTCCTCGAATCAGGATTCATATTCCAAAAGAGTGGACTGCTGCCAGTAAGGGTCGCAGGATGCTGCCTTTGGCAACAAGTCTGCTCGGTTTAAACCCTGCAGTGGGATCTAGCGCTAGTCAACGACTTGCCTTTGATCTGGGCATGGACTTTACGCAGTCTTGCTCGGTATCCACGGATCTTTATGAGTCAGATTTTTTGCTCTATCCTTATCACTGGAGAAACGATGATTGCCAACATGTCTTCTCTTCTGGTATTTCCCAGGCCAGTGTGTGTAGCGGGCTTTGGCCACCGGTTTTGCTCCATGGTTCCACCGCTGATATCTTGTCGCCATCCGAAGTGATTATACCCTTTGACGTCTATACTTATCTGAATCCTTGCCTGATCAAGGGGTGTGAGCCGAAGAATGCTATGGCTTCGCCATTCTTTATTCCTGATCTTGTCCAGGGCTCATGGTCTCCAGTTGGAGAGATGGATACGCCTTCCATAGGGTTTTGCGGAATTGCCGCGCCGCTGAAAACCCCTTTTAATTTTACCAAGCTCACTGACATGGCGCGGCTTGGTGCTACCTATCTCTCATTTCTCGGTATCAACTCGGATAGACTCTTAAGAAGAATTCGGAATAATAGCAAGCACGCTTACAGGGCAAGGCTGATCAGAAATCTGGCAAGGGAAAAGTCTTTTAACACTTCATTCATCCTTCGCGATCGCGGAGGCCTGGTTAGCAATGCCTACTATAGGATGACCGATGATAGCCCATATATAATTGAGTATCTTGATTGCATTAATAATAATCTCTACACCATATGCACTCGGGGGACCGAGAACTACTCGGTTCGTTTTTATGAGACATTGTGCCTAGGGCGGATCCCGATACTTGTTGATTCTGACATCGTTCTGCCGTTTGATGGCAAGATTAATTATAGAGAACGATGCATTTTCATTGAGCCTGCGGAGATTTCAGCGGCCGCTGAGATTATTGCTGAGTGGCACTATTCTCGAACCGCCAAGCAGCTGGAACAGATTCAGGCGAGCAACCGGGAACTGTGGCTTACGCATCTCTCCCATGCGGCCTTTTATCCACGTCTGCTTGAGCACTATCAATCCATGCGCTGAGCGATGGATGCCGTTGGTGGCGCCCAAGTGCGCTCCACAATGGTTGTATAGGTCATTGATGCATGCTTGTCTGTACGACATGCTGTGTCCAGATGCAGGCCTCCTTGAGATATACGCACTGACATGCAGATTTGCGTTGACGCCCTGGCGGTGACCAACCTATCGGGACGCCGTGTGCTGCTGGGCCATCTCGCCGAGCTGATCGCCGCTCACCATGAGCAGCATCGCTTTGTTGTGTTGCATCATTGGGGCAACCGCGATCTCATCCGGGATCTCGGCGCTCCCGTGCGCTGGCTGCAATGCCCGGGCCTGACCCGCCACTGGACCGGCCGCCTGCTGTGGCAGCACACGCTGCTGCCGCTGCTGCTGCGCCGCCACCACATCGACGCGGTGCTCAGCCCCACCGGCGGGCTCACCCCCGCCACGGCCCTGCCGCAGATCGTGCTGGCGCAGAACCCTTGGTGCCTCGTGGCGTCTCTGCATCGCGGGCCCGCGGCCAGACTCAAGGCGGCCCTGCAGCGTCACGCCTACCGCCGGGCCCAGCGCCGGGCCCGGCTGCTCTTCTGCAATTCGGCCTTCCTGGTCCGGCTCTATGCCCGCAATGCCGGCACCCCACCCCGCCCGGAACCGATCCTGGCCAACGGCATCGATGAAGCCATCTTCCTCGCTGCACAGCCGATTGCTCGCTTCGACGCGCGGCTGCTGGAGGTGCTCACCGTGTCGGTGATGGCCCCCCATAAGGCGATCGAACTGGTGGTGGAGGCCATCGCGCTGCTGCGGGGCCGGGGTGTGGCAGTGCGACTGCGCCTCGTGGGGCCCTGGGCCGATGCGTCCTACCGGCGCCGGATCGAGCGGCAGATCGCCGCGCTCGGCCTCGCCGATGCAGTGCTGATCCAGGGCCGGGTCTCTGAGGTGGAGTTGCACGGTTTCTTCCGCCGGGCCCGGGTGTTCGTCCTGCTCAGCCGCTGTGAGTCGTTTGGCCTGCCCGCCGTGGAGGCGCAGGCATTCGGCACCCCCAGCGTGGTGGCCGATCTCGGGGCCCCACCGGAGATTGCGGGCCCCGGTGGGCTTGTGGTGCCACCGGAGGATCCCGCCGCGGCTGCTGCCGCCCTGCAGAGCCTGCTCTGTGATGCCAACGCCTGGGCGCAGGCGTCGGCCAGTGCCGTGGCCAATGCCGAGCGGTTTCGCTGGAGCACCGTCTCCCGACCACTGGTTCACTGCCTGGAGCAATGGAATCAGAGCGGCTCGGTTGACCCTGGCTAACGTCAGCCAACGGCGCTTGCTCCAGCGGCCATGGCACTGTTCGTTCTGCTCACCCTCGGTGCTGTCGCCACGCTTTCGGCCTTGGGCAACTGGCGCTCGGGCTTGATCTGGATGCTGGTGATCGCTGCCGTGCAGGATCCCCTGCGCAAGCTGGTGCCGGGGGCCCCAGGCAGCCTCCTGCTGATTGTGATCCCGGTGTTTCTGGCCACGGGCTTCGGCCTGATCAGTGCCCGCCGGCATGTGTGGTTGGGCTTCCAATCCTCCTTCCCGGCTGTGGCCCGAAGCCTGGGCTGGTTTGTGGTGGCCTGCCTTCCCGCGGCGCTCCTTTCGCTCACCTATGGCCCGGGTTCGTGGGCCTTCACGGCCTTTGGCGTGCTCTCCTACGGCATCATTCTCAGCTCGATCCTGATCGGTTTCTATTACCTTCGCTCCGAACGTGAGCTCAGGCGCCTGCTGGCGATCTACTGCCTGATCACCGCTGTGGCCTTGACTGGCACCTTCCTGGAGTATTTCAAGGTCGATGCCCTTGCCGACATTGTTGGCACGAAAGCACTGGATTTTGACTGGATCCGCTATGGCTCCGGCTACACCGTGCAGCTCCTGGCGGGCTTCTACCGCAGCCCCGATGTGATGGGCTGGCATGCGGCGGCCGCGGCGATGCTCTCTCTGGTGCTTGTTTTTGCCGGGCGCGATCCCGGGCGCTGGCGCTGGCTGGCGGTCACAGGAATTGCGATCGCCGCCCTGGCGGTATCGGGTCGCCGCAAGATGGTGTACATGCTGCCCTTTTTTCTGTTGATGGTGGTTCTGCTGATCTTGCAAAGTCGCAAGCGTGGCCTCGATCTGCAGAGCCTGGTGTTGCTGGCATTGCCCCTGCTCATTGCGTTTTCAGTAGGCAACTGGCTGGGCGCGGAATCTGAATTCGTTCGGTATTACACCGATAACCCCAATGATGTAGCTGTCCAGGCCCAGCGGCATGGCTGGGAGGCTGTGATCGGCACGTTTCAGCAGACGGGATTCTGGGGTTCGGGCCTGGGGTTCGCCACTCCTGGCGCCCAGAACATTCCGTTCCCCAGGCCCAGGGTCTGGCAGGAGAGTGGGATGAGTCGACTGATGGTGGAGCTCGGTGTGCCTGGCCTGTTGATGATGCTGGTATTCATTGGCAACCTGCTCATGGCAGGCCTGCGCAGTGCCCGCTGGCAGTTTGCGGCACACGCTCCCTTTGGCCGCTATTCCATCGCCCTGCTCGCCTTCGTGCTGGCCAACATCGCCAGCCTGGCCATCTCCGGCCAGATCCTGGCCGACCCGTTCATCGCCTGCTTCATCGGCCTGATGATGGGCATGCAGTTGTCGCTCACGCGCCTGGCCTGGCGGTTGAGAGCCGCCGAACCAGTCATGGATGGCCCTCCCCAGGCGGCGATCGCTGCCGCATCCTGAATCACTCCCGCAGCGCCGCGTGATCCAGCGCCTCGATGCCTACCAAACCCCGCCACACTGGCATCCGGGCCGGCCCTGGTTGGTGCAGACCGTCTGGTTCTGCCTGGGCTCGCCGCTGCTGGCGGCCCGCTGGCTGCCAGGGTCCCCCTGGCGCGTGCTGCTGCTGCGCGCCTTCGGGGCCCGCATCGGCGCAGGCTGCCGCCTCAAGCCCGGCGTGCGCGTGCAGCTGCCCTGGCGGCTGGTGGTGGGCGACCACTGCTGGCTGGGGGAGCACGCCTGGTTCGACAACCTCGCCCTGGTGACGCTCGGCAACCGGGTGTGCGTGTCGCAGGGGGCCTACCTCTGCACCGGCAACCACGACTTCCGCTCGGCCGGCTTCGAGCAGCGGCTGGCGCCGATCTCCGTGGGCGATGACGTGTGGATCGCCGCCCGGGCGGTGCTGGCCCCCGGCACCGTGGTGGGCCCCGGCGCCGTGATCGCCCTGGCGGCGGTGGTGAGCGGTGTGGTGCCGCCCGGCGCCCTCCTGCGGGGCAACCCGGCCGTGGTGATGGGGCAGCGGTAGGGGGCAAGCAGGCTGTGCCCAGCGCTCGGAATTATCTGACTTAGGACTTGGTAATTCACCTCTGGGTTTTCCGCCCCTCGCCTCCGTCATGCGCAGCACCATCACCGCCCGCGGCCAGACGGTCATTCCTGCTCCGATCCGTGAGCGCTTCTCGCTTGGCCCCTCGCAGCGGCTCGAATGGATCGTGGAGGCCGATGGCTCGATTCGTGTGGTGCCGGTGGATCCGTCGCCCGTGAAGGCCTTCCGCGGTCAGGGCCGCTGCGGTGGTTCCGCAGACCGCCTGGTGGCCGAGCGGCAAGGCTGAACGCCATGACGAGCGTGTCGGCGAAGCCTGATGGCTGGCCTGCTGCTGCTGCTCGACACCTCCGCCTTGCTCACCCTACGCGACGATGAGCCCGGTGCCGACCGGGTGGAGCAGGCTCTCGGGGACTCTCACCGATGTTGCGCCTGCTTCCTCAGCCGCATGGAGGTGCTCTACCGGGTGTGGAAAGACGAAGGCGAGCGGGCTGGTCGTCTGTCCTACGAGCAACTCAAGGCTCCGCCGCTCGACTGGATCGAAGCTAGCGAGCCGCTGCTGGAGCGGGCCGCCAGTCTCAAGGCCTGCCACCCTGCTGCACAAAGATCCGGAGTTCCGTGCCATCGCCGAGCTTTCTCAGGAGTGGCTCGGCTCTGAAGTTGCTCAGCCTGAGGCCACCCTGTGAATCGGGAGGCTGATCGCCTGTGCGTGTCCGGCCAGCCGCTGTCTTGATGTTCTGGATGCCGAATCCGCGTTGATCGTGCCTGCGATCACCACCCAGGCTGTGGTGGCCATCGCCGCTGTCCAGCTCAGCCACTCCCTGCGTCTGCCGATGACAGGCATCATCCTCTTCGCCGCGGCCCGCATCCATCAGGCCCGGTTCTACACCGTGGACACCGATTTCAAGGGCCTCAACGACGTTGAGGCGATTGCGAAACAAGGCTGAAAGCTTCCATTCAACGTCCCGTGATTCATCCAAGGGGGTCTGGTCATGCGCCGCATCTGGAATGGATCGTGAAGGAGGAATGCCGCCAGGTTGAACCCAGACCTGGGCTGGGCTGCGATCGGCTCAGTCGAGCCTGCCTGATGCTGCACATGTCGAGGATCAGAGGGTCATCTCACTATCTTTAGACGCCATGCTTCCAGCCCGCTCCGCCATCTTCGCTGCCCGATACCGTGGCTGATTCACTCGATCAGGTCACCCCGCTGATCCTCACGTACAACGAGGAGGACAATATCGGCCGCACCCTCGAGGGTCTGCGCTGGGCACGGCGCATCGTGGTGATCGACAGCGGCAGCACCGACCACACCCTGGAGATCCTCCATGGCTTCCCCCTGGTGGAGGTGGTGATGCGGCAGTTCGACAACTTCGCGGCGCAGGCCAACGTTGGCCTCGGGTTGATCCGCACCCCCTGGTGTCTGAGCCTGGATGCTGATCACGGCATCACCCCGGCCTTTGGCGCGGCTCTGTCTGCGCTGATCGCCACCCTGGAGACGGATGTGGCGGCTGTGCGCACGCCGTTTCGCTACCTGGTGCATGGCCGCCCCCTGCGTGGCGCGCTGCTGCCTCCTCGCATCAATCTGATGCGTCCCGGTGCGGGCCACTACGTGAACGATGGCCACGCCCACCGCTTCCTGCCCCACGGCCGCGTTGTGGAGCTGGCTGAGCCCATCCTCCACGACGACCGCAAATCGCTGGATCGCTGGCTGGAAGCCCAACGGCGCTACCTGCCCCAGGAGGTGCACAAGCTGCGCACCACCCCCCGCCACCAGCTCTCTCGCGCCGACCGGCTGCGCCTGCGCCATGGGATCGCTCCCTTCGCGGTGCTGCTGCTCTGCCTGGTGTGGCACCGCGGCCTGCTCGATGGCTGGCGCGGCTGGTATTACGCCTTCCAGCGGATGCTGGTGGAGCTGATGCTCAGCCTGATGCTCTGGGAGGCGCGGCAGTCGGAGGTTGTGGGTGACGTTCCGCGTGGCTGATCCCATCTCCCACTTCGATTACCGCTGGTCAGAGGAGATTCCCCACACCCTCGCCTATCTGATCAGGCCGCTGTTGAGCCTGTTGCAGGAGGGCACAGCTCCTGGTTGTCGGATCCTCGATCTGGGCTGCGGCAACGGCGCTCTTAGTGCCCACCTCAGCCGCCTTGGCTACCAGGTGGTGGGTGTGGATCCCAGTGTCAGCGGCATTGCTGTGGCGCGTCGATCTTTTCCTGCGGTGGCCTTTCATCAGGCTCCTGCTGCGCCTGATGCACTCCAGGCACTGGAGCTGCCGCCCTTCGATGTGGTGATCAGTACCGAGGTGGTGGAGCACTGTTACGCCCCCCGTCAGTGGGCCACAGCGGCCTTCGGAAGCCTCAGGACCGGTGGCCGATTCATCTGCTCCACGCCCTACCACGGCTATTGGAAGAATCTGGCCCTGGCGCTGAGCGGGAAGCTCGACGGTCACTTCACGGCCCTCTGGGACGGTGGCCACATCAAGTTCTTCTCACGCCCCACCCTCACCGAGCTGTTGTCGGAGGCCGGATTCGTGGATCTGAAGTTCATGGGTGCCGGCCGCTGCCCATGGTTCTGGAAGTCCATGTTGATGGCTGGGCGCCGGCCCTGAAAAGAGATGCTGCCCTGTTCACTCCCAGACAGCAGCACCCCTACCTAGGCGATCGAGGACATAAACCCGACATGATCCATCTGGTCATTCAATACGACACCAGTAATCTGCAGATCATCCAGGCACATCTCCGCTGCCTCAAGGGATATGGTGATAGTGGCTCTGAGGAGCTGGCAGTTCATGCAACGCGACCCGTTGATGCCAATCACCCCCTGATAACTCAGCTGTTTCAAGGGTGGCTGGGAGCTTGCCGATCATCGGCAGCAGCGTGACCAGAGTCCGGAAGCCATCCTCTTGGCAGACCGCCTCATGGTGTGGGTGCCGTCATCTTGACCACCGTTGACGCGGTGGCGTTCACGTTTATCTTCCTCATAGTTTCACGGGACGAACCCAGAGTGTTGGCCAGCGGTCGCCTCGATTTCGCGTGACCCTCACAAGCTTTCCCGGTCTTCGCCTGGCTAAGGGTGTGTGCCTCCGCTTGAGGCAGCGGTTCCACTGGCGTCAGCAGCGCAGCCGCAAGGCCAGGCTCACGCTGGTGAATCAGTTCTTTCCGCCTGATTACGCCGCCACCGGCCAGCTGCTCGACGACCTCACCCGGCGCCTGGCAAGCAGCGGCCTTCAGAGCCAGATCCTTACCGGCATGCCGAACTATGCCGGTGGAGCGAGGGAAGCGGCGAGTCTGGAGTTCGAGCCCAACCGCTGCATCCGCCGCACCCGCGTCACCCGCTTCTGGCCCCGGCGGATCCGCGGCCGCGCCGTGAACGGCTTGTTTTTCTGTCTGCGCATCGCGGCACGGTTGATGCGCTATTCCTGGCGCGGTGATCTCCTTTGCTACACCACCGAGCCGCCGTACCTGCCCATCGTGGGCTGGCTGGTGCACCGTCTCACCGCCACCCCCTACCTGCTGATCATCTACGACCTCTACCCCGAGGTGCTGGTGGAGCTGAAGGTGCTGCCGGCCGATCACTGGCTCTGCCGGCTCTGGCGCCACGGCAACCGGCTCGCCCTCGCCGCGGCCCAGGAGGTGGTGGTGCTCAGCCAGCCGATGGCGGATCGGATCGCGGCTCTGGCACCGGCGGTGCGGCACAAGCTGCAGGTGATTCCCAGCTGGGCTGACCCCGAAACCATCCGGCCGCTGGCCAAGCTGGCCAACCCGTTCGTGCGCGAACACGGCCTCGAGCAGGCCTTCACCGTGCTCTATTCCGGCAACCAGGGCCGCTGCCACGACCTGGTCACCCTGGTGGCCGCAGCGGCCATCCTCCAGGCCGAGCGTGACATCGTGTTTCTGATTCAGGGGGATGGACCGCAGAACACACGGCTGCGCCATCTCGTTGCCGATCTCAATCTCGCCAACTGCCGCTTTCTGCCCTGGCAGGACCCGGCCGTGCTGCCGCTCGCCCTGGCGGCCGCCGATCTGGCCGTGGTGAGCGTGGGCATCCAGGGGGAGGGTCTGGTGGCTCCCAGCAAGCTCTATGGCCATCTGGCAGCGGGCACGCCGATCGCCGCTATCACACCAGCCACCTCCTACCTCCGCCCGCTGGTGGAGAACGGGGGCTGTGGCCGCTGGTTCGCCAATGGCGATGCGGTGGGTCTGGCGGCCTGGATCCGCGCCCTTCACGCCGACCCGCCCCAGGTGGCGGCGTACGGCCGAGCGGCCCGGGAGCTGCTGCTGGCCACGGCCAGCTTGGAGAAGGTGAGCGCGGCCTACCTGAGCCTGATCCTGCGCCATCTGCCGGCCCGCAAGCGCGAGGTGCTCCGCTGCGAAGGGTTTGTGAGTTCAGCTGCAGTGGTGGACGAATTTTCCGCGGTGACTCACTAGGATGAAGACTCAGCTGTCTTGTCCATGGACATCGTCACGTACCCCTTTTGGGTACAACTGACCAGGATTCAACGATCGAGCCTCCAGGCTATCGGGCTGCTGGGCGCTGTGAACTCCTGCCGGCTCGCGGGTGGCTGATCCCCTTCTGCCACCGCGGCCAGCCAGGTTTCGCCTGGCGTCCATTCTGGGCGGTGCCCTCCTTACCACAGGACTGGCGCTCGGATGGGAGGGCCAGGCCAAGGGGGCCGATCTGGTGTTGTCGTATAGCTTCAGTCAAGATATTACTTTTAGCTATTACAAGGATAGTCAAAATAACCCTGAGACGAGTTCGCTTTCTGGATCCTTCTCGTTGAACTGCGGTCCCCTGTCGGCACTGGAGTGTGTGACCAGCCCGGGAACTGCGGCCGATCCAACCCAGGTTGAATTGACCAATGTGCAAATCAATCAGCCCGCTACTACTTTCACGGCCGGTTACTACTTCGATACAGCGGCGAATTCCTATTTTCTTGAATTCCGAACAAAAGAGCTTGATACCGGCGGAAAAGGACAGGCGCTGAGGATCGCCTTGGCCAACGCGCTTCCCCCTGGAGAGGGTCAGTCGGCTCCTTACTCATCGATCGGTTTGATAACAACTGGGAGTTTTTACTGCAAGAGCACTGATAATAACATTGGTTGCCCCGGCCAGGACAATCCATCTACTGGTCAGACGGGGCAAATCTTTTGGTTTTCTCCTGGGGCCAGTGTGAACTTGGTGAGTATCAAGATCGTTCCAGCTCCCTTCTCTTTGCTGCTCCTGGCTCCTGCCGCTCTGATCTCGCGTCTACGGCGCCGCTACACAGTGCGCACCCCAGTATCCTGATCCCGTACCCAGCGGCTGGTTCGTCAGGGTACCTGGGTCGGGGTGCTTTTGATGGGATGCTTTCCGGCTCATGACAAAGCTTCTTTCGAGCCGATGGCCGGCTGCGCGAACGAC
Organism: Aphanothece stagnina RSMan2012; assembly: GCF_046764815.1. Taxonomy (NCBI): domain Bacteria; kingdom Bacillati; phylum Cyanobacteriota; class Cyanophyceae; order Chroococcales; family Aphanothecaceae; genus Aphanothece; species Aphanothece stagnina. Next base: position 16,011 of record NZ_JBKOUC010000005.1, read on the forward strand.
TCTTGGATGGCTCTTGGATGCCTCTACTGTCCAAGCCGTCGATAATCTTGGCTACACCTTTGGATCGGGGGTCAGCTTTTCTTGCGGCGGAAGAAATGGCACGACCACTCCTGGCGGCAGATTGACCGGCAGCTTCGCCCTCGAGTGCGGCTATGCGGCCTCCGCCCAGGATTGTCTGACCTATTTCCGGTCAGACGACAGGTCTGACCGATTGAGAGACTTACGATGGGGGCTTGGATCTATTTCAAAGGCGGATCCTAGTGCTATCAGGACATCACCACCTTTTCGCTCACCTCGCCCAAATGAACCTTGTTGTCGGGAGGCTGTGACAGCACGGAGCCGCCACTGACGAGCGTCTCCTGTCCCAAGGGGAAGACGCTGACCCTGCCATATTTCAATGGCAATGTGAGGGCTGTGCCAGCACCCTTCGGTCTTCCCCTGTTTTTCATTCCGCTGCGTCGATAGCCTGAGGCGATGGAGTTCACCGGCCGTCGCACCCGCAGTCTTGCCCGGCTGGCTGCCTACGTGCTGCTGCTGGTGTTTCTGCTCAGTCTGCTCGGCTCGGCCCTGCCCCTGCCGCTCGGCGATCCCGACCGGGCCATGTTGCTGCTCAACGAGGTGCTGGAGCGCTCCCCACTCCCCCTGATCGGCGTGCTGGCGCTCTTCTTCGGCTTTGCCGAGGACGCTCAGCCGGCCATCTGGGAAGTGATGCTGGCCCGCGGGTTGCGGCCGCTGCTGCGCCTGGCCGCCCTCGCCTATCTGCTGCTGGCCCTCGCCGTTCTGGGCCTGGCCGATCGCATCGAAGCCAACGGCGTGCAGTTGCTCTCCGGCCAGCTGCAGACCTCGCTGCAGAGCCTGGAGCGGTTGCGCCGGGGTGTGGATCAGGCCGGGGATGCCCAGACCCTGCAAACGCTGCTGGCCCAGGATCCCCGCCTCATCCAGGCCATGCAGCAGGCCGGCATCACCGTGGGCGAAGCCCGCACCTTCCCCCAGCAGCAGGCCCTCGCCCGGCAGCTGCTGGAGCGCGCCGAGGGGAACCTGCGCCAGACAGGCCAGCGGCGCCGCGCCGATGCCAGCGGCAACCTCACCCGCCAGAGCGTGCGGCTGGTGCTGGTCGCCCTCTGCTACGCCGGCTTCCATCTGCTGGCCAGTTTCATCTGGCCACCCTCCCTGGCCCTCACCCTTGAGCGGGCGGTCGAGCGCCGCCAGGCCCTGGCTCTCGAGCAGCAGGAGGAGGCCATTGATCCCTCCCCCTGAGCCCCTTTCAGCCGTTCAGCCAGCGGCGCAGGCCCTGGGCCCACATCCGGCGGTTGCGTTGGTTCGGCAGCAGCCGTTGAAGCGCTGATCGCTGCTCCACGCCCTCGGCCGCCTCGCTCTGGTAATAGCTGTAGGCCACAGCGGGATCGTAGGGATCGTCGCCGCCGTAGCCGCCGTAGCCATAGCCATACCCGCCGGTGTAGGGCCGCTGCAGCTCATCCCGGGCCACGCGCGCATTGGTCACCACGCCCAGCAGCGGTGCCCCGGCTGCCTCGATCCGCTCCAGCGCCTGGGCCGGCAGGGAGCGATCCACCCGGTTGAGGCTCACCAGCAGCAGGATCCCGTCGAGCTGCTCGGCCACCAGCGCCGCATCCGCCAGACCCAGGGTCGGCGGGGTGTCGTAGAGGATCAGGTCGTAGTTCCCCGTGGCCGCGATCTCCTTCACCAGCTCGGCCATCCGCGCCGAACTGAGCAGCCGCGGTGGATCGGGTGGCCGACGGCCGGCGGTGAGCACATCCCAGCTGGGGTAGTCGGGCAGGGTCTGCACCACCTCGCGCCAGTGCCTCTGGTCGTCGGTGAGCAGGGTGGTGAGCCCTTCGATGTTGTCCAGCCCGAGCCGCAGGTGCATCTGCGGCTTGCGCAGATCCGCATCCACCAGCAGCACCCGCTGGCCCAGTTCGCAGAGGGTCTTGGCCAGCAGCACGATCGCCAGACTCTTCCCCTCGCCCGGGATCGAGCTGCTCACCGCCACCGAGCGCACCTGCCGGTCGCTGTTCAGGAAGCGCAGGCTCGTGTAGAGGTTGCGGAAGGCCTCCTGGTAGGAGAAGCGTTCGTAACCGGCCAGGCCGGCGGCTTCGGTGTCGAGCTCCTTGAGCAGGAAGCGCTTCGAGCGGCGCACCCCCTTGAAGAAGCTGATGTGGGGGATGTGGCCCAGCAGCGGTTTGCGGAGGTCTTCGCGCACCTCCCCCGGGCTGTGGAACACATGGTCGAGCCGGTCGTGCAGCAGGGCCGCCCCGGTGCCGGCCAGCAGCCCCAGCAGCAGACCCTGCATCAGCCCGCGGTTCAGATCGGGCTCCACCGGTGTCGGATTCACCCCCACCGGCGCAATCACTTTCCAGGGCACGTTGTTCTGGGCGATCTCCAGCTGGAACTGTTCCCGTGTGCGCTGGTAGCCCGCCAGGTTCGATTCGGCGATGTCCAGTTTTCCCTTGAGTTCCTGGAACTCCCGCAGCAGCGGCGGCTGGCTCTTGAAGCGTCCCTCCAGCTCTACGATCTGGGTTCTGGTGGAGGCGATCGCCTTGCTCTGTTGTGCCAGAGCCGCATCCACGGCCTGCAGTTCCTTGCGCAGCAGCTCCGGCCGCAGACGATCCCGCAGGGCCACCAGATCCGCCAGCATCGGGGCTCCGGGCTGGTAGACCGCCCGCGCCGCGGCGATCTGCTCCTCCAGCTTGGTGAGCACGGAGAGTTCCGATTGGTTCGGCACATCCAGGCTCAGGCCAGTGCCGCCCCCGGCACCGCTCTCACCCCCGGCGCTGCTGCTGAAGCTGCGGGCCGTGAGTGTGCCGCCGGCCACGGCGCTGCGCACCTGCTGCAGCCGCTGCAGTTCGGCCTGCTGGGTCAGCAGGGTGCCGCGCAGCTCCTCCACCCGGCCCCGCACCGCCTGGGCTTCCTCCTCGGGTGCCAGCACGTTGTGGCGGGTGCGGAATTTCTGGAGCTCCTCCTGCAGCTTGTTGCTCCTGGCCTGGAGCAGCGGAGCCTGCTCGTCGAGGAATTTCACCCCCTCGGTGAGTTTCTGGCGCCGCTGATCCAGCGACCATTCCAGAAAGCTGGCCTCGCTGAGTTCCAGGGCCTTGCGCACCATCGCCACATCGCCGCCCCGGGAGGACACCGCCAGCACGCCACCGGAGACGAAGCTCTGACCACCGGCGCCGGAGGTCACCAGCGACACATTGATCGAGGGGGGACTCCTGTCCGGGAACTGCTTCGCCAGCTGGGTGTAGACCGGTTCGAGCACCACCGGGCTCTGCAGCACCTGGATCAGGGTGGGCACGTCGATGCGGCTCTCGTTGCGCGCCACCGAGGAGATCGCCCCGCCTTCACCGCTGCCGCCCCCTGCCGTGCTGGCCTCGTTCACCGGATCGGAGATCAGCAGCGTGAAGCCCCCCGCATACACCGGCGAGAGCACCCGGTTGGCCAGCGCCCGTGCCCCGGCGATCGCCGTCACCGCCACCACCACCAGCACAAAGGTGCGCCGCCGCCGGCGCAGCACCTTCAGCAGGGTCTGCAGCTTGAAGCCGCCTTCGCCATCCCCCTCATCGAGGCTGGGGGGGGTAGGCACGTAATAGAGGGCAGCCCCCTTGGCTGCCGGTGTCGGCGCTGGTCCGCTGCTGGTGGCCATCAGATCAACCGAGTCAGCTGCCGATCAGCTGCAGTGTATGGACCCTGGCGGGATTGAGCAGAAGTGATGATCACCAGAACCCAGCCTGACCCTCGAAGCGGTTTCCGTGTCCCGGGCGGTATCTAGCCTCGATGGCGTTCACCCCCCAACCGCCCCGCGGTCCGGCCCTGGCCCGTCTCACCCTGCTGGCCGCGCTGGCCGGTGCCCAGCTCACCCTGGCGCAGCGGGCTGGGGTGGGGGATTTCGTGGTCATGGCCGCCCTCTCCTGGCTGGCCGGTGGTCTGCTCCTGCTCGAGCGGGAGGAGCAAGGCCAGGTGCCGCCCTTGGCGGCGATTCCCTGGTCCCGCTTCAGCGCTGGTGTGCTGCTGCTGCTCTGGGCCCTGCTGGCCCTCAGCTTTGCCGCCCGGCTCTACGACCCCCTGCTCTGGGGCCTCCCCCTGGCCAGCTTGGCCGGCCTGGCCCTGCTGGCGGGTGTGCCCTGCAGAGCAGCCCTGTTCGGCAAGCTGCTGCTGATCGGCGCGCTGCTGCCCCTGCAGGGGATCGTCAACGCCCTCTGGCCGGTGGAGCCCCTGGCGCTGATCACCGCCCGGTTCACGGCCTTCCTGCTCTGGCTGGTCGGCCGGCCGGCCTTTGCCGATGGCCGCCAGGTGATGCTCGACAACCAGATCCTGGTGGTGGATGGTGGCTGCACCGGCCACACCACCCTCAGTTTCTGCCTGGCCACCCTGGTGGTGCTGGTGGTGCTGTTTCCCCTTGGGAACCTCGGGCTACCCCCCGGGAGGCTCACGGGGCGCTGGTCACGCCTGGGGTTGGCCGCGCTGGCGGTGGCGCTGCTCCTGCTCGGGGTGATGCTGATCAACGCCGTGCGCATCGCCCTGCTCGCCTACACCCTCAAGGACCCCGGCCTGCAGGGCTGGCGCGCCTGGCAGAGCTTCGACTTCTGGCACAGCGGCGCCGGTGCCCAGCTGTTCGCCCTGCTGGCCAGTGGCCTGGTGTGCGGCGCCTACGTGCTGCTGCTCGAGTGGAACCTGCGGCGCCGGCGCCGGCGCCGCACCGGTTCGGGAGGGTCCGCCCCGTGAGCGTTCCTCGCGCGAGGGTCCGGCTCGGGCTGCTGTGGCTGCTGGCGGGCTGGGCCGCCCTGCTGTCGCTGGATGCCCTGATCCGGCCCGCGGCCGTTCACCCCGGCGCGGCGCTGCCCCAGCAGCTGCGGCGCGATGGTGTGGCCTACGGGCGGCTCGATCCGGCCCCTCCGCCGCCATCCCTTCCCCTGCCGCCGGGGGTGGTGCTGCTCGAGGCCGCCGACTACCGCCCCCTCACCGCGGCGGCGCCGCAGCCGCTGATCCGGCTGCGCCTCCTGGGCCACAGCCGCACGGGGGAGAGTGGCGTCTTCCCGCTGGCGGCGATCAGCCAGGCCCTGAACGCTCCGGCGGACGGAGCGGGTGCCTGTGTGGTGCTCGATGCCAGCGGGATGGTCACGCAGCGCTTCAGCTCGGAGTGGGAGCACACCACCTGGGTTCGCTCCCGCCCGGTGCCCCTCCACGAACGCCTGGCCTGGCTGGCCGGCCTGCGCCCTTACCGCGCCAACAGCTGCCTCTGGCAGAGCGCCTCAGCTCCCTAGATCCACATAGCGCCCGCCGTCCTGCCGCCGGTGGCGCTGGCGCCGCGCCTCCCGGCGGCTGAACTCGCTCACGCTGGGATTGGCCACCGCCGGATCCACATGGGCCACCTGCTGCCAGAGCTCCGGCGGTGCCCAGCGGACCCGGTGGTGGCCCTGCTCCGGCTGCACCACATGGCACCAGCGGCTCTGGCCGCAGCCGGCGCAGAAGAGCTCCTCGAGCCACTCGTTGCTCAGCACCAGCACCGGGTAGGCCTGCAGCACCAGCCGGGCCTTCTTCTCCGTCAATCCCCGCTGTCTGAGCTCCTCGGCCGTGAGCAGATGCAGGAAGTACTTGCGGCCGTTGCCGAGCAGCCGTTCATCGGGATGGGCCGGACACCACAGTTCGCGGCGGCGGGGGCGACGCCGCTGTCGCGTGGCGGGCGCCGGCAGGGCGCGCTCCGGTGGCATCAGGCTGGTATCGGGATTCTGGATGGATCCTCCCCAGACACGGGAGACGGAGGTGTGACGGCGGCTACCGAATGCTCCAGCTGCGCCGGCGGGCCCCAGGGCGAGGCCCCTGCCGCCGCCTTCAGCCCCTGCGGCCGCTACCGCTGGTGGCTGGAGCGCCACTGGGATCCCCGCGGGCCGCGGCTGATCTTCATCGGCCTGAACCCCTCCCGCGCCGATCACCGCCGCGATGACCCCACCCTGCGGCGCCTGGTGGGCCTGGCCCGCGGCTGGGGGTACGGGAGCCTCGAGGTGCTCAACCTGTTCGCCTGGATCAGCCCCACCCCCGCCGCCCTCTGCCGCCAGGCGGATCCGGTGGGTGCCGAGGCCGACAGCTGGCTGCTCCGCAGCCTCGCCCGCCATCCGCAGGCCCCCATATGGCTCGGCTGGGGAGCCCAGGCCGATCGCAGCGGCCGCAGCACCGAGGTGCTGGCCCTGCTGAACGGCCGTGAGCTCCGGGCCATCGGCCGCACCCGATCCGGCCAGCCCCGCCATCCCCTCTATGCCCCGGCCAGCGCCAGGCTGGAGCCCTGGTGCTGGCGCGATCCCTGGCTGCTGGGGCATCCTGGGCTCACCCGTCGTCAGCGTCCGGCCGCTCCCCCATGTCCCGCATCCCCCGGCGCTATGCCGTCCATCTGCACATGAGCGGCGGCCAGACCCAGTCGGTCACCTTCGCCACCCTCGAGGCGTTCCAGGAGTGGTACGGCGGCGTGCTCACGGCCTCCACGTCGGACACCTTCGTGAACGTGCCGATCGCTGACATGGAGGGGGAGTACCTGGTGGTCCGTCCCTCCGCGGTGATCGGCATCCATGTGGAGCCCCGGTTCAACGCCATCGATGATGAATGACCCCTGAGCGGCTGGGCCTGCTCTGGGGCATCACTGTCTTCGCCGGTGCCACGGCCCAGGCCCTGGCCTGGGCGACCGGTCTGCCCGGGGTGGTGCTGCTCCTCAGTGCCGGCCTGCTGATCGGCCGGGCCGGGCTGGGGCTGGTGGAGCCCCTCGACCTCGGCAACGGCCTCGAGACCATCGTGGGCCTGCTGGTGAGCCTGGTGCTGTTCGACGGCGGGCTGAACCTGCGCCTCCCCGCCGACGGCACCCGCCAGGCGGTGCTCCGCATTGCCGGAGTCCGGCTGGTGCTCGCCCTGCTGGGGGGGCTGGTGGTGGCCCATGGCCTGGCGGGTCTGAACTGGCCCCTGGCGGCGGTGTTCAGCGCCATCGTGCTCGCCACCGGGCCCACCGTCGTCAACCCCCTGGTGCGGCAGATCGGCCTGGCGCCACCCCTGGGCGAAGTGCTCGAGGGGGAGGGCCTGGTGCTCGAGCCGATCGGCGCGGTGCTGGCCCTGCTGCTGCTCGAACTGGTGCTCGGCAACCTGCAGGGTTGGCGGGAGCTCGCCTACGGCCTGCTGCTGCGGCTCGGGGGCGGCGTGCTGATCGGTGCCGCCAGCGGTTGGTTGCTCTCCGAGGCGCTCCGCCGCATCCCCGCCGTTCCCACCACCGGCGCTCTGCGCCTCCAGCTCACCCTCGGCACCCTCTTCCTGATGTTCACCGGCTGTGAGCAGCTGCTGGCGGAATCGGGCCTTCCGGCCGCGGTGGCCGCCGGCGTTGTGGTGGGTCGCCGCCCCGAGACCGATGCGGCCGAGCTCGACGCCCTGATCCGCCAGCTGGCCCAGCTGGCGATCACCATGCTCTTCCCGCTCCTGGCCGCCGACGTGAGCTTCGCCCAGCTCAGTCCGCTCGGCTGGGGCGGCGTGGCCTGCGTGCTGAGCCTGATGCTGCTGGTCCGTCCCCTGGCGATCGGTCTGGCCACCTGGGGCATGGGCTTCACCCTGCCGCAGCAGGCCCTGCTGAGCTGGCTGGCCCCCCGCGGCATCGTCACCGCCGCGGTGGCGAGTCTGTTCGCCATCCGCCTCGAGCAGGCCGGCGTGGTGGGCGCCGGCCGGCTCCAGGGGCTGGTGTTTCTGACCATCCTGCTGACCGTGGGCCTGCAGGGGCTCAGCGCCGGGCCGATCGCCCAGCGGCTCGGGCTGGTGCTGGTGGACGGCGAGGAACCCCGTCGGAACCTTGGCGAGCCCGCGCCTTCAGGGGCAGACGCTTCAGAGGCAGCGGCTGATCCGGGCGCGATCGTCGCCGCTGCGGTGGAGCAGCAGCCAGGTGGCCAGTAGGTCCGGGCCCTGCAGGCTGCCGAGCAGGGCGGCCCGCAGACTTTTCATGATCACGCCCTTCTTCACGCCGGCGCTGCTGGCTGCCGAGCTCAGCAGCTCCTGGGCCTGCCCGGCCTCCAGCGCACCCTCGGGAAGCTGCTCCAGCAGCGCGGCCAGGGCCGGCCGTGCACCGTCGCTGGCCAGCTGGGCCTGGGCCGCCTCGTTGAGCTCCGGCGTCGTGAAGAAGGGCTCGGCCTGGGCCACCCCATCGGCCAGCAGGGTCAGGGAGGGACCCAGCAGCTCGCAGAGGTCGGCCTGCCAGGCCGCGTCGGCCAGGGCCGGGCTGGTGCCGCCCGGCTCCCCCCAGCCCCTCGCCGCCCAGAGGGGACGCAGCTGATCCCGCAGCGCCTCGGGCCCCGCCTCCCGCAGCACCTGGCCGTTGAGCCAGTTGAGCTTGTCCCAGTCGAAGCGGGCACCGGCCCGGTTCACCCGCTCGAAGCCGAACACCGCGGCCGCCTCGGCCAGGGAGAACCGCTCCCCCATGCCCTCCGGCGGGGACCAGCCCAGCAGGGTCATGTAGTTCGCCAGGGCCTCCGGGGTGTAACCCATGCCGCGGAAATCGCTGATCGAGGTCACCCCATCCCGCTTGGAGAGCTTCCTGCCCTCCTGGTTGAGGATCAGCGGCGTGTGGGCGAAGACCGGAGCCTCCACGCCGAGGGCCTCGTAGAGCAGCAGCTGCTTCGCCGTGTTGGCGATGTGGTCCTCCCCGCGGATCACGTGGCTGATCGCCATGGCGGCATCGTCGACCACCACCACCAGGTTGTAGAGGGGATCGCCGATCCGGTCGGCCGGGGCGCGGCGGGCGATCACCATGTCGCCGCCCAGGTCGGAGCCCGACCATCGCATCGCACCGCGCACCAGGTCGGTCCAGCCGATCGTGCGCCCGTCGTCGATGCGGAAGCGGACCACCGCCTCGCGGCCCTCGGCGATGAAGGCCCGTTCCTGCTCGGGGCTGAGGTCGCGGTGGCGGTTGTCGTAGCGGGGGGCCAGCTTGCGGGCGGCCTGCTCGTCGCGCATGGCGGTGAGCTCGGCTTCGCTGGCATAGCAGCGGTAGGCCAGGCCCCGATCCAGCAGCTGCTGGATGGCTGAGCGGTGGACTTCCACCCGCTCGCTCTGGATCACCGGCTCGCCATCCCAGTCGAGACCCAGCCAGCGCAGGCCGTCGAGGATGTTCTCGGTGTACTCGGGCCGGCTGCGCTCGCGGTCCGTGTCCTCGATGCGCAGCAGGAACCTGCCCCCCTGGTGGCGGGCGAACAACCAGTTGAACACCGCTGTTCTGGCGGTGCCGATGTGCAGGGTGCCGGTGGGGCTGGGGGCGAGGCGAACGCGCACGGCCTCGCCGGTTGTCACCTGCCGGGATCCTGCCAAGGGATTGGTGGGTTGGGGAAGGGTTGGAACGGGACTGACGGGGCTCGAACCCGCAACTTCCGCCGTGACAGGGCGGTGCTCTAACCGATTGAACTACAGTCCCAGGCTGCCTTCTGGCCGTTCAGGCCTTGGGCGTCGCGCTTGAACCCTGGCGGGAAACCGAAGAGGGATCGGCCGGGTGGTGCGACTCGGAAAGTATCCGTGATCACTGGCCCCGTCGTCAACCGACCGGTGACGACGGGGCCAGGACCAGGCGTTTCTAGGGGCGGAATCCCGCCGGTTCGATCAGGCGAACCTGATTGCCCCGGGCCGTGAACTCACGACCCTGGTCGCTTTGAACCACGACACGGCCACCCGATTTCACCCGGATCACCCGGGCGCGGACCCAGCCCAGCGCTGCGGACTCAAGCACTTTGACCACGTCACCGGGTTGTAGATCCAACTCCATGTTCGGAACCACGAAACAGCAGGTGGGGACATCGAACGCGCCGTGGAGGACTTGAACCCCCGACATCAGGTTTTGGAGACCTGCGTTCTACCAACTGAACTAACGGCGCAGGGCCGATGTCCCCAGGGATTGAAGATGATGAGGGATGCTCCTGGCGGAGAAGTCCTCAGCGGTCGAAGCGTTGCTTGACCCGGGTGGCTTTACCCACCCGATCGCGCAGGTAGAAAAGCTTCGCCCGGCGAACCTTACCGCGCCGCTCGACTTTCACGAAAGCAACCTGGGGGCTGTGCAGCAGGAAGACCCGCTCGACGCCCACACCCTGGAAGATCCGGCGGACGGTGATGGTGGCGTTCAGGCCGCCGTGGCGCTTGGCGATCACCACGCCTTCGTAGGGCTGGACCCGCTCCTTGTTGCCCTCGCGGATCCGCACGCCCACCTTCACGGTGTCGCCCACGTAGATCTCGGGGAGCTCGCTCTTGAGCTGTTCCGCCTCGAAGGCACGGATCAGGTCGTGGGCGCTCAGCTTGCCGGTGGTCGCCTTCACGGGCTGCTCCTTCACGGCTGTCGCCGTTGCCGTCGCGGCGGTCGTGGCCTCTTCAGCGCCAGCGGTCTCGGCGGTCACCGCGTCCACGGCCTCCGCCGGGGCACTCCCGTTGGTCTGGGCTTCGTCTGTCTGATTGTCCTCAGCTGCCATCTCAGCTCCGCGTCGCCTGGCCAAACCGCCAGTGTACCGGCTGGGGGGTCACCCCCTCGGGCGCCCCCAGCTCCGGCGCAGCTTCTGAACAGCCATGCCGCCCCCGCTCACCAGCATCCAGAGCAGCCCCAGGCCGTTGAGCAGCACGTAGAGCGTTTCGCCGTTGGGGCCGAACCACTGGCGCAGCCACTCGCCCTCATGGAGCACCATCAGCCCGTGGGCCTGGTCGCGGCCCAGTCCTCCCCAGTCGCGCAGCAGCCGGTACCCCAGGCCCGTGCTCACCGTGAGCAGCAGGGGGAGCAGCACCACCGGGGCCAGCGCGGCATGGGCCTGGCGCAGGCGCTGGCTCAGGGACCGACGTTTCTTGGAGGTTTCGCGCGGCGCTGAGGCCTCGCAGGGCGCTGAGGCCTCGGGAGCATCGGCGGGGGGTGGGGATGGAGGCACGGCCGGCGAGCGGGGCGGCAGAAAGGGTGGCGGCATTGATAACTTGCAGGTTGACAGTCCCGCGTTGTTCCGCCTCGCCAGTCGATCCGAATGAACCTGTTTGCCGATCTGCTGGCCAGCACCAAGGCGGCCCCCACCAGCCCACCGGTCGTCGCCACCGGGCCCCGGATCCAGAAAGGCCGCCGTGGCGTGGAGGTGAAGTCGGCGCGGGAGATCGCCACGATGCGCCAGGCCAGCCACATCGTGGCGACCGTGCTGCGGGAAATCCTGGCAATGGCCGCACCGGGGATGACCACCGGCGACCTCGACGCCCACGCCGAGCGCCGCATCCGCGAGATGGGAGCCACGCCGAGCTTCAAGGGCTACCACGGCTTCCCGGCCAGCATCTGCGCCTCGATCAACAACGAGGTGGTGCACGGCATCCCCAGCACCAAGCGGGTGATCCAGCCCGGTGACCTGCTCAAGGTCGACACCGGCGCCTATTTCGACGGCTACCACGGCGACAGCTGCGTGACCATCTGCGTCGGCGAGGAAACCCCCGAGGAGGCCCGCCGCCTGGCCCGGGTGGCCCAGGAGTCGCTGATGCGGGGGCTGGCCCAGATCAAGGCCGGCAACACCCTGATGGACATCGCCGGCGCCGTGCAGGATCACGTCGAGGCCCACGGCTACGCCGTCGTGGAGGACTACACCGGCCACGGCGTCGGCCGGAACCTGCACGAGGAGCCCTCGGTGTTCAACTTCCGCACCCGAGACCTCCCCAACATGAAGCTGCGGCCCGGCATGACCCTGGCGGTGGAGCCCATCCTCAATGCCGGCAGCAAGGCCTGCCGCACCCTGCGGGACCGCTGGACCGTCGTCACCGTGGACGGCAGCCTCTCGGCCCAGTGGGAGCACACCATCGCGGTGACGACCGATGGCTGCGAGATCCTCACCGACCGGGATGGGTGATGGCCCGGACGTAGAGCCATCGCGTCAGGGTGGCCAGGGGCATCAGCACGTAGGTCAGCGGGTTCGGCGTGACGATGATCAGGTTGCATCCCAGCCGGGCCTGGAGCATCACCTGACCCGCCACGAAGTTCGGTGACATCACGCCGATCGGGTTGAGGGCCGAGCGGAACGGCCCGAGCACCAGGCGCCGGATCCTGAGGGCCGGAGCCAGATCGAGGGCCCGCAGGCTGAGCAGCTGCCCCAGCAGGCGCTTGCTGATCTCGTAGAGCGGGCTGAGCGCCGGCTGGATCTCGGCCTCCGAGGTGTTCACCCACACCTCCGGCGGGGGACGATCCGCCTGGTCCCGGTCGGGGTTGGGCCCGCGGCGTTCGGCCGTCACCGCAGCGAACAGCTCCAGCAGCCGCCAGCTGCTGAGGGCGTTGACCTCCAGAGACTCCCGGGTGGCCTCGGGGCTGCGGCGGTCGTGGACGTTGACGCCATGGTTCAGCACCAGCACATCCACCTCGGCCAGCAGGGGCCGCAGGGCCTCCTCCTCCCCCACCTGCCAGCAGATCTGGCGGAGCTTGAGGGACTCGCCGCCGTCATCGCCCAGCTCGAGGGCCGCCGCCGAGCTGCGCAGGGCGATCAGATCGGCACCCCGGCGGTGCCACTGGCGCAGCAGCGCCTGGCCCAGGGCCCCGCTGGCTCCGGTGATCGCCACGGTGGGTCGTCGGCCGCTGGAGAAGGCCCGGGAGTGCTCAGGATCCATCCGTTGATCCCCGGCCCCATCGACCGCAGAACTTTGCCGAAACTGGCACGACACCGGCATCGTGCGCCACCATGACCAGCATTCCGACCTGCCGTGTCCTCGCCTTCCTCAGCAGAGCTGCGTGCTGCATCCCGTTCCCTGCGAGCGTTCCCCCCAACCGTTCCCCCCGACCGAGTGACCTGCCGTGCTGATGGCCACCACCGATGACCAGGCTCTGACGAGCACGAACTCCGAGCCCCTGATTCCCCTGTTCGCCCCCTACTGCGGCGGGGTGTCGCAGCAGACCTCCCTGGAGGAGGCCGTTGCCCTGCTGCTGCACGGGGAGTGGTCCGGTGAGCGCAAGCTGGTCGGCGGCCGGCGCCATCTCTACCGGCTGCGCTGGACCGGCGAGCCGGCGCCCCTGGAGCAGCTCACCTGCCACATTCGCTTCCCGGAAGTTCCCTCGGTGGCCTACGACTTCGAACTCCAGGCCTATCAGCTGGTGCAGTGGCTGATGCTCCGCGAGGATCAGGAGCTGCCGGAAACCTTCTGGCGCTGGTTGCTGCTCGGCGTTCCCCCCGGCCACGTCAGCGAGGCGGGTCAGGCCAGCTGAGCCGCTGCCCTCCGCAGAGGACCCCGGCCTGAGGCACCCCCCTGACGCCCCCTAAATTGACGCCGGACAGCAGTCAGCAGCGAGGTTGATCGATGGCCCCCACCTTGCTGGTCGGCTCCTGTGAACCGTTCAGTGGTAAATCGGCCGTGGTGCTCGGGCTGGCCCGTCAGCTGCGGGCCCGGGGGATCGAGGTGCGCTTCGGCAAGCCCCTGGCCACCAGCCTGGAGACCGATGCCCCCCCTCCGCCCGGCGAACCCCTGGTCGATGCCGACGTGCGCTTCGTCGGGACCACCCTGGGCCTGGCCGAGGACCAGCTGATTCCCTCGCTCGATGCCCTCGATCCCGCGCTGGCGCGGGCCCGGCTGCTCGAGGGTCGCCTGGAGCCCGGCCCGGGCTTCGCTGCCCTGCGGCAGCAGCTCGAGCAGGCCCCGGACGGGATGGCCCTCCTGGAAGCGGCCGGCAGCCTCCACGAGGGACTGCTCTATGGCCTCAGCCTGCCCCAGCTGGCCCGGGGCCTCGATGCTCCGGTGCTGCTCGTCCAGCCCTGGGCCGACAGCCGCAGCGTGGATTCCCTGCTGGCCGCCCGGGCCGAGCTCGGAGACCATCTGGTCGGCGTGGTGCTCAACGCCGTCAACCCCGACGCGGTGCCGCAGCTGCGCGAAGACACGGTCCCGGCGCTCGAGCAGCTGGGGATTTCCGTGCTCGGGGTCATGCCCCGCAGCCCGTTGCTGCGCAGTGTCACCGTGGAGGAGTTGGCGCGCCGGCTGGGGGCCCAGGTGCTCTGCTGCCGGGATCGGCTCGATCTTCTGGTGGAGACCCTCTCGATCGGCGCCATGAACGTGAATTCCGCGATGGAATTCTTCCGCCGCCGCCGCAACATGGCCGTGGTGACCGGGGCCGACCGCACCGACATCCAGCTGGCGGCCCTGGAGGCCTCCACCCAGTGCCTGATCCTCACCGGCGCCGGCGATCCGCTGCCCCAGCTGCTCACCCGAGCCGAGGAGCTGGAGGTGCCGTTGCTGAAGGTGGAGCACGACACCCTCACCACCGTGGAGGTGATCGAGCAGGCCTTTGGCCATGTGCGTCTGCATGAGGCCGTGAAGGCCACCTACGCCTTCCGACTCGTCGAGGAACACTGTGATTTCGGTCGACTTTTCACCCGTCTACAACTGCCCGCGATGTCCCTCTAACGCTGCTAGTTTCACGGTGCAGCCTGCGGTCTCCTGGTGACCCGATCTCTGGATTTGCCGTCTCTGGATCGGATCGACACCCTTGCTCAGGAGCTGGCCATGCTCCAGGACCGCAGCAAACGGCGCATCGCCATTCTCGGCAGCCGCCACGTTCCGGTTGTCTCGATCCACCTCGTGGAGCTCGTGGCGCGCTCCCTGGCCCAGGAGGGGCACAACCTGATCACCTCCGGATCCCAGGGGGTGAACGCCGCCGTGATCCGCAGCGTGCTGGAGATCGATGCCGCCCGGCTCACCGTGCTGCTGCCCCAGAGCCTGGATCGCCAGCCGCGCGAGTCGCGCGACCAGCTCGATCAGGTGCTCCACCTGGTGGAGAAGCCGGAACACGACGAGCTGCCCCTGCCGATGGCCAGCAGCCTCTGCAACCAGGACATCATCAGCCGCTGTGACCAGCTGATCTGCTACGCCTTCCACGACAGCGAAACGCTGCTCTCCAGCGTCCGGCTCGCCGAGGACATGGGCAAGGTCGTGAGCCTGATGTTCTTCGACTGATCAGCTCTTCTTCGACCGATCAGCCCGCGCCGGCCAGCACGGCCTTGAGGCCCTCGCCGTAGAGCAGGGCGGAGCAGACCAGTCCCCCGGCCCACAGCACGCCGCGCAGCGGCGGCACGTTGGCGATGTAGGCGCCCAGGTAGGCCGCCCGCAGCAGGGGATGGAGCCAGGCGGCGGCCACGGCGAGCGGGCCCATCGCGCCGGCCACCAGGCACAGCAGGGTGGCCGGCGCGTGCAGGGTGAAGGCCTCGAAGCTGTTCTGGTGCGCCCAGCTGGCCCGCTGCCCCCAGGCGGGCAGCCGATCGAACATCGCGCGGGGGGCCTGCAGGTCCGCCAGGGTGAAGTCGGCCTGCGAGCGGGCCGCCCCCAGGGGCACCGTGCTGAGCACGACCACCGCTCCCGACAGCAGCAGGGACCAGGCAAAGGCGGCGCTGGGAGTGCTGGAGAGCATGGCGGTGGGTCCGGAGAGCCCGGCAGGGAGTGACCATGATCTCAGCCCCCCCAGCACAATGGGGATGACCCCGGTGAGCGAGACCGCTGCGGGTCTGCCCGTGCCTCCTGCGATGACCAGCCGATCCGCCCTTCCTGCGGCCGCCCCTCCCAACTGGGTCGACGACCGTCACCCCCTCGGGCGCCTAATCGCCGGCCTGCTCGCGGTCGAGCCGCTGCGCCGCCTGCTGTTTCTCCAGGCCCGTCGGCTGATCATCCGCACCGCGGAGCGGCGGGGCATCGCCTGGCGGGCGCGCCGGGACGAGCTCCAACGCCTGGCCGAGCCCCTGCTCGCGCCCAGCCGCAACGGTGCCACCACCGCGCCGGCCTATTACCACGCCCGCTTCCACGCCTACCAGCAGGGCAATCTCTGCTGGGCGGCGGCCTGCGAAGCCGAACAGGCCACGGATGCGATGGCGTTGCGGGTCTGGCCGCGGGAGGAGCTGAGCCCGGAGCAGGCCCAGACCCGCCTGCGCCAGGCGATCTTTGCGGCGATCGAGCCGAGCCTGGCCGGGCGCAGGGTCAGCGAGGTCCTCGACATGGGCTGCTCCGTGGGGGTCGGCACCCTGGCGCTCAAGCGCTGGCTGGATGCCCGTGAGGGGCGCCCCGTGGCCGTCAGCGGGCTGGACCTCTCGCCGCAGATGCTGGCGGTGGCCAGGGTTCGGGATCCCGAGGGCCTTGTCTGCAGCTGGCACCATGCGGCGGCGGAGGCCAGCGGGCTCCCCGGCGCCAGCGTGGATCTGATCACGCTGCAGTTCGTCTGCCATGAGCTGCCGGCGCAGGCCACCCGGGCGGTGCTGCGGGAGTCGGCCCGCCTGCTGCGGCCCGGGGGGGTGATCGCCCTGGTGGACCAGGATCCGGACTCGGCCGTGATCCGACGCCTGCCCGCCCCGATCGCCACCCTGCTCAAGAGCACCGAGCCCTACCTGGAGGATTACTTCCGGCTCGATCTCGCCGCGGAACTCTGGGCCGCCGGCTTCGAGGCCGTGCGCCGAGAGGCCTGTGATCCGCGCCATCGGGTGCTGGTGGCGACCAGGGGGGCGGGGTCCTGAGCCGTTTTCTAGGGTGGGCACCGAGCGCCCCTGATGCCGGAGCCCATGGCTGACACCTTTTCCTTTGATGTGGTCTCGGATTTCGACCGGCAGGAACTGGTGAACACCATCGACCAGGTGCGCCGGGACGTCGGCCAGCGCTACGACCTCAAGGATTCCGGTACCGAGATCGAGCTGGAGGAGACCAGCCTCACGATCACCACGGCCAGTGACATGACGCTCCAGGCCGTGGAGGACGTGCTGCGGCAGAAGGCGACCAAGCGCAACCTGTCGCTGAAGATCTTCGACTTCCAGTCGCCGGAAGCCGTGGGGGGCAACCGGGTCCGGCAGGTGGTGACCCTGCGCAAGGGCCTCAGCAAGGAGCTGGCCAAGGAACTCAGCAAGACCGTGCGCGACAACCTCAAGAAGGTGTCGGTGGCGATCCAGGGGGAGAGCCTCCGGATCACCGCCAAGAGCAAGGATGATCTCCAGGCGGCGATCCAGCTGCTCAAGCAGCAGGACGTGGAGGTGCCGCTCCAGTTCGAGAACTACCGCTGAGCCAGGCCAGGGCTGCCCAGCCTCAGGGGCTGCGGACGATTCACGCACTGACCCTGCGGCATCTTGCGGTGGGGGCGTTAAGAGGTAAGGCCTCTTGACAATACTTTTCGGAGTGTTTCTTGGCTACCGCGCGCGTCAAGCCCGCAGCGCCATTGGGAATTAGGAAAAGCTGATCAGTGCCGCTTTTTTTTCTTCCTGGCCACAGTTCCGTTGGCCTGTTCGGTACGGTGAGCGCCAAGCATCCCTTGAGTTCATCGATGAGCGAATTCGTCATCAGCGGTCTTCCCGGCTGGATCAGCAAATCCGAAAAGGAATCTCGAAAAGCGTCCAGGCTGACACTTTTGGGCAATGCCCGTACCTGGGCCGGGCAGCCTGTGGTCGCCAGAGTCAAAATCAAGGCCAAAGGCAAAAATGGCGATGGCGACGTCAACAGGGTCGTCGTGAATCGGGCCATGGCGGCCAGCTGGACCTACAAGGGCAATGCCGACAAGGACACGATCATCTTCGGTGCCCAGGCTGGTGCCATCACCAAGCGCACGAACAGCGTCATCGACTTCGGCAATGACAAGGTTCGCGACACGTTCGCCTTCACCAACAACACCCGCTTCCACGGTCCCTTCAATCACATGCAGAGGTATGTGATCAGGAACTTCGGCAAGCAGGATGTGGTCAAGCTCAACAACATCGGCAAGACCCTCCGCTTCAAGGACCTGCGCAGCTATGGCAACGGCGTGTACGGGTTCAACGGTGTGCCGCTCGACAAGCTGCGCATCACCCTCACGCCCGATCAGGCCTGATCCCCCTGCAGCCTGAATCCCTGCGCTGAGCCATGCTCTGATCGGGGCCACCAGCAGCCCTGAGGTTGGAGAGCCTGCGCGTCCATGGGTTGGCGGTTCTGGATCGACCGGGGGGGCACCTTCACCGATGTGGTGGGGCTCGACCCCCTGGACGGGCTTCACGTTCGCAAGGTGCTCTCCCGCCAGCCCGAGCGCTCCGGCGACCCTGCCGTGCGGGCGATCCGGGAGCTGATCGGGCAGGAAGCGATCCCCACCGAGGTCCCCACCGAGGTCCCCACCGCGATCCTCACGGTGACCTCCATCGACGAGGTGCGGCTGGGCACCACCGTGGCCACCAATGCCCTGCTGGAGCACCACGGCGCCCCGGTGCTGCTGCTGATCAACCGTGGCCTGGCCGATCTGCTGCAGATCGGCGACCAGCACCGTCCCGACATCTTCGCCCTGGCGATCGAGCGGCCCCGCCCCCTGCAGGTGCGCGTGCTGGAGGTGGAAGGGCGCCTGGCCGCCGACGGCAGCGAACTCGAGCCGCTGCGGCTCGACGACACGCTGGCAGCCGAGCTCAGGGCCGCCCGCGCGGCTGGCTACGGCAGCTGCGCCGTGGCCCTGCTGCACGCCTGCCGCAATCCGGAGCATGAGCGCCGGCTGGGGGCCTGGCTGGAGGGCCTGGGCGTCACGCGGCTGGCGCTCTCCCACCAGCTCAGCCGCCAGCCCCGGCTCGTGCCCCGGGGCCACACCACCCTGGTGGAGGCGGCGGTGGCGCCGGTGCTCGACGCCTACCTGGAGCAGGTGCGCCGGGACCTCGGAGCAGGGCCGCGGCTGCGGGTGATGCGCTCCAGCGGCTCCCTGGCTGCCCCGGAGCTGCTGCACGCCAAGGACACGATCCTCTCCGGCCCCGCCGGCGGCATGGTGGGGGCGGTGGCGGTGGCCGAGCAGGCCCTGGCGGCGGCGGGGGAGGCGCCCCGGCCGGTGGTGGGCTTCGACATGGGCGGCACCTCCACCGACGTGTTCCACTTCGATCCGGCCCTCGGCGCCCTGGCCTGGGAGCGCCAGCCGGAAACGGAGGTGGCCGGCCTGCGGCTGCAGGCGCCGATGCTGCCGATCCACACGGTGGCCGCCGGTGGCGGTTCGATCGTGCGCTTCGAGGGCCAGCGGCTGATCGTGGGTCCTGACTCCGCCGGTGCCGACCCCGGCCCGGCCGCCTACCGCCGCGGCGGCCCGGCCACCATCACCGATGCCAATCTGCTGCTGGGCCGGCTGCCTGCCGCCGCCCTGCCGCCGGTGTTCGGCCCCGGCGGCGACCAGGGCGCCGATCCAGAGGCGGCGCGGGACCGCTTCGCCTCCCTGGCGGCCCGGATGGGCGCCGCGCCCGGGCAGAGCGGGGCCGCCATCTCGCCCGAGCGGGTGGCGGCCGGGGCCCTGGCCATCGCCATCGAAACCATGGCCGGTGCCATCCGCCGCATCTCGATCCAGCGCGGCCACGACCTGCGCGGCGCCCTGCTGGTGAGCTACGGCCGGGCTGGCGGTCAGCACGCCTGCCGCCTCGCCGAGGCCCTCGGGGTGAGCCAGCTGCTGCTCCATCCCCTGGCCGGGGTGCTCTCCGCCTATGGCATCGGACGCGCCGAGCAGCGGCTGCTGCTGGAGCGCTCCCCCCGCTTGCCCCTCGATGGCCGCACCCTGGAGGACCTGCGCTGCCGGGCGGAGGCGCTCACCGCGCAGGCCCGCGCCGATCTGCACCGGGCCGGAGACCTGGCTCCCGGCGAGTCGGGCCGGGTGTGGTGGCGGCTGGAACTGCGTTTCACCGGTAGCGAGCAGGGGCTCGTGGTGGCCTGGGAGCCGTCCGCCGAGCTGGAGGAGCTGCTGGAGGCCTTCGGCCGCAGCCACCAGCGGCGCTTCGGTTACCGGCCGGCCTTCACCGCCGCCGATCTGGTGGTGGAGCGGCTGCTGGTGGAGCTGGCCGAACCCCTGAGGAGCCCACCGCCGCCCCTTGTGGCGGCCGACGCTGGTGAGGCGCTGCCCGGGCCGGGGGAGCCGGTGGGGCCGGGAGAGCCAGAGGCCGGTGTGCCCACCGTGCCGGTGTGGCTGGATGCGGATCAGGGGCCGCAGCCGGTGCCCCTGTGGCAACGCTCGCAGCTGCGGCCCGGCCAGGAGCTGCAGGGGCCTGCCCTGGTGCTCGATCCCACCAGCACGACCCTGCTGGAGACCCACTGGAGCGGGCGGGTGCTGGAGGACGGCGCCCTGCTGCTGCGGCACCAGCCACCCGGTCCGGACAGCGCCACCATCCCGTCAAGCACTGGCACCGGCACCAGCTCGGGCACTCCGCAGCTGTCCGATCCGCAGGCTGCGGCCGCCGAGCCCCCCGATCCCACCCTGCTGGAGCTCTACAACCATCGCTTCTCGGCCATCGCCGAGCAGATGGGGGTGCAGCTGCAGCAGAGCGCCCGCTCGGTGAACATCCGCGAGCGGCTGGATTTCTCCTGCGCCGTGTTCGACGGCCGCGGCCGTCTGGTGGCCAATGCGCCCCACATCCCGGTGCACCTGGGCTCGATGGGCGAGAGCATCGCCGCCCTGCTGGCCGCCATCGCGGCCGGCCGCCGGCCGCCCCTGGGGCCGGAGGACGTGGTGCTCTCCAACAACCCCTACGACGGCGGCACCCATCTGCCGGACATCACCGCGATCACGCCGGTGTACGTGGACGACGCAGCCGATGCCGGCGCGCCGCTGTTCTATGTGGCCAGCCGCGGCCATCACGCCGACGTGGGCGGCATCACCCCCGGCTCGATGCCGGCCTTCAGCCGCCGCATCGAGGAGGAGGGGCTGCTGCTCGACAACTGTTCCTTCCTGCGCGCCGGACGGCTCGATGAGCGGGCCTGGCTGGAGCGCTTCGGCGAGGGTGAGCATCCCGTGCGCGATCCGGCTCAGCTGCTGGCCGACCTCAAGGCCCAGGCGGCCGCGAACCGGCTCGGGGTGCGGGAACTGTTGCGGCTGCTGCGGCTGGCGGGGCAGGCCGAGGTGGAGGCCTACATGGGGCATGTGCAGGCCAATGCCGCCGAGGCGGTGCGCCGCACCATCGAGCGCCTCCAGCCGGGGCATGCCGCCGTGGAGCTCGATGACGGCAGCCACATCCGCGTGGCCGTGAGCCTCGATCACCGCCGCCGCCGCGCCCGCATCGACTTCAGCGGCACCTCGCCCCAGCAGGACGGCAACCACAACGCCCCGCTGGCGATCACCAAGGCCGTGGTGCTCTACGTGTTCCGTTGCCTGGTGGGTGAGGACATTCCCCTCAACGCCGGTTGCTTCGAGCCCCTCGAGCTGGTGGTGCCGGAGGGCTCGCTGCTGCACCCGAGGCCGCCGGCGGCCGTGGTGGCGGGCAACGTGGAGACCTCCCAGGCCCTGGCCAATGCCCTGTTTGCCGCGCTCGGTGTTCAGGCGGCGGCCCAGGGCACGATGAACAACCTCAGCTTCGGCAACGAGCGTTTCCAGTACTACGAGACGATCTGCGGCGGCAGCGGCGCCGGCCGCGATCTCCGCGGCCGCGGCTTCGCCGGAGCCTCAGCCGTGCAGACCCACATGACCAATTCGCGCCTCACCGATCCTGAGGTGCTGGAGCAGCGCTTCCCGGTGCGGCTGGAGAGCTTCGCCATCCGCCGCGGCTCCGGCGGGGCGGGCCGCTGGCCCGGGGGGGATGGGGTGGTGCGCCGCCTGCGCTTCCTGGCGCCGATGACGGTGGACCTGCTCAGCGGATCCCGGCGGATCCCGCCGGCGGGGCTGGCGGGCGGCGGTGACGCCCAGCCCGGAACCAACCGGATCGAGCGGGCCGATGGCCGTGGGGAGCCGCTGGGTGGCCGGGTGGAGCTGAAGGTGCAGCCGGGCGATGTGCTGGTGATCGAGACGCCTGGCGGAGGTGGCTACGGGGCCGCCGAGCCATGGCAGGAGGCTGTTGAACAGGAGGTTGTCAACGACTGTCTGATTGCCTGAGCTGCGGGCTGACAAGCCTTGCCCTGCGGGCTATGTTCGGCTCATGACGGGTGCACGGGCTGGGCTTTGGAGCCCAGCCTGATGTTCTCCATCGAGGCCCTGCCCTGATGTCTTCGCTGATCAGTTACTCCCGGATTCTTGAAATCGTGGGAGACATCATCCGGGTGGAGGTGCCGGCCGGGGCAGAGGGTGCCTCCGATGGACCGCGCTTCAACGATCTGGCGGTGCTGCAGAACGCCGATGGCAGCTCCTCGCTGGCCCAGGTGATCGATCTGAAGCAGCGATCGGTGGCGTTGCAGGTGTTCCGGGGCACGAAGGGAGTGTCGACCAACTCCCAGGTGCGCTTTCTGGGTCATCCGATGACGGCCACCTATTCAGGGAACATTCTTGGCCGGGTGTTTCGCGGCACGGGGGAGCCGATCGATGGAGGACCCGACCTCTCTCAGGATCCACGGGTGGCGATCGGTGGACCATCGGTGAATCCGATGTGCCGCATCCTGGCCTCCAAGATGATCCGCACCAATGTGCCGATGATCGACATCTACAACTGCCTGGTGGAGAGCCAGAAGATTCCGATCTTCTCCATTTCTGGTGAACCCTTCAATCCCTTTCTCGCCCGGATCGGCATTCAGGCGGATGCGGATGTGGTGGTGTTCGGCGGGCTGGGTCTGATCTTCGACGACTACTACGCCTTCCGCAAGGCCTTCGAGGATGCCGGCGTCTTTCCACGCACGGTGATGTTCGTGAATCTGGCTTCCGATCCGATCGTGGAGCGGATCCTGATTCCCGACATGGCTCTCGCCGTGGCCGAGAAGTTCGCCGTGGAGGAAGGCAAGCGTGTGCTCGTGCTGCTCAGCGACATGACCTCCTTTGCCGATGGCCTCAAGGAGATCAGCATCGCCATGGACCAGGTGCCGGCCAACCGCGGCTATCCGGGCGATCTCTACTCCCAGCTGGCCCGCCGTTATGAAAAGGCCGCCGACTACGCCAAGGGTGGTTCCGTCACCGTGCTCACGGTGACCACCATGCCCGGCGATGACGTGACCCACCCGGTTCCCGACAACACCGGCTACATCACCGAAGGCCAGTTCTACCTGCACGACGGCATGATCGATCCCTTCGGTTCGCTGTCGCGTCTGAAGCAGAACGTGATCGGCAAGGTGACCCGCGAGGACCACAACCAGATCATGAACACCACGATCCGGCTGTATGCGGGCGCCCGGGATGCCCAGCAGAAGCTGGCCATGGCCTTCGAACTCTCCGACTACGACCGCAAGCTGATCCGCTTTGGCGATCTCTTCCGCCAGCGGTTCATGGACATCAACGTGGACCTGCCACTGGAGGCCGCTCTGGATCTCGCCTGGCAGACCCTTGCCGAGTGCTTCGAGCCACAGGAACTGCTGATGAAGCAGGAGCTGATCGACAAGTACTTTCCCCGCAAAGCTGGGCAGGAGGCCCCCCAGCAGGAGGCACCTAAGCAGGAGGCCGTGGCATGAGCCGGCTGCCGCTCACCAAGGCTTCGCTGAGCCGGCAGAAGGGTCTGCTGAAGACCTACCACGACGTGCTGCCGTCCCTGGATCTCAAGCGTCGTCAGCTTGGGGCCGAGCGCGAAGCGGCCCGACGCCAGCTGGAGGAGGCCAGGGCCCGTGCCGCCGCGATCGCTGCGGAGGTGGGCCAGTCCTGCCCGATGCTGGCCCATGAGCGGATCGATCTTTCGGGCCTGGTGACGATTGCGGCCGTCCATCAGGTGGAGGAGAACCTGATGGGAACGCGCCTGCCGAAGCTCGAGGGGGTGGATTTCCAGGTCGCCGACTACGGCCTGCTCACCCGTCCCTTCTGGGTGGATGCCGTGGTGGTGTGGCTGCAGCAGGCGCTGCGCAACCAGCTGCAGCTCCGCGTGGCCGAACAACGGCTTGAGCTGCTGCGGCAGGCTGAGCGCAAGGTGACCCAGCGCTTCAATCTCTTTGACAAGGTGCTGATCCCGCGAACCCGCCACAACATCAAGAAGATCACGATCTACCTGGCGGATGCTGAGCGTGCCGCCGTGGTGAATTCGAAGATCGCCAAGCGCAAGAAGCAGAACCCTTCGAGCCAGAACCCGAACCCTTCGAGCCTGGTGGCGGCATGACGATCATTCCGCTCGCCAAGGTGACCCTGCTGGGCCTGTCCGCCGATCGGGAGGCCCTGCTGGATGGTCTGCAGGGCCTCGGCTGTCTGCACCTGATTGCACTGGAGGGCGACACCGCCACGGCCGACGACCAGGGCTTCGTGGTGTCAAAGCCCAGCGAGGACGCCCGCCAGGCCCTGCGCTATCTGATGGATGTGCGGCGACGGCGCCACCAGAGCCGGGTGGATGCCGACTTCGACTTCGAGCGCATCGTGGCCGAGGCCCTGGCCAATCGCCACCAGAAGCAGGAGGCGGAGGATCAGGTGCTGGCCCTCAGCAAGCGGCTCGAGGAGCTCAGACCCTGGGGAGATTTCGAGCTTCCCGATCTCGAGGTTCTGGGAGGGTGTCGCCTCTGGTTCTACCGCGTGCCCCATGCCAAGGGACGGGCCTTCCGCCAGGCTCTCGCCACGCTCGATCTGCCCTGGCAGCTGTTGTATCAGAGCGCCCGCAATGCCTATGTCGTGCTGATCGCCGAGCAGGAGCCGGATCCCGCCCTTCTGCCGGTGCCTCGCTCCCATGTGGGGTCCCAGTCCCACCGGGATGTGCAGCAGGAGCTCGATGTCGCGCGCACGGCCCTGGAGGATGTGGAGGCGGAGCACGAATCGCTCAGCCGCTGGATCTTTCTCCTCTCCAAGCACCTGAACCGGGCCGAGGATGCCCAGGCGCGGGAGCAGGCCGCGGGCCTCGCCCACGACGACAGCACCCTGGTGCAGCTTCAGGGTTGGATCCCCCGCCCCCTTCTGCCGCGCCTGGAGGCGTTCGCGGCCCAGCAGGGCCTCGCCTACCTGGCCGAGGTGCCGACCCCGAAGGACAGTCCCCCCACCCTCTTGCGCAATCCCTCCGTCCTCAGCGGAGGTCAGGACCTGGTCACCTTCTACGAAACCCCGGCCTATCGCGACTGGGATCCTTCGGTCGTGGTGTTTTTCTCGTTCGCCTTGTTCTTCGCCATGATCATGGCCGATGCCGGCTATGCCCTGGTGCTGGGTCTGCTGCTCGGGCTGAAGTGGAAGGCGATGGGACGCTCGCCAGGCGGACGTCATTTCCGCATCCTGGCGTCCTTCGGCCTGCTGATGGCGCTCCTCTATGGAATCCTCGCCGGCAGCTATTTCGGTGTGGAGCCTCCGGAGGGTTCCCTGTTGGGGCATCTCAAGCTGCTCGATCTCAATGATTTCGCGGCGATGATGAAACTCTCCCTGCTGGTCGGCTGCGCCCACCTGCTGCTGGCCAACACCGTGGTGGCCCTGCGGGGCCATTCCGTGGCCAGCAGGGCGTCACCGATCGGCTGGATGGCGGTGATTCTGGGGGGGCTGACGCTCTATCTCGGCAATGCCGCCGCGCCTTACCTCCATCTGGGGATTGGCCTGATCGCCGGCGGACTGATCACCGTTCTGCTGCTGAGCAGTGAACGCCCCATCCGCCACCCGGCCGATCTCCTGCTGCGTCTTCTCGATGGTGCTGGATCGCTCACCGCCATCTCCAAACTGTTCGGTGATGTGATGAGCTATTTGCGCCTCTTTGCCCTCGGGCTGGCGAGTGCGTCCCTGGCCATCACCTTCAATCAGCTGGCCAGTCAGGTGTCAGGATCGGGTCTGGCTCTTGGAGTTCCGATCGCCCTGCTGATTCTGGTGCTGGGCCATGGCATCAATCTGCTGCTGGCCATCATCAGTGGCTTTGTGCATGGTCTCCGGTTGAACTATATCGAGTTCTTCAACTGGGGACTTTCCGGGGAAGGTGTCCCCTTCAGGCCTTTCATCAAAAAGGAGCTTGCCTCTTGAACGACCATTTTTCTCTTCTCGGGCTGGGCTGGATCGGGATCTACGCCCCGGTCGCCCTCGGGGCCATCGGGGCGGCGATCGGCTGCACGATTGCCGGCCAGGCGGCGATCGGCGCCATGATGGAAGTCAACAGCGGCTATGGCCGTTTCGTTGGCCTCTCCGCCCTTCCCTCCTCGATGTCGATCTACGGCATCGTGGTGATGTTCATCCTCAACAGGCCGGTGTCGCCGGAGAACTCCGGCGCCCTCTTCGGTCTGGGTGTGCTCTCCGGACTCACCTTCCTGCTGGCGGCCATTTATCAGGGCCTCTGCTGTGCCTCGGCCATCTCGGGCTCGAAGGCGAAGCCCGAGATCTTCGGTCTGGCCCTGGCCCCTGCCGCGATCGTGGAGGGCTTCGCCGTGTTCGCCTTCGTGTTCGCCCTCGTGGCGGCGGGGGGGATCCCCAAACCGTGAACCCTTCCCTCGATCCCACCGTTTGATTCTCCCCTCGCCCCCTCCCCGCGATGCCCAAGTCCCGCGCCAACCGTGACGACACCCCGGCTCAGGTGGCCTCGGGGGTGGAGGAGCTGATCGCCCGCCTGCGTGATCAGGGGGTGACCGCCGGCCGCAGCCAGGCCGACCAGATCGTGGCCGAGGCCAGGGCCGAGGCCCAGCGCACCCTCGCCCAGGCCCGCCAGCAGGCCGACCAGATCGTGCAGCAGGCCCGCACCGAAGCCGAGACCCTGGAGAGTTCCGGCAAGCAGGCCCTCGAACTGGCGTTGCGGGATGCGGTTCTGGCCCTGAAGTCCCAGCTGATGGAGCGTTTTCGCGGGGAGGTCCGCCAGCTGGTGGGCGAGGAACAGCAGAAGCAGGAGCTGATCGAGAAGATGATCCTGGAGGTGGTGGGTCGCGTGCGGGAGCAGGCCGACCGCTCCGACCACACCGAGGTGCTGCTGCCCCGTCACATCGCCGGCCTCGAGGAGCTCAGTCAGAACCCCGAGGAACTCGAACACGGGGTGCTCACCCGCTTCGTGCAGCTGGTTTCCCGCGGCATGCTGCGGGAGGGGGTGAGCTTCGGCATCGGCAGCGATCAGCAGGCCGGGCTCCGCCTGCGGCTCGTGGATCGCGACGTGGTGCTCGATCTCAGCGACCAGTCTGTCGCCGAGGCGATCCTGCAGCACCTGCAACCTCGCTTCCGCGCCCTCCTGGAGGGTGTCGTGAAATGAGCCCCCGCTTCACAGCTCCGCGCTACACGGTGCTGATGGCCAGCCTGCCCCCCCTGGGGGGACTGTTCGAGGCCGGCACGCCAGCCATCTCGCTGCTGAAGCTGCAGAGTCGGCTGTCCCTGCTGCATCCGGACGATCGGCACACCCTGGATCTGATCGTCGGCCTGCTCGCCCAGTCGGTTCGGGATGACGACAGCCTGGCGGGTCCTGCGGATGCGCGGGTGCTGCAGGCGGCGCAGGGGTTCTTCCAGGAGGTGTCGAATCCCACCCTGCGGGAGCTGGTGGCGCAGCGGCTCGATCTGCGCACGATCCTGGCGGCCCTGCGCCGCCGCCACCGCGGTGAGGAGGAGCCACCCATCGGGCAGGCCTGGGGCTTCGGTCCCTGGGTGGCCACGATCGAACGTCGCTGGAAGCAACCGGCCTTCGGGCTCGAGGTGGTGTTCCCCTGGATCCCGGAGGTGAGCCGCCTGCTGGAGTCCGGCGATCTGGTGGCGCTCGAACGCTCCCTGTTTCAGGTGATCTGGAACGGGCTCGAGCGACTCTCCTTCGGCCACCGCTTCGACTTCGAAGCCGTGGTGATCTACGTGGCCCGCTGGGCTCTGGTGGACCGCTGGTCGCACTACGACGCCCAGGAGGCGCAGCAGCGCTTCGGTGAACTGGTGAAGGCCGCGCTGGAGGGCGTCGCCATCGGCGCCGGTGTCCCCTCTCCGGTGGCCTCGCCCCAGCAGCCTCCTCCTCCAGTCCCTGCTTCCGCCCCTGAGTCAGCCCAACAACCCGTCGCAGCCGGCCGATGACCGACGCCTCCTTCAATCCCGCCCGCGTGGTCGCCGTTCAGGACGACCTGGTGACCATCGCCATGGCCGACACCGATCCGCGGCCGATCCTCAAGAACGAGGTGATCTACATCCTGCCGAGCCGCCGGCAGGGGGACCGCCAGGAGCGGCTCAAGGCCGAGGTGCTGCGGGTGCATGGGACCACCGCCGATGCCCAGGTGTACGAGAGCACCAAGGGCGTCGGGGTGGGCGATGCGGTGGAGCAGACAGGTGAGTTGCTTTCGGTGACCCTCGGCCCCGGCCTGCTCAGCCAGGTGTACGACGGCCTGCAGAATCCCCTGGCCGGCCTGGCGGCTGGGTACGGCACCTTCCTCCCCCGCGGAGCGACCGTGGCTCCGCTCGACACCGAGCGCAAGTGGTCGTTCCAGTCCACGGCCCGCATGGGCGATCGCCTCAAGGCCGGCGATGTGATCGGCACCGTCCAGGAGGGCCGCTTCACCCACAAGATCATGGTGCCCTTCGCCGAACCCGGGGAGGTCACACTCGAGTGGATCCAGCAGGGCAGCTTCACCGTCGACACGGCGGTCGCCCGCATTCAGGATGCCCGAGGCAACACCCGCTCCCTCACCCTCACCCAGGAGTGGCCGGTGCGGCGTCCCCTGCCCCAGGGCCTGCTGGAGCGGCGCCTGTGCGAGCGGCTCTATCCCGAGGAGCCGATGATCACCACCCAGCGCATCGTGGACACGTTCCTCCCGATTGCCCGTGGGGGCACCGGCTGCATCCCCGGACCGTTCGGTGCCGGGAAGACGGTGCTGCAGAACATGATCTCGCGCCACTCGGATGTGGACGTGGTGATCGTGGTGGCCTGCGGCGAGCGGGCCGGCGAGGTGGTGGAAACCATCACCGAGTTCCCCAAGCTCTCCGATCCCAAGACCGGTGGATCGCTGATGGATCGCACGATCATCATCTGCAACACCTCCTCGATGCCGGTGGCGGCGCGGGAGGCCTCGATCTACACCGGTCTCACCCTGGGTGAGTATTACCGCCAGATGGGCTACAACGTGCTGCTGATCGCCGATTCCACCTCCCGCTGGGCCCAGGCGATGCGCGAAACCTCCGGCCGGCTTGAGGAGATTCCCGGGGAGGAAGCCTTCCCGGCCTATCTCGACTCCTCGATCAAGAGTGTGTACGAGCGGGCCGGCATCATCCGCACCAACGACGGCAGTGTGGGCAGTCTCACGATGATCGGCACGGTGTCGCCGGCTGGCGGCAACTTCGAGGAGCCGGTCACCCAGTCGACCCTGAGCACGGTGAAGGCCTTCCTGGGGCTGAGTGCCGATCGGGCTTACAAGCGCTTCTATCCCGCCGTGGACATTCTGCTTTCCTGGTCGCGCTACTTCGGCCAGCTGGAAGACTGGTTCGCCAAGCATGTTGCGCCAGATTGGGTGCAACGGGTTCAGTCGATGAACGACCTGCTGCGCCGTGGTGATGCCGTGAATCAGATGATCCAGGTGACTGGTGAGGAAGGCGTCACCATCGAGGATTTCATCCTGCATCAGAAGGCGCTTTTCCTCGATATGGTGTATCTGCAGCAGGATGCCTTTGATGCGGTGGATTCCAGCTGCTCGATTGAACGCCAGAAAACATCCTTTGATCTGGTCTGCGATCTGCTGAACCGCCCTTATCACTTCGCTGACAAGGGGGCGGTGCGGGAGTTCTTCACCCGTCTCACGGGTCTGTTCAAGAACCTCAATTACGCCCCTGGTGAATCACCCACCTATGCGGGTTATCTGAAGCAGATTCAGGATCTGGCTGCAGGCCAGACTGGCGCGCCAGCCTCCGCGGCGTCGCCCTCGTCGTCGGAAGCAACCGCCAAAGCCGCCTAGTCCGAGGCGGGCTCGGGCCAAGGCGGCAGTTTGGGCTCAGGTGGATGCATGGGTGGATGCGGTCACTCGTTCAGGAGCTCCTGCTTCGCCTGCTCCAGCCTGGCCCGGTCCTCGTCGCTGACGGTGGGATAGCGGAGGTTGAGGGAGTCGAGGGTTTCCACAACGGCGGCCGCCACCACGATGCGCGTGAACCACTTGTTGTCGGCCGGAACCACATACCAGGGCGCGCGCTTGGTGGCCGTATTCCGGATCATGTCCTCGTAGGCCTGCATGTAGTCGTCCCAGTAGGCCCGCTCCTTGATGTCGTTGGCGGAGAACTTCCAGTTCTTCTCAGGATTGTTCAGCCGTTCAAGGAAGCGCCTCTTCTGCTCTTTCTTGGAGACATGCAGGAAGAATTTTCGTACCACTGTTCCGTTGTTGCTGAGGTACTTCTCGTAGTTGCGGATATCCTTGAAGCGCTTCTCCCAGATGTCCTTGCCCATCAGTTCGTCCGGGAGTGTCTGCTTGTGCAGAAACTCGGGGTGAACACGCACCACCAGGGTCTCCTCGTAGTAGCTGCGGTTGAAGATGCCGATCCGCCCCCGCTCGGGCAGGGCGATGTTGCAGCGCCAGAGATAGTCGTGATCCAGGGCGATGCCGGAAGGTGCCTTGAAACTGCTCACCTGGCAGCCCTGGGGATTGACCCCGCTCATCACATGCTTGATGGTGCCATCCTTGCCGGCGGCATCCATGGCCTGGAAGGCCAAGAGCACGGCCCAGCGATCCTGGGCATAGAGCATGTCCTGAAATTCCGCCAGCAGCTCCACACCCAACGCCAGGGCTTCCTTGGCCTGGGGTTTGTCTTCCTGGTCGAAGTGGAGCGTATCGCCAGGGTCCACATCCTTGAGGCGAAACGATTCGCCATCCTCGATGCGAAAGGGCCTGGCCAGTTCCCGTGCTCGTTCAATCAGGGCTTTCTGCTGTTGATTCATGCTGGTCTTCAGGATCCTCTTTCTGGGTGCACTGTAAGCATGGTTGGTGCATCGGATCATCCGCTTCATGATCGTTGCGATGCCTCCCATCGCGCGCGACGACATTGCAGCAAGGGAGTGGTCCGTGCGATCAGCGGGGGGACTGGCGCAGGCCTGTCTCCGGGCGAGGCAGGGGGCGTTTCAGGGTTCTGAGCGTGCTGCACGGGCCGCTTCGGCATCGGGGGGTGTTGCCCCCTTGGTGAAGCTGAGGGTGTCGTTGTTGGCTCCTGTCAGCGTTTCACCCTTGCTGTCCAGCTTGGTGAAGGGATACAACGCCTCGCCCTGCAGGTTGGCCGGCCAGCCGAAGGCGGCCACCACGGCGCGCTTGAGCTAGGTGGTGCCCTACACGCCGAGCTCCTTGGCGATCACGCCGCCGACTTCGTATGGACCTCCACCATGGGATCAACGCAGACCCTGCCCATCCCCATGTCCTCCCTGGTCCGGCGACGATCCCTCCAGGGCCCTGCTCCGGGCCTGAGGCGGCTGCTGCCGGTGCTGCTCGCTCCCGCCCTGCTGGCACTCCCCGGCCCCCTGCGCGCCGATGTGCTGCAGGAGCGGGAGCAGCGCTCCCATCCGGTGTGGTCGCCTGGGGGCATGGTGGCGGTGCAGGAGCCATTGGCCGCGGTCGCCGGGGTGGAGCTGCTGCGGCAGGGCGGCAATGCGGTGGATGCGGCGGTCGGCACCGCCTTCGCCCTGGCGGTGAGCCACCCCCAGGCCGGCAACCTGGGCGGCGGCGGCTTCCTGATGCTGTGGTTGCCCGGCGCCTCGCCGGCCCGCTCCCGCGGCTGTCTGCCGGAGGCCGGCACCCAGGGCAGGGCCGGCAGCCCTGAGCTGAGGATCGGCCGGGGCACGGCCGTGGCGGTGAACTTCCGTGAGACGGCGCCGGCCGCCGCCCGCGGTGATCTGTTCGTGGGGCCGGATGGACGCGTGGATCGCAAGCTGGCCACCGGCAGCCTGCTGAGCACGGCCGTGCCCGGCTCGGTGGCGGGGCTGGTGCTGGCCCAGCGCTGCTATGGCCGCCTGCCGCTGCGCCAGGTGCTCCGCCCCGCCATCGCCCTGGCCGAGCGGGGGTTCCCGGTGAGTCGGGTGCTGGCGGAAGATCTGCGCCGCGCCCGCCCGCGGCTGGCGGCCGACCCCACCGCCCGGGCCTTGTTCCTGGCGGCGGCCCGGCCCGGCGCCCTGCTGCGTCAGCGGGCGTTGGCGGCCACCCTGCGCCGGATCGCGGAGCAGGGCGAGCGCGGCTTCTACGCGGGCCCAACGGCCGTGGCTCTCACGGGGTTGATGCGGCGGGGCGGCGGGCTGATCACCCCCGCCGATCTTGCGGACTACCGGGCCCAGCTGGTGCGACCCCTGACGGGCCGCTTCCGTGGCACCACCGTGCTGGTGCCGCCGCCACCCAGCAGCGCCGTGACGATCCTGCAGCTGCTGGCCCTGCTGGAGCCCATGCCGCTGGCCAGCCTGGGGGCCAACGGAGCCGCGACCCTGCACCGCATGGCCGAGGCCATGAACCTGGCCTACCGCGACCGCAACGCCCTGCTGGGTGATCCCGACCAGGTGGCGATCCCCCTGGCCCGGATGCTGGCCCCCGCCTACGTGGCGGCGATGGGCCGCTCCCTCGATCTGCAGCGGCACCGGCCCGCCGCGCAGGTGCAGCAGGGGCCGCCGCCCCTGCCCGAGAGCGAGGACACGATCCACCTCTCCGCCGCCGATCGCCAGGGGGGCATGGTGGCCCTCACCACCACGCTCAACTTCCCCTTCGGCAGCGGCATCGCCGTGCCCGGGGCGGGCTTCCTGCTCAACAACGAGATGGACGATTTCACCGCCCAGCTGGGCAGCCCGAACGCCTTCGGGCTGGTGCAGGGCGCCTCCAATGCCATCGCCCCGGGCCGGCGGCCGCTCAGCTCGATGAGCCCCACCCTGGTGTTCCACGCCGACGGCCGGCCCTGGTTCGCCACCGGCAGCCCCGGCGGCAGCCGCATCCTCACCACCGTGCTGCAGGTGCTGCTCAACCGCATCGAGCACGGCCTCAACCTGGCCGGTGCCGTGGCGGCTCCACGCATCCATGCCCAGCTGCTGCCCGATCGCTTCTTCCATGAGGAAGGCCTCAGCCCCGACACCCGCCGGCTGCTGGAGGCGAAGGGCCACCAGCTGGTGCGCAGCCCCGCCATGGGAGCGGCCAACAGCGTGGAGATCACGGCCGAGGGCACGCTCGGTGTGGTGGATCCCCGCAAGGCCGAGGGGTTCGCGGCGGGGGAGTGACGCCGCCCGGCCCGGTCCTCAGCCCGCCTGGGGGCTCGGGGTGGTGAGCAGGTTGATGGCCGAGAAGGCCAGGCCGATGCCCAGCAGGGTGCCGATCGCCCAGAGGCTGTCGCTGGGCCATTCGGCGATCAGCATCCCGCCCAGCACGGTGGTGACGATTCCATCGAGCAGCACCAGGCTGCGGGCGGGGCCCTGGCCGGCGGCCGCGGCGGCCAGCTCCATCACGCCCTGGAAGGCCAGCAGGAAGCCCACGAACAGGGTGAGGCTCACCTCACTGGCGAGGGGGTAGAGCAGGATGTAGATCCCGCCGCCGGCATAGAGGAGGGCGGAGAGCAGGCGGAACAGCTTGCCCTTCAGATCGGCTTCACCGGTGAGGCGCAGCCCCTGGGAGAGGCCGGCAGCGATGGCCACGCCGCCGATGGCGATCGTGAGCAGGGTGGCCGACACGAACGGCAGGGCGATGGCCAGGCCCGCCGCAGCCAGCAGCAGGCCGGCGGTGAGCCAGCGCAGCGCGGGGGAGGAGGGAGCGGCCACGGAGTGCATGCAATGGCCATCACCCTACGCAGACTCACCAGCAGGGACTCACCAGCAGGAAGTGCAGCTCGTTCTGCCTGTCCTTTGATCGGCGAATGCCCACAGGGCTGTCGCAATCCATCACAACCCCCGCAGCGCCCGGATGGAATCCCCCAGGGTATGGGCAGCTTCGCAGCCGTTCCGGTCTCCATGTTTGAGCTGCTTCCCCCGCTCAACGACCGCAACCTGCCGTGGATGGACACCATCCACCCGATCGTGGTGCACTTCGTCATCGCCATGGCGCTGATCAGTGTGGTGTTCGATCTGATCGGCCGCTTCGGCCGCCGACCTGCCCTGTTTGAAGTGAGTTTCTGGAATTTGCTGGTGGCCACGGTGGCCATCTTCGTGGCGATCATCTTCGGCCAGATCGAGGCCGGCCTGGCCAGTCCCTACGGCGAGGCCAGCACGATCCTCAACCTGCACAGCACCCTCGGCTGGTCGCTGGCCGGGGTGCTGGCCCTGCTCTCCGGCTGGCGCTACGTGATCCGCAGCCGTGACCCCCTGCAGCTGCCGCCGGCCTTCCTGGGCGCCGGAGCGCTGCTGAGCGTGCTGGTGGTGGTGCAGGTGCTGCTGGGGAATCAGCTGGTGTGGGTGTACGGGCTGCACACGGTGCCCGTGGTCGAAGCCGTGCGCGCGGGGCTGGTGTGATGTACGCCTTGGTGCCCCTGGCCGCTGCCCCTGTGGCCGAGCAGCTGGGCCCCAACCAGTTGCCCTACGCCATGCCGCTGCACCCCAACCTGGTGCACTTCACGATCGGGTTGTTCGTGATCGCGATTGTCTTCGACATCGCCGGCGCCCTGTTTCCGCTCGAGAAGCGGCTGTTCCGCTTCCTGGCATTGCCGGTGACCCGCTGCAGCTTCCACGATGTGGGCTGGTTCAACCTGCTGGCCTGCGTCGTGGTGAGCTTCTTCACCGTCGCGGCCGGCTTCTACGAGATGTTGCTGGCGGTGCCGATCCCGGGGGGGCGCAGCGACTTCGGCCTCGGCAGCGCCGCCACCATGCTCTGGCACGGCGTGGGGGGTGTTGTTCTGCTGCTGTTGATCGTGGCGATGGTGGTGTGGCGTGGCCTGCAGCGGTTCCGCTGGCGCCGCGACCTGGGCCGCGAGGTGCAGTGGAGCTACCTGCTGGCCGGCCTGGGCCTGTTCGTGCTGATCGGGGTGCACGGCACCCTCGGTGCCCAGCTGGCCGGTGAGTTCGGCGTGCACGTCACGGCAGACCAGCTGCTGGCGGCGGGCCTGAACCTGCGGGAGGCCCTGCCATGACCAGCTCTGCCGCGCGATCCCCAAGGCTCTGGTCCGTCGCGCTGCTGCTGGCTGCGGTGCTCAGCGACCTGGCCGCCAGCTTCTGGATGGCCGCCCAGTCGCACCGCTGGCTTCCGGTGCCGGCCTCCGCGGCCGCTGGCCCCGTGGACGACCTGTTCGCCCTGGAGGTGGGCATCGGCAGCTTCATCTTCCTGGGCTGCAGCGGCGTGATCCTCTGGACGCTGCTGTTCAACCGAGCCCCCAAGTACGACCTGGACAACGGCGATCCGATCGAAGGCAACCTCAAGCTCGAGATCATCTGGACGCTGATCCCACTGGTGATCGTGATGCTGATTGCCTGGAAGGCGATCGACGTGAGCGACACGCTCTCCACCCTGGGCGGCAAGATCCGCGTGAGCGGCGGCCATGCCGCCATGCACGGCGTCGAGGGCCCCGCGGCCAGGGTGCTGGCCGCAGACGACCCGGCCGCCGCGATGCCCATTCAGGTGATCGGCCGCCAGTGGAGCTGGGAGTTCATCTATCCCAACGGCGTGCACAGCAGCGAGCTGCACCTGCCCGAGGGCCAGCGCAGCTTCCTGCGCCTCAGCGCCACCGATGTGATCCACGGCTTCTACGTGCCGGCCTTCCGGCTCAAGCAGGACCTGATCCCCGGCAGCGTGATCGATTACAGCCTCATCCCCACCCGCGCGGGCCGCTACCGGCTGCGCGATTCGATGTTCAGCGGCGGCTACTTCTCCTCCAACCAGACCGATGTGGTGGTGGAGCCGCCTGAGGCCTACGCGGCCTGGCTCAAGCAGGCCCTGCGCCAGCCGCTGCAGCCGGCCGCCAACGCCGCCACCGACCTCTACGCCCAGCGTCTGGCCCGCGGCGACCGGGGCTGGGCGACGGTGCCGCCGGCGCCCCCGCCGCTGGTGCACGTCAGTGCCGATCCCACCGCCAGTCACGAGGGCTGACCATGACCAGCACCACCCCCGCTCCGGCCTTCGATCCCCGCGTGCTGCGGGCGCCCCATCCGGTGCCCGGCGCGCCGAACAACTGGCGGCGCTTCCTGAGCTTCAACACCGACGCCAAGGTGATCGGCCTGCAGTACATGATCACCGCGCTGTTCTTCCTGCTGGTGGGCGGCCTGCTGTCGATGATCATGCGCGGCGAGCTGATCACGCCGGCGGCAGATCTGGTGGATCCCTCCGTCTACAACGGGCTCTACACGATGCACGGAACGGTGATGCTGTTCCTGTTTCTGTTCCCGATCCTCAACGGCTTCAACAACCTGCTGATCCCGCCGATGATCGGAGCGCCGGACATGGCCTTCCCCCGCCTGAACGCGGCCGCCTTCTGGATGGTGCCGGTGTTCGGCGTGATTCTGATGGCGAGTTTCCTGGTGCCAGGCGGCCCCTCCGGCTCCGGCTGGTGGGCCTACCCACCCCAGAGCATCCAGAACCCGCTCGGGCATTTCATCAACGGCCAGTTTCTGTGGATCCTGGCGGTGGCGCTCTCGGGCATCTCCTCGATCATGGGGGCGGTGAACTTCATCACCACGGTGATCCGCCTGCGGGCGCCGGGCATGGGCTGGTTCCGCATGCCGATCTTCTGCTGGACGGCCGTGGCCGCCCAGACGATCCAGCTGATCGGCCTGCCGGTGCTCACCGCCGGGGCGGTGCTGCTGCTGTTCGACCTCAGCTTCGGCACCAGCTTCTACCGGCCGGAGGGGGGCGGCGATCCGATGCTGTATCAGCACTTCTTCTGGTTCTATTCCCATCCGGCGGTGTACGTGATGGCGCTGCCGGTGTTCGGCATCTTCTCCGAGCTGTTTCCGGTCTATGCCCGCAAACCCCTGTTCGGCTACCACGTGGTGGCGATCGCCTCGTTCGGGATCACCTTCCTCAGCCTGATCGTGTGGGTGCACCACATGTTCTACAGCGGCACACCGCAGTGGATGCGCAACCTGTTCATGGTCACCACGATGCTGATCGCGGTGCCCACCGGCATCAAGGTGTTCGCCTGGATCGCCACGCTGTGGCGCGGCAAGCTGCGCCTCACCACGGCCATGCTGTTCTGCCTCGGCGGTGTGTTCAACTTCATCTTCGCCGGCATCACCGGCATCATGCTGGCCACGGTGCCGGTGGACATCCACGTGGGCAACACCTACTTCGTGGTGGGCCATTTCCACACCGTGATCTTCTCCACCATCACCTACGGCGTGTTTGCCGGCATCTACCACTGGTTCCCGAAGTTCACCGGCCGGATGATGTACGAAGGCCTGGGCAAGCTGCACTTCGTGCTCACCTTCATCGGCAGTCAGCTCACCTTCCTGCCGATGCATGCGGCCGGCCTGCTGGGCATGCCGCGCCGGGTGGCGTCCTACGACCCGGAGTTCGCCTTCGCCAACGTGCTCGCCAGCCTCGGCGCCTTCCTGCTGGGGGTGGCCACGATTCCGTTTCTGCTCAACCTGGTGAGCTCCTGGGTGCGGGGCGAGAAGGCACCGCCCAACCCCTGGCATGCCATCGGCCTGGAGTGGCTGCTGCCCTCGCCGCCACCGGCGGAGAACTTCGAGCACGACGTGCCCACCGTGGTGAGCGGCCCCTACGGCTACGGGCTGGAGCGGCCGCTGGTGCTCGATCAGGCGCGCTACGTGGCCAGGGCGGCCCAGGGAGGTTGACCCCATGACCACCATCACCCCCAACCCGGCCGACGCCCCCGTGCACGCCGACCATGGCCACGGCGATCACACCCTCACGGGCTTCGTGATCTTCCTGCTCTCCGAGAGCGTGATCTTCCTGGCGCTGTTCGCCGGCTACGCCATCTACAAGACCTCCTCACCCCTGTGGCTGCCGCCCGGTGTGGAGGGGCTGGAGCTGGCCGATCCGCTGCGCTTCACCGTGGTGCTGGTGAGCAGCAGTGGTGTGATCTGGCTGGCCGAGCGCGCCCTGCACCGGGGCCGGCTGCGGCAGTTCCGCGCCTGGTGGCTGCTCACCATGGCGATGGGGGTGGTGTTTCTGGTGGGGCAGGGGCTCGAGTGGGCCGGGCTGCCCTTCGGGCTGGGAGATGGGGTGTACGGCGCCAGCTTCTATCTGCTCACCGGCTTCCACGGCCTGCACGTGCTCACCGGCGTGCTGCTGATGGGGCTGATGCTGGCCCGCTCCTTTCGCCCGGGCAACTACGACGCCGGCTCGGTGGGGGTGACGGCCGTGTCGCTGTTCTGGCACTTCGTGGATGTGATCTGGGTGGTGCTGTTCGTGCTGATTTACGTGTGGCAGCGCTGATGCTGATGGGGCCATCGCGATGATCATTGACGACACCCTCTACGACGTGGTGGTGATCGGCAGTGGCGCGGCCGGCGCCACGCTGGCCGCCGAGCTGGCCCAGGCGGGCCGACGGGTGCTGCTGCTCGAGCGCGGCGAGCGGCTGCCGCTGGTGGATCAGAACGTGGGCGATGTGGAGCTGTTCCGCAGGCCGCGCTACCACCCGGAGCAGCCCTGGTTCGGCAGCGACGGCGATCCCTTCAACCCCCAGATGGTGTACGCCCTGGGCGGCAACACCAAGATCTGGGCGGCGGTGCTGGAGCGGTTGCGGGAGGCGGAATTCGAGGGCGTGGCGATGCAGGACGGCCGCTCGCCGGCCTGGGGGTTGCACTACGGCGATCTGGCCCCCTGGTATGACCGGGCCGAGGCCCTCTACCGGGTGCACGGTCAGGCCGGCGAGGATCCCACGGCGCCGCCGCGCGCGGCGGCCTATCCCTATGGCCCGCGGCCGATGGAGCCGGTGCTGGAGCAGCTGCACGCCGACCTGTCGCGCCAGGGATTGCGGCCCTATCACCTGCCGCTGAGCTGGAGCGAGAGCAGCGCCGATCCCATCGGCGACGCGGAGCTGTTCGGCGTGGAGCGGGCCCTGGCGGCGGTGACCCCGGCGGCGGTTCGCAGCGGCGCGGTGGTGGAGGCGCTGCATGTGGACCCCAGCGGCCGTGAGGTGAAGGGCGTGGAGGCGCGGATCGCAGGCGACCGCTGGCTGTTCCAGGGGCACCAGGTGGTGCTGGCGGCCGGGGCGGTGAACACCGCCGCGATCCTGCTGCGCTCGGCGGGGGAGCGGCACCCCAGCGGGCTGGCCAACGACTCGGATCAGGTGGGCCGCAACCTGATGAAGCCCCAGCTCACGGCGCTGCTGCAGCGGGCCAGCAGCCCCAATTCGGGCCGCTACTCACCGGCCCTGGGCCTCACGGAGTACTACTGGGGCGACAAGAACGTGGACTACGCCCTGGGCTCGATCCGCAACGGTGGGGGCGTGCTGC
The DNA here is from genome assembly GCF_046764815.1 of Aphanothece stagnina RSMan2012. NCBI lineage: Bacteria > Bacillati > Cyanobacteriota > Cyanophyceae > Chroococcales > Aphanothecaceae > Aphanothece > Aphanothece stagnina. Next base: position 54,998 of record NZ_JBKOUC010000005.1, read on the forward strand.
AGGATCTGCTGTTCGCCGAGTCGCCGCCGCTGCTGTCGCTGGTGAGCCGGCTGCTGCCGGATCCGGCGCTGGAGTGGCTGGCCGACCGCTCGATCACCTGGTGGGCGATGACGGCGGTGCTGCCCGACCCGGAGAACCGGGTGACGGTGCGGGGTGAGCGCATCGATGTGGCCTACATCCCCAACAACCGCGAAGCCCACGACCGGTTGGTGTACCGCTGGCTGGACACGATCCAGAAAACCGAGGCCGACCCCGCCACCACGGTGGTGCAGCGGGCGCCGATCTATCCCCGCGGCGAGGCGCCGCTGAGCGTGATGGGCCTGGCCTGCGGCACCTGCCGCATGGGCAGTGATCCGGCCAGCTCGGTGGTGAACCTGGAGGGCCGTTGCCATGGGCTGGAGAACCTCTGGATCGCGGATGCCAGCGTGTTTCCGAGCTGCCCGGCGGTGGGCCCAGGCCTCACCGTGATCGCCAACGCCCTGCGCATCGCGGCGCGCCTCGAGGCGGAGCTGGCATGAACGCGACCAGGGGTTGATGGCCTGGAACCTCTGGGCACCGACCTGAGGGATCGCCAGTGGGGCGCGGTGCGGGAGGAGGAAGCTGTTCCACCACCGTGAGCTCCATCCACCCCGCCCTCACCGGCAGCGCAACGTAGGCAGCGCGCCCGGTCCTGATCACCATGGGCAGGGGATCCCACACCGTGCGGCTGGCCGTGACCGACACTCTCCTGGCTCTGGCTGAGGGCACCAGTGCGCCCCTCGGGGCGACGCTGCAGCGGGGCGGGGTGAACTTCAGCGTTCATGCCCGGGGCTGCGACAGGGTGGAGCTCTGCCTGTTCGACGCGCTCGAGGATCCGGAGCCCTCGGCGGTGCTGGTGCTCGAGGGTGAAGCGCACCGCAGCGCCACCTACTGGCATGGCCTGGTGGCGGGGGTGGGGCCGGGCCAGCTCTACGGCTACCGCCTCCCCGCCGATCCCGACTGCCTGCTGCTCGACCCCTACGCCCCGGCCCTGGCGGTGCCTGCGGGCTATCGCCGGCAGCGGGGCCAGCGCCGCGACGGGGGGCAGATCGGGGCGGGAGGCGGCTGGGCTGGGGCCATCAAGAGTGTCGTGGCCGACCTCAGCCGCTACGACTGGGAGGGCGATCGGCCCCTGCGCCGCCCTGCGCGCGAAACGGTGATCTACGAGCTGCACGTGCGCGGCTTCACCGCCGATCCCAGCGCCGCTGTCGCCCCCGGGCGGGCCGGCACCTATGCCGCTCTGATCGAAACGATTCCCTACCTGCAGCAGCTGGGCATCACCGCCGTGGAGCTGATGCCGGTGTTCGCCTTCGACGCCCAGGCGGCTCCGGCCGGCCTGAGCAACCACTGGGGCTACCAGCCCATCAGCGTGCTCGCTCCCCACCCGGGCTACGCCACTGGCCCCGATCCTCTGGCGGTGCTCGATGAGTTCCGTGATCTGGTGAAGGCCCTGCACCGCGCCGGCCTCGAGGTGATCCTGGATGTGGTGTACAACCACACTGCGGAGGGGGCCATGGCGGGCGCGGCGGCGGGGCCCACCCTCTCCTATCGGGGCCTGGCTCCCCACGACTACTACCTGCTCCAGGGGGAGGGGGACAGCCTGCACGACTTCGACGTGACCGGCTGCGGCAACACCTTCAACGCCAACCATCCGGTGGTGCGGCGGCTGATCCGCCACAGCCTGCGCCACTGGGTGCAGCACATGCACGTGGATGGATTCCGCTTTGATCTGGCCGCCGTGCTGTCCCGCGATGAGGAGGGCCGTCCGGAGCCGCGGCCGCCGGTACTCTTCGATCTCGACACCGATCCGGTGCTGGCCGGCACCAAGCTGATCGCTGAAGCCTGGGATGCCGCCGGCCTCTATGAGGTGGGCCGGTTCGTGGGGGAGCGCTGGCAGGAGTGGAACGGGCGCTTCCGCGACGATCTGCGCCATTTCCTCAAGGGAGACTCCGGCTTCGCCTGGGCGGCCGCCCAGCGCCTGATCGGCAGCCCGGACATCTATGGCCCCCGCCAGCGGGAGGCGGAGCTGAGCGTGAACTTCGTGACCTGCCACGACGGCTTCACCCTGGCCGACTGGGTGAGTTACGACACCAAGCACAACGAGGCCAATGGCGAGGCCAACCGCGACGGCTCCGATGACAATGCCAGCTGGAACTGCGGCGTGGAGGGGGAGACGCAGGATCCCGACGTGCTGGCCCTCAGGGCGCGGCAGATGCGCAATGCCCTCTGCCTGCTGCTGCTCGCTCCAGGCACGCCGATGCTGGCGATGGGCGATGAGGTGGGCCGCAGCCAGCGGGGCAACAACAACGCCTACTGCCAGGACAATCCGATCAGCTGGATGGACTGGGGCCTGGTGGCGAGAAGGGCGGATCTGCTGCGCTTCAGCCGCGCCCTGATCGCCTTCCGGCAGCGGCGCGATGTGGTGGTGGATCACGCCAACCTGTCGCTCTCCGAGCTGCTGCGCCGCTGTGCGGTGGAGTGGCACGGGGTGGAGCCGTTCCAGCCCGACTGGGGGGCCGACTCCCACTCCCTGGCCCTGAGCCACACCAGCAGCGAACACCGCTTCCGGAGGCATCTGCTGGTGAATGCCTGGTGGCAGCCGCTGCGGTTTGCCCTGCCCCCCACCGGTCTGGCCGATGGGCGGTGGCATCGCTGGATCGATACCGCCCTTCCCAGCCCCGACGACATCGTCGACTGGGCGGAGGCACCCGCTCTGCCGGAGCAGGCCTACACCCTGCAGCCCCGCTCGGTGGTGGTGCTGATGGCGCGGGCGGCTCAGGGCGGAGGGGCTGCCCCCTGACGTGTGGCCAGGCCTTCCTCGCCAGTGATGCCGCCAGCTCCATCATTGCCACCACGATCTTCGCCGATGGCGGCATCATGCAGAGCAGCCTGGTGCTCTGACGCCGGGATCGGCGGCTTCCAGTCGCTCCAGGCCTACATCGACGCCCATGTGCTGGTCGGGGCGGCCGGTGATCAGCAGGGAGGCCCGCTGACGGGTGCCGATCGTCCACAGCCATTTGGTGAGCAGGGTGAGGCGGTTCTCGTTGGCCGGCATGAAGGCCAGGTGGGCCAGGCCCCACAGCAGCCAGCCGATCGGCCCGCTCACCCGCAGTCCGCGCAGGTCGGCCACGGCGCAGAGGGGGCCGATCACCGCCATGCTGCCGAAATCGGTCCAGCGGAAGGGGGCATGGGAGCGCCCTTCCTGAGCGGCCAGGATGTCGGCGGCCACCCAGCCGCCCATCTGCACCGCCGGGCTGGCCATGCCCGGCAGGGGCTTGCCGTCCGCGGTGTGGCTGTAGGCGCAGAGGTCGCCCACCACCCGGATGGAGGGGTGGTCGGGAATGGAGAAATCGGGGTTCACGATCACACGCCCGCCCCGGTCGAGCGGGCAGCCGCTGCGCTCGGCCAGCAGTTTGCCCAGGTGTGAGGCCCGCACGCCGGCGGTCCAGCAGATCGTGGCCGCCTCCAGGGTCCGCTCGCCGCCTGGGGCGGTCAGCGTCACCCGTTCGGAGGCGATGGCCTGCACCCGGCCGCCCAGCAGCAGCTCCACACCGCGGGAGCGCAGGTAGCGGCCGGCGGCGTCCGAGAGGCTGGGGTGCATGGCCCGCAGCAGCCTCTCGCCAGGATCCACCAGGGTGACCTTGCAGTCGTCCGGGTCCAGCTGCTTGAAGTCGCGTGCCACCGCATGGCGCAGCATCTCGTTCACTGATCCGGCCAGTTCGCAGCCGGAGGGGCCGCCGCCCACCACCACCACCGACTGCAGGTGACGGCGGCGCTCCCGATCGGGCGTCTGCTCGGCCTCCTCGAGGGCCGTGAGCAGCCGCCGGCGCACCTCGTCGGCGTGCTCGAGGATCTTCATCGGCGGCGCATGCTCGCGCCACTCCTCATGGCCGAAGTAGGTGCTGCCCGAGCCGGTGGCCAGGATCAGGTGGTCGAAGGCCAGGCGGCGGTCGTTGAACACCACCTCCCTGGCCGCCGGGTCGATGTCGACCACCTCACCGAGCAGAACCTGGATGTTGGGGGCCTGACCCACCATCTGGCGCAGGGGTGAGGCCACGTCGGCCTCCGACACGAGCCCCGAAGCCACCTGATAGAGGAGCGGCTGGAAGAGGTTGAAGTTGCGCTTGTCGATCAGGGTGACCCGCACGGGCCTGCCGCTGAGGGCATGGGCCGCCTTGAGGCCGGCGAAGCCACCGCCCACGATCACCACGTGGGGCAGCCCGGCCAGCTGTTCATCCGGTGGGGCGAGCTCGAGGAAGAAGCGTTCCCTGGCCATCAGAGCAGTTCGCCAGGGGTCACGGTAACGGCGTTGGCCGCCGGCCACCGGCATTCAGGATCCGGAGCACCAGGACCCGGTGGACGTCCGCCACGAGCATGCCGCCCAGCTGCTCTCCAACGATCTCTTGTTTCTGGTCCTGTTCACCGGCAGCGCCACTCACGAGGTGCCTTCACCCCTGTGGTTGCCCGATCCAGACAACCAACAGGAGACGGTGCGGGGCGGGCGCATCGAGATCACCGCAGCAGATGGTTGGGATGTGGAGCACAGTCCTGATCAGATTCAGGTCCCTCCCTGCCGATCCAGGTGGCAGGGTGCTGCAGCCGAAGATGACGATCGGCATCCGGGCCAGCTCCACACATTCAGGCCCGCCACTTCGGCAGCCAGTTAGGCAGCCCCTCAGGCCGCCAGCGTGGAGGCGAGCTCATGGGTGATCACCTCAAATCCCACCAGACGGTGATCACCGAATGAACGCAGGAACGGCACATCGCCGGCATCACGACCCTGGCCAATGAGCACCCGGCCGCAGCGGGGCATGTTGTGTCGCGCATCGAAGGTGTACCAGCGGTCGCCGAGAAACACCTCGAACCAGGCCGAGAAGTCGACCGGCTCCTCCCCTACTGGAATACCCGTGTAGCCCAGGTAGCCGGTGCAGTAGCGGGCAGGGATGTTGAGGCAGCGGCACAGGCTGATCGCCAGGTGGGCAAAGTCGCGGCACACACCAGCTCCATCGGCAAGGGTCTGGCTGGCGGTCTTCTCCGGCGTCACTGCGCTGTAGTCGAAGCGGATCTGGGCGTGAATCCAGTCGCAGATGGCCTGGACGCGAGGCCAGCCTGCTGGAACGGACGAGAAGGTGGCCCAGGCCAGGCCCATCAGCGCGGCGGTGTCGCAGTAGGTGCTGGCGTTCAGGTAGGGGTAGGTGTCGATCGGCAGAAACTGAACCGGGCACAGCGCCGCAGCAGGCACCACGGGATCCCCTGCATCCGGCTGCTGGATGGTGGCGTTGTAGCCGAAGCTGGTGGTGCCGGAGGCGGCGATGAAGCGGCACCAGCGGTTGCCTTGCCAATGGGTGAGCACCTCCACCGGTCGATCAGGCTGCAACGACACCTGCTCATGGTCCAGCAGGTTGGTCAACAGGCTGGTGTGGGGGTGCACCAGGGCGAGGATGGGTGTGGGCGCCTCGCAGGCAATCTCGAGTCGGCAGCCGATGCGGAGATCCAACGCGGTTTTGGATTGCGTGCCGAGTGCACGCATGCTGGCCGCTGGGCCCCTGGGCGGCGGGCGCGGTGCGGGGGCTCTGACACGGGCAGGAGGTGAATCCTGCGGCTCGAGGCGAGGGCCAGCCGCTCCTGCCCCCAGCGGTAGGCCTGATCTGGCGGTAGAGCGCTTCGAGTTCAGAGCTCTGAGGGCTCGATGACGCAGGGCGAGGTGCTGCCTACCCGATACTGGGCTATGAGCCCCATTGGCTATGCAGGCTGATCAACAGCACGATCACCAACGTCAATACCCACGTCAATCCCAACATGGGCAGCAGAGGGAATTCATGACACGGCCCGCCAGATCAGGATTGCGGCAGAGGGCGCTAGAGGAGCTCAAGCTGTTCTGGCTCATAGCCCTGTATCTCTGGATCTTCCTGGGCTCATTCACCACCTACCGCCGACTGGTGCTTGCCGAAACCGGAGTCACCTATCTCCATTACGGGGTCGCGCTGATCGAAGCGTTGGTCATCGCCAAGGTTGTGCTGCTTGGCAAGATGTTCGGCTTTGGGCGGCGTTTTGAACAGCTTCCGCTGATCGTGCCCGTGGCTTACAAGTCCATTGCCTTTGGCTTGCTGGTGATGCTGTTCAGCATCCTTGAACACGTTGTGGAGGGAATGCTCCGTCACCACAGTGGCTGGAGTGGGCTGCGCGATCTGGCCGCCCTCGGCATCGATGAGCTGTCGGCTCGCGTTCTCATGCTCACGATCGCCTTCGTTCCGTTTTTTGCCTTCTGGGAGATCGGGCGCGTGCTTGGCATGCAGCGACTCGCTGCCATGTTCTTCGTACGGCAGGACACGTCCGCGTAGAGACGCCTCCGCATGGATCAACTCCCAGGGGATGCGCTGCCATGACGGCCACCAGCCCGGCCAGCCACCATCCCAGATCCCAGACCCATCACGACGCCGCCGAGCACGAACCAGAGCACGTTGAGCAGGAGGCGAAGCATGGGATTCAGCCGGCCGGTGCAGCAAGGGAGGGCAGAAAGGTGACCAGTTGGGGCACCAAGAGCACCAGCAGCAGCACGCAGAGCTGGATCCCCACGAAGGGCCAGGCGCCGCGGTAGATGGCCCAGGTGCTCAGATCCGCCGGGGCCACACCGCGCAGGTAGAAGAGGGCGAAGCCGAACGGCGGGGTGAGGAAGGAGGTCTGCAGGTTGGTGCCGATCACCACCCCGAACCAGAGCAGCTCCTGGGGGCTCAGCAGCGTTCGGGCCGTGGGCAGCAGCAGCGGCACCACGATGAAGGCGATCTCGAAGAAGTCGATGAAGAAGCCCAGGGTGAAGATCACCAGCATCGCGACGGCCAGGAACCCCACCCTTCCCCCAGGCAGGTTGAGCAGCAGCCCGGAGATCAGCTGATCGCCCCCCAGCCCGCGGAACACCAGGCTGAAGGCGGTGGACCCCAGCAGGATCGCCATCACCATCGCCGTGGTGCGCAGGGTCTCATCGCTCACCTCCGCCAGCGCCTGGCGGCTGAAGCCCCCCTGCAGGGCCGCCAGCACCAGGGCGCCGAGGGCGCCGAGGGCGCCGGCCTCGGTAGGGGTGGCGATCCCGAAGAAGATGCTGCCCAGCACCAGCAGGATCAGCCCCAGCGGTTGCAGCACCACCCGCGCCAGGGTGGAGGCCGGCATGGCGCGCTCCGCGGCGGTGCTCTGCTGTGGGGCCAGCTCGGGGCGCAGCGCCGTGATCACCACCACGTAGAGGGCGAAGGCTCCGGCCATCACCAGCCCCGGGATCAGCGAGCCCAGGAACAGATCGCCGATCGACACGCCGAGCTGGTCACCCAGCACCACCAGCACGATGCTGGGGGGAATGATCTGCCCCAGGGTGCCGGAGGCGGTGATCACCCCGCAGGCGAGCGAGCGGTCGTAGCCGGCGCGCAGCATCGCCGGCAGGGAGATCATCCCCATGGTGGTGACGGTCGCCGCCACCACACCGGTGGTGGCCGCCAGCAGGGCCCCCACCAGGACCACGGCGAGGGCCAGGCCCCCGCGCAGGCGACCCAGCAGGTGCCCCATGGCCACCAGCAGGCGCTCGGCGATGCCCGATTTCTCGAGCATCGCGCCCATGAACACGAAGGCCGGAATCGCCAGCAGGGTGAAGTTCCCCATGATTCCGAAGATCCGCTGCGGCAACGCCGTGAGGAACGAGGGATCGATCACCCCCAGGGCCATGCCCAGCAGGCCGAACAGCACCGCCACCCCGCCAAGGCCGAAGGCCACCGGGTAGCCGCTGAGCAGGGCGAGCACGAGCGTGGCGAACATGCCGGCGCCCAGCCAGGCTCCGGCATCGAAGCCGATCACGTAGCCGAGCAGTTCGATCTCCATGGCCGCTCAGCGGTGCTCCTGCGGCAGGTGTTGCTGCCGCCGTTCCCGGGCCAGGCTGGCCAGACGACCGGCCAGGCGGATGGCCTCCGCCACACCCTGCAGACCCAGCAGCAGGAACCCGAGCGGGATCAGGGCTTTCACCCAGAAACGTGGCAGACCGCCCGGATCCGGTGAGGCCTCGGCGATGCGCCAGCTCTCCACGGTGGGGGTGGCCGAGACAATCAGCACCAGGGCCACGAAGGGCAGCAGCAGCAGCAGGGTGCCGGCCAGGTCCACCCGCAGCCGGCGGCGTTCCGGCCAGCGCGCCTGCAGCACGTCGACGCGGACATGCCCCCGGCGCTGCAGGGTCCAGCCCATGCCCAGCAGGAAGGCGAGCGCGAAGAGGTACCACTGCGCCTCGATCAGCCCATTGGAGCTGAGATTGCGGCCCAGCAGCAGCCCCGCGTAGCGGCCGATCACGTTCCAGCAGCCGAGGGTGAGCATGAGCAGCAGGGCCCAGCCAGCCAGCCGCCCCGCCCAGCGGTTCAGTCCGTCGATGGCGCCCAGCAGCCGCGGCAGTGGGGGGGGTGGCGGCATCGTCAGCGGCCTGCCCCGCCGGCGCCATAGGTGAACCGGGAGAGGGAGTATTCATTCACCGCGTTCCAGCCCTGCACCTGGATGCGGAAGCCGCGCCACTGGTCATGGATCTCGCGGAAGCTGCGGTCGCCGGCCGCCATGTCCGCCAGCAGCTGTTCCGAGGCCTTGGCGGCGGCCGTGAGGATGGCCTCGCCGTAGTTCACCAGTTCGGTCCCGCCCTTGATCAGCCGTTTCAGGGCGGCCGCGTTCAGCGCCTCATAGCGGCTGAGCATCGCCAGGTTGGCCTCCTGGCAGGCCGTGCTGAACATCGCCTGGTAAGGCTTGGGCAGACGGCGCCAGGCCTGGTGGTTCACCAGGGCAGTGAGGGTCGGCCCCGGTTCCCACCAGCCGGGGTAGTAGTAGTAGCGGGCGGCCCGGGCCAGCCCCAGCTTCTCGTCGTCGTAGGGGCCCGTCCACTCGGCGGCATCGATGGCGCCGCGATCGAGGGCCAGGTAGATCTCCCCACCGGGAAGCACCTGCACGTTCACGCCCAGGGCGGCCATCACCTTGCCGCCCAGCCCCGGGATGCGCATCTTCAGGCCCCGGAGCGATTCCGGTCCGTCGAGCCGGCGCTTGAACCAGCCGCCCATCTGGGCGCCGGTGTTGCCGGCCGGGAAGCTGACCACGCCGAAGTCGGCGTACACCGCGTTGATCGCGTCGAGGCCGCCGCCCTCGTACAGCCAGGCGTTCTGCTGCTGGGCCGTGAGTCCGAACGGCACCGCCGTGCCGAAGGCCAGCGCGGGGTTCTTGCCCACGTAGTAGTAGCTGGCGGTGTGGCCGCATTCCACCGATCCGCTCTGGACGGCTTCCAGCACCTCCAGCCCCGGCACCAGCTCCCCGGCGGCGAAGGGCTGGATCTGGAAGCGGCCGTCGCTCAGTTCAGCCACCCGGCGGCTCACCGTCTCGGCGCCGCCGAAGATGGTGTCCAGCGCGTGGGGCCAGCTGGTGGCCATCCGCCAGCGCAACGATGGCAGCGAGCTGCCGCTGGTGGAGCCGGCCCGGCGGATCGTGCAGGAGCCAAGCAGTGCGGCAGAGACGCCGGTGCCGGCCGCCTGGAGCAGCCGGCGACGCTGGATCGCCAACCCCGAACTCCGCTCAGACCACCGCCGCGAACGACTCGCGGAAGGCGGCGATGGTGGTGTCGATGTCCGCGTCGCTGTGGGCCAGGGAGGTGAAGCCGGCCTCGAAGGCGCTGGGGGCCAGGTAGACGCCACGCTCCAGCATGGCGCGATGGAGCCGGCCGAAACGGGCCGCGTCCGCCGCCTTCGCTTCCTCGAAGTTGCGCACCGGGCCTTCGCAGAGGAAGAAGCCGAACATCGCGCTGATCGAGCCGCCGGTGATGGGCAGCCCGGCGGCCTTGCCGGCCTCGAGAATCCCGGCGATCAGCCGCTTGGTGGTGGCCTCCAGCCGCTCGTAGGTTCCCGGCTGCTTGAGCAGATCGAGGGTCTTGATGCCGGCCGTCATGGCCAGAGGGTTGCCGCTCAGGGTCCCGGCCTGATACATGGGCCCGGCCGGAGCCACCATGCTCATGATGTCGGCCCGGCCGCCATAGGCGCCCACCGGCAGGCCGCCACCGATCACCTTGCCCATGGTGGTGAGGTCCGGCGTCACCCCGAAGCGGGCCTGGGCGCCGCCGTAGCTGATCCGGAAGCCGGTCATCACCTCGTCGAACACCAGCAGGGCGCCGTGCTCCTTGGTGAGCTCGCGCATGCCCTCCAGGAAGCCCGGCACCGGCGGGATGAAGCCGGCGTTGCCCACCACGGGCTCGAGGATCACCCCGGCGATCTCGCCGGGATTCTCCGCGAAGAGCTGTTTCACCGCCTCGAGGTCGTTGTAGGGGGCGGTGAGGGTGCTCGCGGCGGTGGTGCGGGGGACGCCGGGTGAATCGGGAAGCCCCAGGGTGGCCACGCCCGAGCCGGCCTTGACGAGGAACATGTCCGCGTGGCCGTGGTAGCAGCCCTCGAACTTGATGATCTTCTCGCGGCCGGTGAAGGCGCGCACGAGCCGCAGCACCGACATGCAGGCCTCCGTGCCGCTGTTCACGAAGCGCACCATCTCCACCGAGGGGACCGCGTCGATCACCCGTTCGGCCAGCTGGTTCTCCAGCTCACAGGGGGCGCCGAAGCTGGTGCCCTTGTCGAGGGCGGCATGGAGGGCCGCAATCACCTCGGGGTGGGCATGGCCGCAGATGGCGGGTCCCCAGCTGCCGATGTAGTCGATGTAGCGGTTGCCGTCCACGTCCCAGGCATAGGCACCCTTGACGCGGTCGAAGACGATGGGGTTGCCGCCCACGGAGCGGAAGGCCCGCACTGGGGAGCTCACACCGCCGGGCATCAGGGTCTGGGCGGCACTGAAGAGGTCCTGGGACCGGGTGGTGTTCAGGGCGGGGGCCGAAACGGGAGCCGAGGTCAAGGCGGATTCCGCGGAGTGCGATGGACGGGTTGGTCGGCAGGCGCAACGACTGGAGCGTTACGGATAGACCATGGCCCATCCTGACCCAGAACCCGGCCGATCGGTTTGTCGGTAGTTTCGGAACACGTCGGCCCGGTCTTGTGAGCATCGACTGGCCAGTGCTGGAGCGCGAGCTGCGCCGCCTGCTGCCCCCTCGGGCGGTCGTCTCGGCGCGTCAGGAGTTGCTCGCCTACGACTGCGACGGCCTCACGCTGCACCGCCACCAGCCCCCGCTGGTGGTCCTGCCCGAGACCACCGCGCAGGTCTCGGCGGTTCTGGCGCTCTGCCACCGCGAGGGTGTGCCCTTCGTGGCCCGCGGCAGTGGCACCGGCCTCTCGGGTGGCGCCGTGGCCGAGACCGAGGCGCTCGTGGTGGCCACCAGCCGGATGCGGTCGGTGCTGAGGGTGGATCTGCCCAACCGCCAGGTGGTGGTGCAGCCCGGTGTGATCAACAGCTGGGTCAGTCGGGCGGTCGCCGGCGACGGGTTCTATTACGCCCCCGATCCCTCCAGTCAGGTGGCGTGCAGCATCGGCGGCAACGTGGCTGAAAATTCCGGCGGCGTGCACTGCCTCAAGTACGGGGTGACCAGCAACCACGTGCTGGCCCTCGAGGTGGTGTTGCACGATGGCACCGTCACCACCCTCGGGGGCGACCTCGAGGAGATGCCCGAGCTGGATCTGCGCGGGGTGTTCATCGGCAGTGAGGGCACCCTGGGGGTGGCCACCGCCATCACCCTGCGGCTGCTGCGCGCCCCGCAGAGCGTGGCCGTGCTGCTGGCCGACTTCACCTCCATGGAAGCCGCCGGAGAGGCCGTGCGGCTCGTCACGGCCGCCGGCGTGCTGCCTGCCGGGATGGAAATGATGGATCGGCTCACCATCGCGGCAGTCGACGACTACTTCGGCCACGACGAATACCCCCGCGACGCGGCGGCGGTTCTGCTGATCGAGCTCGACGGTCAGCAGCGGGAGGTGGCCGCGGCCACCGAGCTCGCCACGGCCCTGTGCCGGCAGGCCGGCGCCCGCCGTGTGCGGGAGGCCTGGGATGCCGACGAGCGGGCCCTGCTCTGGAAGGGGCGTAAGTCGGCGATCTCGGCCCTGGGCCGCCGCTTCCCCAGCTACTACCTGCAGGACGGCGTGGTGCCGCGCAGTGCGCTGCCACGGGTGCTGGCCGCCATCGAGACCCTCAGCGAGCGCTTCGAGCTGCCGGTGGCCAACGTGTTCCACGCCGGCGACGGCAACCTGCACCCCCTGATCCTCTACCGCGCCGCCGAGCCCGGCATCGGCGAACGGGTGCAGCAGCTGGGTGCCGAGATCCTGCGGCTCTGCGTGGAAGCGGGTGGCAGCATCACCGGGGAGCACGGCGTGGGCAGCGACAAGCGCTGCTACCTCGCGTGGATGTTCACCCCCGACGATCTGGCCACGATGCAGCTGGTGCGGCGGGCCTTCGATCCCCAGGGCCGCGCCAACCCCGGCAAGATCTTCCCCACCCCGCGCACCTGCGCCGAGTCGGCCCGCCGGGTGGCGGTGCTCAAAGAGGAGGGAGTGTCCCTGCCGGAGGCGGCAGTGGTGTTCTGAGCCGCTCCCTTCCCCTAATCCCTGGGCGCGGGATACTCCTTTCGGAAGGCTTCAATGGCTTCGGAAAGTTTCTGTGACGATCTTGCGCTGACCATGAAGAGTTTGAAGCGCTCATCCTTGCTGAGATATTCGGCATAGGAAGACCGAAGATAAGGTTTGTAGCTGTCGTTCTTGCGCAGATAAACTTCTACGAAAGGCAGGGCCACGCCCTTCATGTAGTTGCCGATCAGGCCCTGGCTGGGCAGGGTGATGTCGGTCATGGATTCGATGGCATCCTTGATGCCGGGGTCGATCTTGGTGAAGTTCACATGGGCCTGCCCCTGCACGATCAGCCAGTATTTGTCAGGCCCATTCAGCCACGTGAACGAGGCAGCCTGCTCCAGGGCCGGTGGTGTCGCCGGGTCGTAGCTGCCCGAGGCCATCACAACCGGCACCTTGATGTTGCCGAGGCCCTGCTTCCCGAAAATGCTGCGGTTCACGGGATTGGCGGCGAACACCGCGGCGGTGCGGCTGTCCTGGAGGTTGGCGAGCTGCTCGGGGGGCAGCTTCAGGGCCTGGCACTGGAGCAGCAACGAAACATTCAGGGATGCGTAGGGACGCTCGCACTCTTCCTTCAGGAAGGCTCGATCCACCGTGGCTCCGCCCAGGGCCAGAACGGTGTAGCCGCCGAAGGAATGGCCGGCCAGAGCGACCTTGGTGAGGTCGAGTTGGCCGTTGAATCGGCTGGCATTGCGGCGCTCCAGTTCGTCGATGACGAAGCTGATGTCCTTGGGGCGATTCGAAAATTCCTGGACGTCGAAGATGTCTTTGTGCAAGCCCCGCAGCATCTCCTTCAACCAGATGGCATCGCTGCCGGGATGTTGCGGCGCGGCCACGACATAGCCGTGGGACGCCAGCTGCTGCATGACCTCTGAGAAGTCTTCCGGACTCGAGCCCAGTCCGTGGGAGAAGACGATCACGGGCAGGGGCCCGGCTGCTGGCTTGGTGGGGCGGTAGACCTCCACGTAGAAGGAGCGGTTGCGGCGGCTGTCGGTGAGGTTCCACACCTCCTTGCTCACTGCCCGACTGCCGGGCTTGCGGGGGTCCGGCAGGGCCGCGAAGTCGGCTGGGGCATCCCCCTTGGCTTCCTCTGCGGTGAGCTGGCCCATCACCGTGTCGAGCCGTTCCGTGGCGGCGATGACCCGCTTGGTGGCCTTCTCGGCGCCCAGAACCTTCTCGCCATGGATCTGGATGTTGGCCGGCAGCTGCTCCAGCACCGACAGCAGACTGAGCCCATCCTGCGAGAACGAGGCATTCACCAGGGCGGCGCGCAGGATGGGCATGCCGTTGCCGCCGCGCAACAGGGTGATGGCTTTGCCGAGGCGCTCGAGAATGTCTTCGCCGATGTTGCTGTTGAAGAATCGCGAGACGAGCAGAGGATCAACCTCGGCTTTTTCCGTCAGGGCCTTGCGCAGCGACGGGTAGTCCTCAGGCTTGACGAGGGACAGGAAGAAGGCCAGATCGTCCTCGACCGTGCCGTCTGCAGCGAATTTCTGCAGCGAGCTGACCTTCAGCGAGCGGATCAGTGGGCCATAGGAGAAGGACAGCGTTTCGGAAGCCTTGGCGGGCAGGCCGGCCAGCCCCGCCGTGGCCAGGACCAGCGAAAGCCCCAGCGCCTTGGCCGTCCATCGCCGCAGGCGGTCTGGTTGGCGCCGCTGGCCTGCGTGGCCGGGCCGACCCGTCGTCGGAGCAAACACGTGACGCATCGGCATGGATGGCCGCACCCGGTGGAGGAGGAAGCCGAAGACTAGGGATCCGAGGACCCGCGGTCCTCAGGGCCGGAACGATCTTGAAATCTTCAGCTGCTGATGCAGCGTTGCCTACCGGGTGATGCAGCGTTGCCAGCCGATGGTTCCGCGGTTTCGCCCGGGGGGACTGGTTCAGCGCGGCGGCCCATCCCCATCCCCATCGCTGAAGCCATCCCCATCCTCGTCGTCCTGCCCGGCCGACCAGGCCAGGTTCACCACCACCGGAGCGTGGTCGCTCGGCTGGTCGTTGCCGCGGGTGGCCTTGTGGATCACGCAGCCGGTGGCGCAGGCCAGCAGGTCTTCCGAGAGATAGATGTGGTCGATCCGCCAGCCCCGATCCCGGTCCCAGGCCCCGCTGCGGTAGTCCCACCAGCTCCAGTGGCCCGCCTCCGGTTCGAACAGACGGAAGGCGTCGCTGAGCCGACCTTCCAGCGCCGCCGCCAGGGCCTGCCGTTCCAGGGCGCTGGCCATGATTCCTCCCGTGAGGCGCTCCGGGTCGTGGATGTCCCGGTCCTCCGGGGCGATGTTGAAGTCGCCCACCATGCAGAGAGGGTCACCCTGGCCTGCCTGCACCGCCAGGTAGCGCTGCAGGCAGGCCAGCCAGGCCAGCTTGTAGCCGTACTTGTCGCTGCGCAGCGAACTCCCGTTCGGCACGTAGAGGTTCAGCACCCGCACCCCCTCGATCAGGGCACTGATCACCCGCTTCTGCTCACTCAAGCCGGGGGCCTCCGGATCCTCGGGCAGCAGGGCCTCGAAACCCACCTGGACGTCCTCCAGCGGCAGGCTGCTGAGGATGGCGACGCCGTTGTAGGCCTTCTGGCCGCTGATCGCCATCTGGTAACCCAGCGCCGCGAAGGCGTCGCGGGGGAAGAGATCGTCGGTGACCTTGGTTTCCTGCAGGCAGAGCACCTCCGGCCGCTCCTGCTGCAGCCAGTCCACCACCTGCGCCAGGCGGGTGCGGACGGAGTTCACGTTCCAGGTGGCGATGCGCATGGCGACCGGCGGAGGGCCATTAGCATGGGCTCATCGGCGAGGAGACGACCCATGGCCCGTATGGCCGGAATCCTGCCCCAGGGGCGAACCCCTGTCCTGCATGCGGTCCTCTCGGCCGGTTGCGGGGTGGCCCTGGCGGCAGCTGCGCTGCTTCCCACCGGTCGCGCCGTGGCCCAGGAGGCCGGCTATGGCCAGACCATCAGCAGTCCCCAGCAGGAACGCGAGCTGGATTACGGCACCGGCGGAACCAACAACAACCTGCTGGATGCGACCAACCCGATGGACCTCATGAACCGGCTCCGCCGGGCCACCGCGCTGGATGAAGCGACCGCTCCGGATGATGCCGTGGATGCCGCCCTCAAGGACTACCACTCGGAGACGGCTTCGCCGGGGGCGTCCCAGGTGAAGGCCCCTTGAGCGGTTTGACCCGCAGCTGCTCCAGGCCCCAGGCGGCCGCCACCTGATCGAGACGGGGGTCCTCCGCGTCCTTGCCGCCCAGCTGCTTCGCCAGGGCGAGGGTCTGCTGGGCTGCCTTGGTATCCCCACGCTCCTGTTGAAGCAGGGCACGGGCCAGCAGCGGGCGCGGGTCCTTGGGGAATTGGGTGGTGAGTTTGATCAGCTGCGCTTCCGCCTTGCCGATGTCGCCGCGCCGCTGGATGACGTTGGCGAGCAGCAGGCCGATCGGCACGGCGTCGCTCCGCAGGTTCGGGCTGGTGGCCCGTTTCAGGGCGGCCTCCACCTGGGCCTGGGCCTGGGCTCCTCGATTTGTCTCGAGCAGGATCAGGGCCATCAGCTGCAGCCCTTCCACCTGATCGGGGCGTTGGTTGAGGAGCTGCCGCAGTTCCCGTTCGGCCCCGCTGCGGTCGTTCTGGTCGCGGCGCAGCTCGGCCAGCAGCAGCCGCAGCGACCAGCGGTCCGGCTGCTGGTCAGCGAGGCGTTCCAGCAGGGGCGTGGCTTCGGCCTTGCGCTCGAGGGCGACCAGCAGTTCGAGCAGGCGCTGCTGCTCGGCCGGGCTGGCTTCGCCGGTGTCGAGCCTGCGGCGCAGCTGCTCGGCCTGGCGCTCCAGCGCCGGGCGGGAGGACCCTCCGGCCGCGCTGCCGCTGCGCAGCTGGCCGATCCACCACCCTGCCGCCAGGCAGGAACCGGCCAGCACCACGGCCATGGCACCCAGCCATGGACCTTGACGGCGCGGGGCGGTGGGCATCGGCGCGATGGGCAGGGCAGTGCGGCCAGTCTGCCCCGGCGGCTCCTGCGCCGGCACGGCCTGCGGGCGGTCCAGCCAGGGGGCTCCTACATTGGCCCCCATGCGCCAACACCCCATTCCGCCGGTCACCGAGCCGCTCCAGTACCGGGCCATCGGCGTGGTGCGCGGCACCTACGTGCCGACCGATCCCGACCAGCTCACCCGGGGGGCGATCCAGACCGCTGACGGCACCGCCATCGAGGCCGTCGTGCTCGGCCGCCTGCTGACCCTGATGCGGCGCCATCTGGACCTCAGCCAACCCCACCTCTGGGTGGTGTACCCCCGCTCCCGTGAGGAGCAGGGGCTCCACCTTCAGATGGTGGGCATCTGGGAGCCCAGCACCCTGGCCGATGGGGCTCTCGCCGACGAGCTCCCCGAGGGGGACGACTACTTCTCGGTGCGCGGCGAGCTGATCTACACCCGGCCGGAGACTGGCGACCTGGTGGTCAAGGTGCGGCAGATGCCCCGCGGGGACGGCAGCCGGCCGGTGCCGTTCAAGCTGCAGCTCAAGGGAGAGGTTCCCCTGGAGCACCTCCGCCATTTCGTCTCCCTCAACCTGCGCCGCCAGGGCCAGGAGCTCCAGCTCGAGCAGTGCGAGGTGCTCGAGCCCGTCGTCCAGCGCGGTAACCGGGGGGGCAAGACCCGACGGGAGGCTGGCGGCAAAGCCGGCAAGCCCGCGCCGCGCCGCTCGGGTCCCCGCACGGCGGTGAGTCGCCCCGCCCGTTGAGATGGTTTTCTGGGAGGCCACCAGTGGCACCTGGATCAACGTGCTGGCCGTCCTGGCGGGCAGCCTGCTCGGGGTAGGCCTGGGCGGTCACCTCTCCGCGGCCATCCGGCTGCAGTGGCAGCGCTGGCTCGGCATCATCACGCTGCTGCTGGCGCTGCAGATGGTGCAACCGCTGTGGGATCTCCGGCTGGGTGCCTTCCCGGCGGTGCTGGCTGCCCTGGTCGTGCTGGTGCTCGGCTCCTGGCTCGGTGAGCTGGTGGGTCTGCAGCGCCGGCTGGATCGCTGGCTGCTGAGGTTCGCCGCCCCCGGCGGAGGCCGTTCGCCTGCGGATGGCGGCGAGCGCTCCCCTGCGGACATCGTCTCGGGGGCCTTCGTGCTGTTCTGCATCGGGCCGATCACCCTGCTGGGCTGTCTGCGGAACGGAGCCCTCGGCGATCCCTCCCTGCTGCTGGTCAAAGCTGGTCTGGATGGCCTGAGCGCGGCCGTGCTGGCCTCCGGGGTGGGACTGGTGCTGCTCTGGGTTCTGGTGCCCCTGGCCGTGCTCCAGCTCGGGCTCTCGGGCCTCGGGATGGTGCTGGCCGGCGGTGTCATGGACCCCAGCGGTTCTCCGCTGCTGCTGTTCACCAGTGCGGTCGGCGGCTTGCTGGTGCTGGCCCTGGCGCTGGACCTGCTCGATCTGCCCCACCCCTCGGTGGTGAACGGCCTGGCGGCGCTGGTGCTGGCCCCGGCGCTCGGCTGGGGGATCCAGCCGTGACCTCTCCCCTGCTTGCGGGGGTGGCCGTGGCCGTCATCAGCCTGCTGGCGGTGTTCGGCCCCCTGCTGGGTCTGCCGCCCTGGGTGATCGCCCTGGTCGCCGGCCTCGCGCTCGGGGGCCTCACCGTGGATGCGGCCCGCTTCGGTGGCCGCGGCGGCCATCTGCTCGCCGAGGCCCTGCCGGGTGGTGCGCTGCGGTTGCGGCGCATCGCGATCCATGAAGCCGGCCATGTGCTGGTGGCCTCGCAGGAGGCGATGCCGGTGCGCCAGGTGCTGGTGGGCAGCCTGGCCTGCCTGCGGGCGGGCCTCAGCTCCGGTGGAACCACGGAACTGGACCCGCCGGCCAGTGCCAAGTTGGCCCTGGAGGATCTGCGCCGCTGGAGCCGGGTGCTCCAGGCCGGCATGGCGGCGGAACAGCTCGTCTACGGAGCCAGCGAGGGTGGCGCCGATGATCGGGCTCTGCTGGGCCGGCTCTGGGGCCTTTCCGGCCACGACGTCGACACCGCCCAGCGGGAACAGCGGCGGGCCCGCCGCGAGGTGGACCAGGCCCTGCGGCAGCGACGACCCGATCTCGAGGCCGCTGCCGAACGTCTTCTGGAGGCGGCACCCCGCCTCGGACGCCCCTCCCGATCCCAGCCCCCAGGGCCGGAGGCCGGCTGATGGGCCTGGCCCTGCTGGATTGCCCGACCGGCCTGGCGGGCAACATGCTGCTGGCTGCCCTGCTCGATCTGGGGGTGCCGGAGGAGGTGATCCACAGGCCTCTGGCCGCCCTTGGCTACGGCGGTGCCTATGCCCTGGAGATCACCGAGCGACGCAGCGCTGGATTGCGCGGTCTGCATCTGGAGGTGCTGGGCGGCGCGAACGATCCGCCCCCTCGCACCTGGCAGGCCCTGCGGCGCTGCTTCGAACAGGCCGCCTGGCCTGAAGCGTTGCGCTCGCGCGTGATCGCGGTGTTCACCCTGCTGGCGGAGGCCGAGGCCGCCGTCCATGGCCATGCCCCGGAGCAGGTGCATTTCCACGAAGTGGGAGCGCTGGATGCACTGGTGGATGTGGTGGGGGTCTGTGCCGGCCTGAGCCATCTCGGCATCGACCGGCTGGAATCCACCCCACCGCCGGCCGGGCACGGCACGGTGTCCACAGCCCATGGCACGCTGCCGGTGCCGGCTCCGGCGGTGCTGGAGATGGCCCGCCGCCGGGCGATCCCGCTGGCCTCGGCCCAGGGCTTTCCCCCTGCCGAGCTCACCACGCCCACCGGGCTGGCCCTGGCGGCCTGCTGGGCGGATCGCTTCGCCCTGCCGCCCGCCCATGTCCCCCGCCAGGTGGGGGTGGGACTCGGCAGCCGGGAACTCGATCGCCCCAACCTGCTGCGGCTGGTGCTGGCCGAGACCCTCACCCCGGAGGGGGCGACCCAACCACTGCGCGAGAGCCTGCTGGTGCAGCAGGCCCAGATCGATGACGCCACGCCGGAAGACCTGGCCGCCCTTCAGGATCGCCTGCGCCAGGGCGGGGCCCTGGAGGTCTTCTGCCAGCCGATCGTGATGAAGAAGGGGCGACCGGCCTGGCTGGTCACGGCCCTGGTGCCGCTCGAGGCCGGCGAGCGCCTGCGGGCCCTGTGGTGGCGGCACAGCACCAGCCTGGGGCTGCGGGAGCAGGTGCAGCAGCGCTGGGTGCTTCCCCGCCGGGCGCTGCGGCTCGAGACCCCGCTGGGGCCGGTGCGGCTGAAGCAGGCCCTGCTGCCGGATGGGCGCTGGCGGGGCAAGCCCGAGCATGAGGATCTGCTGCAGCTCGCGGCCGCCCACGATCTGGCCCTCGATCAGGTGCGGGCCGTGGTCAACCAGGCTTTGCTGGATCCTGGAACGCCGGCCGCGTCCTCCTGGGATGATGCCGGCGATGCCGCTTCAGGAGTGACCTGGCGATGAGGGCAAGGCTGGAGGCCGCGGTGCGCTGGGGCCAGGGTCTGCCGAAGGCAGCCGGCCGCTGGCTGGCCCGCCTGCCCGCCCCCCCGGGGGGGCTCGGCCTCTGGATCACCTTGTTGAGCCTGGGCTTCCTGCTGGCGGCCCTGCAGGGCCATGGCCGCCAGATGCTGGAGCTCCGCCTGGATCTGCAGGGCTGGCTCTGGATGGTGCTGGGGGTGGGCTTCAGCCTGCTCAGCCTGGTGGCCAATGGTCTTGGCCAGGGTGTCGTGCTGCGCTGGCTGGGCCTGCGTCCCCGCTGGGCCCAGCTGGCGCTGGTCTATCTCGACACCAACCTGCGCAAGTTCCTGCCGGGTGGGATCTGGCACCTCACCAGCCGGGTGCGGTTGTTCAGCACGGCGGCGGGCCCGCTCGAGCAGCCGGCCTCCCTGCCGGTCGCGGTGGCGGCCACGCTGCTCGATCCCCTGCTCGCCGCCATCGCCGCCCTGGCCCTGGTGCCGTTCGATGGCTGGCAGTCCGGCCTGGCGCTGCTGTGCCTGCTGCCGCTGGCGCTGCTCTGGCCCCGCTGGCTGCGCCCCCTGCTGCAGAGCCTCGAGCGGCGTCAGACCCGTCGCCTCGCCGCCGCCATCGATGGCCCGGAGCTGGCGCTGCCCCCGCCCGATCGGGCCGCGTCGCTGGCCCTGCAGGCGCTGCCCCGCCACTATCCCTGGCTGCCGTTGCTCGCCCTGCTGGGTTTTGTGCTGCTGCGTTTTGCCGGCTTCGCCTGCTGCGTCCTGGCCTTCGACCTGCAGGGCACCCTCGGGCTGAGTGGTTGGCTTGCGGGGTTCGCCCTGGCCTGGACGGCGGGGCTGGTCGTGCCGGGAGCGCCCGGGGGGCTGGGGGTGTTCGAGGCCGTCCTGCTGCTGCGCCTCGGTTCCCAGGTGCCGGAAGCCCCCCTGCTGGCCATCGCGATCAGCTACCGGCTGATGGTGACCCTGGCCGATCTGCTCGCTGCGCTCACCGCCCGTCTCGATCTGGTCCTGGAGCGTCCCCGGGTCCCCACCCCTTGAGCGACCCAGGGCCGCGAGCCGCCATGGCCGCGAGCCGCCATGGCCGCAGTTCGCAATTGGGCCTATTGTTGAGAACAGCCGGGTGATCGTCTTGCCTGCCCCCTCCAACGCCGGAACGGTGGTGGCTGCGGTCCCCACCAGCGAGGGCCTGCGCAGCAGCCTCCACGATCGCGGCCAGCGTCTCACCCCTCAGCGGCAGCGGGTGCTGGCCCTGTTCGAACGCATCGGGGAGGGCACCCATCTCAGTGCTGAAGAGGTGCATCAGCGTCTGTTGCGCGCCCAGGAGCGGGTCTCCCTGGCCACCGTCTACCGCACCCTGCGCCTGCTGAGCTCCATGGGGCTGCTGCAGGAGCTGGAACTGCCCGAGGGGGGGCGTCGCTTCGAGCTGGCCGGCGATGCGCACCGGGATCATCACCACATGGTGTGCGTGGGCTGCGGCCGCACCGAGGAGTTCGAGAGCACGGCTGTGCTGACGGCCGGGGAGGCGGCCGCCGGCCTGCATGGCTTTCGCCTGCTGGATTGCGTCCTCACGGTGCGGGCCCTCTGCCCCCGTTGCGCCGAGCGCTCGTAGCCTGGGGACCCTCTTCCGGGGGGTGTTCTCACGCCTCGGGCTCACCCCGCACCGATGGCCCCTGCTGAAGGCGTTCTCCAACAGCCGTCGGGCCGGGATGCTGGACCCTGGTGGAAGACCTACCGGCGTGCCTGGCTGCGGCCGGATGGCCTCGCCGGGCTGACCACCGCCGCCGTGGTGATCCCCAAGGCGATGGCCTTCGCCACCATTGCCGGCCTGCCCGTGCAGGTGGGGCTCACCACGGCCCTGGTGCCGATGGTGGTGTACGCCCTGCTCGGCACCTCCAGGGCCCTGAGCGTCAGCACCACCACCACGCTGGCGATCCTGGTGGGCACCGAGCTGGCGGGGGGCGTCGGCCGCACCAACCCGGGCGAGGCCTTGGCTCTCAGTGCCCTGCTCGCCCTGTTGGTGGGGGCGATGTTGGTCGTGGCTTCGGCCCTGCGGCTCGGCTTCCTCGCCAACTTCATCTCCGAGTCGGTGCTGGTGGGTTTCAAGTCCGGCATCGGGCTGGTGATCGTGGTGGATCAGCTCCCCAAGCTGCTCGGGATATCCATCGAGAAGGCAGGCTTCTTCCGGGATCTGGCGGCGGTGGCAGCCCGCGTGCCCGCGTCGTCCCTGGTCACGGTGGCCCTCTCGGGCCTGCTGGTGCTGCTGCTCATGGGCCTGCAGCGCCGCTGGCCCCAGCTGCCGGCGCCGCTGCTGGTGGTGGCCGCGGCGGTGGCGCTCAGCGCCGGGCTGGGCCTGGGGGAGCGCGGCGTGGCGGTGATCGGTGCGGTGCAGGGGGGGCTGCCCTCCTTCTCCCTGCCGCCGCTGGGGCTCGCCGGCCAGCTGTGGCCCGCCGCCATCGGCATCGCCGTGATGAGCTTCACGGAAAGTGCCGCCGCCGCGCGGGCCTTCCGGGGCCCTGAGGACCCGGCGCCGGATGCGAACCGCGAGCTGCTGGCCCTCGGCGCCGCCAATGCCCTGGGGGCCTGCTTCGGGGCGATGGCCGCCGGTGGCGGCACCTCCCAGACGGCGGTGAACCGCCAGGCGGGGGCCCGCACCCAGCTGGCCGCCCTGGTGACCGCGGCGGCCGCGCTGGCCACCCTGCTGTTCCTGGCGCCGCTGATCGCCGTGATGCCCCAGGCCGCCCTCGCCGTGGTGGTGGTGGTCTATGCGTTGCCGATGATCGCCCCGGCCGAATTCCTGGCGATCCGTCGGGTGCGGCACGCCGAGTTCCGCTGGGCTGTGGTGGCGTTCCTCGGGGTGGTGCTGCTGGGAACCCTCAAGGGAATCCTGGTGGCGGTGATCCTCTCGCTGGTGGCCCTGGCCCAGCAGGAGATCAACCCGCCCGTCTACGCCATAGGACGCAAACCCGGCACGGACGTGTTCCGTCCCCTCTCCTCCCGTCATCATCAGGACGAGACCTGGCCCGGCCTGCTGCTGGTGCGGGCGGAGGGGCGTCTCTTCTTCGCCAATGCCGACGGGGTGGCGGCCCGGATCCGTCGCTTGATCGAGCGGCACAGCCCCCGGGTGGTGGTGCTCGATGGCAGTGCCCTGATCGACCTGGAATACACCGCCCTCAAGGCCCTCAGCCAGGCGGAGCGTCACTTGCAGCAGCAGGGCATCGAGCTGTGGCTGGCGGGTCTGAACCCGGCAGTGCTAGAGGTGGTGCGACGTTCGGAGCTGGGCGAGCGCCTGGGCCGTCCCCGGTTGCGCCGCAACGTGCAGCGGGCGGTGGAGCACTACCTGCGGGACAACTCCAAGGCGTCGGGCGGCTCACGGTCCGGCTGAGCTGGAGCACCGGGCTGAGCTGGCGCAGCGGGCTGAAGCGGTATCCGGGCCGTCAGGGTTTCGGAGGGCCGCTCGCCGAACAGCACGGCGTACTGCCGGGCGAAGTGGCCCGGGTTGAGAAAGCCCCAGTCGGCGGCGCGCGCGCCGATCCTGATCTGCTTCGCGTCGGCCTCCAGCAGTTCCCGGCGGATGCCGTGCAGCCGCTGCAGCCGCAGGTAGGTCATCGGGCCCATCCCCAGGTGCTCCCGGAATCCCTGGATCAGGCTGCGCCGGCTCGCGTGCACTTCGCGGCAGAGGCCCTCCAGATGCATGGGCCGGCCGGGGTTGGCCTCCATCCACCGCTGGGCCGCCTTCACCAGCTCAATTCGCGAGGGCGGCCGCCGCAGGCCGCCCATGGCCTCCGAGCCATGGGCGAGGGCGTCCAGCACCAGGGGGATCAGGTCGCCGTTCACCAGCCGCTCGAACCCCGCCGCCGGCTCAAGGCTGGGGTTGGCCTCGATGGCCGCGAAGAGCTGGCGCAGGTAGCGGCGCAGCCGGGCGAACCGGCCTGGATCCACCCTGAGCCAGTTCCCGGCCAGCGCCCCTTCCAGCATCGGGCAGCCGAGCTGGTCGGCCCGGCGCAGCAACTCCTCCCGCCCGAGCATCAGCAGGGCCAGGTCGCAACGGCCGAACGTGGTGAGGTGGATCTCGCCGGCGCAGGAGAGACCGAACAAGGCCCTGGGTAGCAGCGGTTGGCCGTGGCTGCGGATCGGCACCTGGGATCGCGCGTTTCCATCCAGGTGCCCATCCAGATCCAGCGCCACGAGTTGGCGCTCTGCAGACTTCGGGCCGGCGGCGTGGATCGCCCGGTCGAGTCGGATGCGCAGCAGCTTCAGCGGGCCCAGCCCCAGAGGCAGCAGTTCTCCCTGCAGCCTGCCCCTGGCCAGCTGGGTGACCGTCACCGGCAGTCCAGCTCCTTCCAGCAGGGCCTGCAGGCGCTCGATGCCGTCAATGGGGCGGGCGAGCGCCATCAGGAAAATTTCGCACTTTCAGAGTGTTGGCCCAGGCCATCCCTGGCCATGGTGCGGGGGTCACCACGGCATTCCTCACCACCATGCCTAACGGCAAGCCCAACATCCTCATCCTCTGGGGCGATGACATCGGCCAGAGCAACCTGAGCTGTTACAGCGATGGCCTGATGGGGTACCAGACCCCCAACATCGACCGGGTGGCCAAGGAAGGAGGGCGCTTCATCCACTACTACGCCGAGCAGAGCTGCACCGCCGGCCGGGCCGCCTTCATCTCCGGCCAGAGC
Organism: Aphanothece stagnina RSMan2012; assembly: GCF_046764815.1. Taxonomy (NCBI): domain Bacteria; kingdom Bacillati; phylum Cyanobacteriota; class Cyanophyceae; order Chroococcales; family Aphanothecaceae; genus Aphanothece; species Aphanothece stagnina. The sequence continues at coordinate 79,619 of NZ_JBKOUC010000005.1, forward strand.
GTGTTCCGCACCGGCCTCAGCAAGGTGGGCCTGCCCGGCGCCGAACTCGGCTACCGCACCGAAGACCCCACCATCGCCGGCCTGCTCAAGCCGCTGGGCTACCGCACCGGCCAGTTCGGCAAGAACCACTTCGGCGACCGCGACGAGCATCTGCCCACCAACCAGGGCTTCGACGAGTTCTTCGGCAACCTCTACCACCTCAATGCCGAGGAGGAGCCGGAGCTGCCCGACTATCCCACGCCGGAGGAGCTGCCTGAGTTCCGCAAGAACTTCGGGCCCCGCGGCGTGCTGCACTCCTGGGCGAATCCCGATGGCACCCAGCGGATCGAGAACACCGGTCCGCTCACCAAGAAGCGGATGGAAACCTGCGATGAGGAGTTCATGGCCGAGGCCAAGCGCTTCATCCGCGATGCGGTGGCCTCCGGTGAGCCTTTCTTCGTGTGGTTCAACACCACCCACATGCACTTCCGCACCCATGCCCGGCCCCAGGATGTGGGCCGCAGTGGCCGTTGGCAGTCGGAGTACCACGACGTGATGCTCTATCACGACGAGTGCATCGGCGAGATGCTCAACCTGCTCGATGAGCTGGGCGTCACCGATGACACCCTGGTGATGTACAGCACCGACAACGGGCCCCACATGAACAGCTGGCCCGATGCCGGCATGACCCCCTTCCGCAACGAGAAGAACTCCAACTGGGAAGGGGCCTACCGGGTGCCCGCCCTGGTGCGCTGGCCCGGCAGGATCGCACCCGGCACGCTGTTCACCGAGATCGTGAGCCACCTCGACTGGCTGCCCACGCTGCTGGCGGCCGCCGGGGAGCCCGAGATCAAGGAGAAGCTCAAGGCCGGCCACCAGGCGGGCAGTCGGCACTACCACGTGCATCTCGACGGTTACAACATGCTCGACTACTGGACGGGTCAGACGGAGAAGAGCCCGCGGGTGGAGTTCTTCTACTTCTCGGACGACGGTGACCTCACCGCCCTCCGCTACGACAACTGGAAGATGGTGTTCATGGAGCAGCGCGCCGCCGGCACGCTGCAGGTGTGGGCCGAACCCTTCACGGCCCTGCGGGTGCCCAAGATCTTCAACCTCAAGACCGACCCCTACGAGCGGGCCGACATCACCTCCAACACCTACTGGGACTGGCTGATGGATCACGCCTTCATGCTGGTGCCGGCCCAGACCTTCGTGGGCCGTTTCCTGGCCACCTTCCAGGACTTCCCGCCCCGCCAGAAGGCCGCGAGTTTCTCCCTCGAGGAGGTGATCGAGAAGATGAGCAGCACGACGGGTCACTCCTGAGGGTCACTCCTGAGGGGACACTCCTGAGGGACCTGGGGCCGGCCCACGGAAGCGCATGCTTCCTGGGGTCGGCCCGGCCTCGTGCTCACTCGGATCCAGCGGGAATCGTTCTGGGATTGCCATTGCGAATGGCGTGATATCCGGGCGAGAGAATCTCGATTCCGGCGGCTGCAAATTCATCCTGGAGTGCTTCCAAGACCCTGGAAAGCGTCTGGCGGTAGCTGCCCGGCTCGCGCACGTAGGCCGTGAGCTCATAACTGATGTGGAAGTCATTCAGCGATGTCTGCAGCACATAGGGCTTGTCGTCCCGGCTGATGCCCGCAACGCTGTACGCAGCTTTCAGCATCAGGCGGTAGACCGTTCGCCAAGGCACCTCATAGCCGATGGTGATGGTGGTGGAGAGGGCAACCGGTTTGCGGATCTCGCGCCGTGAGAAGCTGTAGTTGACCACCGAGGTTCCGATCACGGTGGCGTTTGGAATGCTCACCAGCTCATTGCGAGGTGTCTGCAGGCGGGTCACCAGCAGGGCTCGGTCCTGCACAACGCCCATCACACCGTTGATGTCCACGAGATCACCTTCTCGGAAGGCGCGGGTGTAGATCAGCATCAGCCCGCTCATGATATTGGTGGCGATGGCGCTGGATCCCAGAGCAGCCAGCACACCCAGAAGCAGGCCGGCCCCCTGAAACAATCGGCTGTCGGATCCGGGAATGTAGGGGAACGCCGTCGCCAGGCCAGCCGCTGCCAGGAGCAGAGCGGCCAGTCGTGATGTGGGCGGGGCCCACTCCTGATAAAACCCCGGGATGCGAACGCTGCCGCGTTCCAGGGCGCGGAACCAGGCATTGCTGGCCTTGATCGCAACGGTGGTGACCAGCAGGATGAGAGAGAGGGAGACAACATCGGGAATGGAGGCCACAACTCCACGGGCGACGCCGGCCAGCAGGCCCACCAGTTGTTGGCGCAATTCCCTGGCGGCGCTCTGGGTAGGTGGAAACAGCCCCAGCAGCAACGGAATCAGGAGGTAGCTGATCAGGATCAGCACGGACCAGTGCACCACCTTGCGGGACATCTGGAGCAGGTAACGCACCTGCTCCGGAGCAATGAAGTGCCCGACTCCATGCCGGTTCAGAAAGTCCAGAACGCGCAGCCGACGGCGGGCGATCCATTGCTCCGTCCACCTGTTGATCTGGCCCTGAAGCCGCAGCCAGAGCACATACACCCCGACGAGCAGGCCGGCCAGGGCCAGGGCCCGCAACCAGGACGCCAGGGTGTTCTCGTCCCGGTAGCGGCGGATGGCGGCGCGGAGACTGTCCCGGGTTTGCTCGGCCAGTTCCACCCGGTTCATCCCGTAGCAGGCCGCCACGCGTTGGTTGATGAAGCCGAGGGTGCGTTCGGGTTCTCCGTCCTGACGCATTTCCAGGATCACCTCACCCTCCCCCTCTCTGATCGCGATGGCCTCAGGAGCGATGCTGTGATCACGCGCAATCCTCAGCAATTCCCTGCTGGCTTGATCCGCGGCGTCCTTGAGGTTGTAGGCGCCGGCCGTGGCCCTCAGCTCCAGAATCCGCCGCCCCTGCAGGGTCACATAGGTGGGTTGTTCGGCGCACCCAGGCCCGCGGCGTTCCGGGGCTCCCATCACATAGGCCTGCACATCTTGGGAAACACCAAGGAGCAGCGCGGCGGTGAGGCCGAATGCAACCAAAATCGAGAGCCAACCGCTGAGCCTTGCTCCTGCGCGTCTGGTGGTGCGTTGCCGCGATGGGTGCCCGTGCGAAGGGATCGATTCGCTGCCCGTTGTCTCCTTCACGGTGTTTCTCCGAGATCCGGCGGCCTAGTTGGGCGTTGCCAAGGCTTTGGCCTCGGCCGAGCATGTCTCCGCGGGGGGGGCGTTCGTGCGGGCGAGGTCGGCCCTGCGGGCGCGTTCGATTTCTGCGCGTGCCGCCTCCTTGTCCGCCAGAAAGGCTGCGTTGGTCTGCAGCCTGGCCACGGTCGCGGCTCCCACGACGCGGCCGGCCACCACGTCGCTGTACCAGTGCACATTGCACACGGTGCGGCTTTCGCCAAAGGCCAGGCCCCTGGCCAGGACGGCTTCGGCCCGATCCGGTGCCAGCTCGCTGAGGATCAGCGCCCAGCCCCAACCGACCGCTGTGTGCCCGGAGGGGTAGGAGCCATCCGTGCGCAGCTTGTCTTCATCTCCAGGTGTGCAGATCGGCGCCCCATTGGCCATGAACGGGCGTGGCCGCTGGTAGGTGGTTTTGGCTCCGTAGGTCGAGAGGCCGATGTCGGCGAGGCTGCGCCGCAGCAACTGATAGAGCGCCGGAGTGTCGGTTTCGCTGATGCGGAGGCCCAGGGCGCAGGAGAAGGCGCCGGCTGCTGCCGGAAAGGTCAGATCCGCATCGCGAATCGCCAGGTCCCAGCGCGCGGAGTTGCGCAGGGACACCATGCGCTCGCTCCAGAGCGTGTCAAGCAGTTGTCGAGCTGACGCACCCTCCGGTGCGGGAGGGACGAAATTCAGGCTGTTGAGCCGCTCGGCGGCGGGAAGATAGCCCTGCAGCACGCCCGGCACGAGCTCCTGGATGGCTTCGGCTGAGGGGGGCACGGCGGCCTGGGCCGCGCCGCTGCCGTTGAAGCCTGCGCTGCCACCCAGACCCGCGAGCAGAGGGGCCAGCAGCACCGAGCGGATCCAGAGGCTGCGCGCGTTGGTGGCCGTTCTGAGCAGCGTTAGAAGCATCGGTGATGGGGTCGAGGGGGGTGGCCCGATGGCCTGGCGATGGCTCTGGCCTCGTGCCGTGATCCTGGATCAGGGTTGCGGGTGCTGCAACGCCGGTGGTGGATGGCCTGCCCCGTCGTTTCCAGCCAAGACCGCTGAGCGGAACGTCCATCAGGATTGACTCGCCCTGCGTCTCCTCTCCCTGATGACGGGTGCCTCCCTGGTTGGGCCCGAATCCCAGGCCAATCCCGATTCCAGCCCGGATCGGCGCGTGGTGTCGATCCTCCACACCAACGACATGCACTCCAACGTGGTGGGGGTGGGTCCGCTGCGGGATTACACGCCGCTGCAGACCGGCAACGACGCCACAAGAGGGGGCTATGCCCGCCTCGGAGCCCTGATCGCCGAGCGCCGGCGCGAGCTCGAACCGCGCGGGCCCGTGCTGGTGCTTGACGCCGGCGATTTCTCCATGGGCACCGCCGTGGCGGCGGCCTGTCGTGAGCTGGGGGCGGAGCTGCAGCTGATGGGGGCGATGGGCTACGACGCCACCACCTTCGGCAACCACGAGTTCGACCTGGGGCCCGACGGCCTCGGCCAGGCGATCGCCCAAGCGGTGGCGGCCGGTCCGGTGCCGGCCGTGGTGGCGTCCAACAGTGATCTGGGGGCCAGGGACGACCGGCTGCTGGACCTGCAGCGGCTGGCCCAGGCGGGGGTGATCCGCCCCTCCGCCGTGATCGAGCGCGGTGGCCTGCGCATCGGGCTGATTGGCCTGATCGGCTACGACGCCTTCAAGTACGCCGCCGATCCGGGCGCGGTGACCTTCGCCGATCCGATCGAGACGGCCCGATCCCTGGCCCGGGAGCTGAAGCAGCGCCAGAGGGTGGACATGGTGGTGGCCCTCAGCCACGGCGGCGTGATCCGCGGCCCCGAGGGCCGCTTCGACCGCGGTGAGGACGTCGCCCTGCTGGAGCAGGCGCCCGAGATCGATGTGGTGATCGGCGGGCACACCCACACCCGCCTGGAGCAGCCCCTCCTGGTGGGGGGACGACCGGCGGTGCAGAGCGGCCGCTATGGCGAGCACCTGGGTGAACTGGTGCTGGAGCTGGAGGAGGGCCAGGTGTCGGTCCGCTCCTACCGGCTGATCCCCGTGGATGACCAGGTGCGGGGCGATGCCGCCATCCAGGCACGGGTGGAGGAGTTCCTGCGCCGGTCCGGCGAGGCGGCTTTCGCCTCGCGCGGTTATGCCACCACCCAGCCGCTGGTACGGATCGAGGAGGACTGGCCGATGAACTACGCCGATGTGGCGGGCGGTACGCCGCTGGCGAACCTGTTCACCGACGCCCTGCGGCAGGCCACCGGCAGCGCCATCGCCTTCACCGCCAACGGCATCATCCGGGCTGGGCTGATCCACGGCAAGAGCGGCATTCAGACCGTCTACGACGTGTTCGCTCTGGCACCGCTCGGCGCTGGCGTCGTGGACGACACGGCCGGCAGCGCCCTGGTGACGGCCTGGTTCACGGCGGCCGAACTGAAGAACCTGCTGGAGTTCTTCCTCGTCGATGATCCCAACCATCCCGGCGAATACTTTCCGCGCGTCTCCGGTCTGCGCTTCACCTACGACCCCGGCCGTCCCCGCTTCGATCAGGTGGTGGGCCTGGAGCTGGGGGATCTGCAGCGGGGCTACCGGCCGCTTGATCTGGCCTCCGCCGATCTGCTCAGTTTCTCCACCAGCCTCTACGTGGGGGTGATCGTGGCCGCCATCCCCCGGCTCAGCAAGGGGGCTCTGAGCCTGCAGCCGAAGCTGGCTGATGGTTCTCCCCTCACCAACCGCACCGAGGCGATCGCCGATCCCCGCGCCTCCAGCGGCCCCTACGTGCTGCCTGCGGGGGCCAGCCTCGATCGGGCCAGCACGGCCCTGGATGCCGCCCAGCGGGAGATCAAGGAATGGCAGGCGGTGATGGATTTTCTGCGCCAGAGGCCCGACCGTGGACCTGATGGGCTGCCCCTCCTCCGCAAGGACGGCCACTGCTTTGAACAGCGGGCCATCCGCGTGTAGGGCACGGTGCGTCCGAGCCTCGGTGCGCTGCAGCCGATGATGGGGCAGCCGGAGGTGGATCGCCCATGCGCCCCGTTCTTCGCTGGCCCGGTCGGTTCCTGGCCAGCCTCGCTCCGCTGATCGCCACCGCCACCGCCACCGCCACTGCAACTGCCACCGCCACCGCCACTGCCACTGCCACCGCGACAGCGGCCATGGCTGCACCGCGCCAGCCCGTGCTGGAGAACACGGTCTGGCGGCTGGTGGAGATCCGCCCGATCGACTCCAGCCAGCCTGAGCAGCGTCCGCAGGATCCCTCCCGCTACACCCTCAGCCTCCAGAGCGAAGGGCGCGCTGCGCTGCAGCTCGACTGCAACAGGGCCAGCGGCAGCTGGAGCCTGCAGCCCAACGACGATCCGGTCAGCGGCAGCTTCCGCTTCGGTCCCCTCGCCAGCACCAGGCGCCTGTGCCCGCCGCCGTCGCTCGGGGATGGCCTGGGGGTCCAGCTGGCGGGCGTGCGCGGCTACCGGCTGCTTGGACGCCTGCTGAGCCTGGAGGCTGAGGCCGCTGAGCTGCTGTGGGAGCCCGTGCCCAGCGCGGAGCTGCGCTACCGCGCCACTCCCGATGCCGCCCTGGAGGCTGCCCTTGGTGCCTTCCTCGGCCCCACCCCGGTGGCTGGGGTGCGGACGCGCTACGTGCATGCCGCCATCGACCTCAACGCCGACGGCCGTGAGGAACGGGTGGTGTATCTGATGGGTCCCGCCGTCTGCGGCACGGGGGGCTGCAACCTGCAGCTCTACCGCTCCACCCCGCGCGGCACCGTGCTGCTGGCCGACTTTCCCACCAGCCGCCTGCCCCTGGTGGTGAGCGAGGCGCGCAGCCACGGCTGGCGTGATCTCTGGCGGCTGCAGTCGGGCGGCGGCGCTCCGGCCACCTACGTGCGGCACGTCTTCGATGGCAGCCGCTACCAGGAGCGGGAACGCCTCCCGGCAGACGCGGGCCCACCCGAGGGGATCACCGTGCTCTCCGGCAACCCCAGCCTCGAGGATGGGGTTCCCCTGGCGCCCCAACCGTAGGGGCCCATGGCTGCACCGCTGGTCGGCGTCAGGGGGCTGCGGGCCTGCTGTTCGCTGTGATCGCGGTGTTCAGGAGAGCTTGATGTAACAGGGCTTACTTCGGCTCGCCTCATGCATGACAACTTGGACGCCAAAGCCCTTGAAGGATGGTTGGACGACTTTGGTGCGTCTGTGGATGCGACACGACGCTGGGGTTGAAGTTGGGGCCTGTTGATTGACACTCTCAAGCTGCCGGTGGTTCGCTCCGCATGGAGTGCAACCTCGGATCCACACCTTCGAGACGAATCTGCCCCTTGTCCAGCAGGTGACGCTTCTGGCGGCCTCGCATCGCGAGAGGCCGATGGCTGGCGCCATCCTGCGTGCCACGCCGCTAGGACTGTGGGCATGAAGGTGGCGGGGATGCAGGAGGGTGAGGTGACCCGGGCGATGGCCCCCCGCCCTGAACCCCGCCGACTTCGGCTGTTGGCATGGTCGCTCCTGGGATTCGGCGTGGCGGGCGGCCTCCTGGTTCCGGCTCCCGTGGTGGCCGGGTCAGACCTGGATGAAGCCACCCTGGAAGCCATCCGCCGGGTTGTTGATCCCGCCCAGCGGGCCTCCCTGCTGCTCGATGCCGTGGAAGCCTGTCACCCGGCGCAGCCCTGCCAGGAGGAGGCAACCGAACGGCTTGCTGAGATCGCTGTCGCCATTCGCCGGGTCTCCGAGCGTTTCCGGAAGGTGGAACTGTTGCTTCGCCTCGCCCGCCTGCAGGGTCAGCTGGACAGGCCCCTGCAGGCAGCCACCACCCGAGCCGAGGCCGTTGCACTGGCCGCAGTGGCCGACGGTGCGGAGCGCGGTGCCCTGCTGCTCAAAGTGGGTCTGGCGGCGGAAGATCAGGACGAGCCTGACCAGGGCGAGACGCTGCTGGCGGAAGGGGTCCGAACCCTGGACCCCTCATCCCCACCCAGTCCGGCGTTCCCGTTCAGGCCATTGCCTGCCAAGGTCAAACTCGGGTTCGCCCTGAGTGGCACCACGTTCCGGGACGACACGGCACTGGGCGCCATCAACGTGGATTATTACAAGCAGGGTCAGCGCGAAGATCTGGAACTCGATCTTGCCGCTGCATTGAGCTATGACAGCAGCCGCAGTGAGAACACCTTCAGGCCGAATGGCCTGGGGGTTCTGGTCTTCCGTCGCCATCTTGATGCCAAGTGGAATCTCTTCTTCGCCCAGCTGGCCACGGTGAACAACGAAACTTTCGCCTCCCGAAATGATGACAATGACCTCTCCGTGATCACGGCCTCCTTGGTTGGGGTTGGCATGAATCTCTGGCGTGGAGAGAAGCCGTCGTCATTTGCCGAGGTTCAGCTTGGGGCTGGACTTCGTTATGAATATGAAGAGCTTGACTCGGAAAAGCTTGTCAATCAGATTGCCCCCAATCTTTCGTTGATTCTTCGTGCTCGCGAGCTCAAGCTTGGCAGAGTCCGTCTGAATCAAACCCTGTCGATCGGCAGCCTCATGGACGAGTGGAGCAATGCCTTCATCTGGTCCGTTACCTCGATTCAACTCCCACTCACCGAGCGTTGGTCTTGGACCAACACACTCTTGCTGCGCTATCGCACCAAGCCGGTGGCCAGTGATGACCCCAGCCTGAATGCGAGCTTTGCAACCGGTCTTTCGTACACCTTCTGAGAATCATGTTGATGTGGGTGGCAACCATTCTTAAGTGGTTTCGATTGATGGCTGCCAGGCGATTCTGGACTTCGCTGCTGCTGGTCCTGCTCCTCACGGCTGGGTTGGGTGGGCGGGCAGTAGCTCAGATCATCCCGGATCTGACGGCCATCGAGAACTCGGTGACATCACAGGAATTCATCCCTGTATTCACCCAGGGTAATATTGAAACATCGCCCATCTTTCTTGATGGCCGTATTGTCGGCCTTGTTCCTGGTTACATCAGTATCCGCGCCGATCCCAGTATGGATGCGGCGCGGAGTGAGTTGACTGCCTCGGAGCGTTCGCATGTCATCCATAGTCGTCTGGAGAAATACCTCTCGGCCCTGGAGAAGTACACCAAGCGACGACTCCTGAGTCGTGGGGTCTCTGATCTCAATGCCCAGAGGCGCGATCTGGATCGCCTGCTCAATGTGTTCGTGGAGGAGTCTGCCGATGGCCCCCGCGTGATGGTGGCGTTCCCCAGAAATGATCCCCCGGAACTGCTGTACACCATCACGCCCGCAGACGTGGCGCGGGTGAGGCTGGACAGCTCCGAGCCGACGGCGATCGCCCTTCGCGCCGCCCAGGTGGCCAAGTCGGCCCTGCTTCGGGGCTGGGAAGAGCTTCAGCCTCCCTTTCGCCGGGCGGCTCTGCGACGTGCCCTGATCACGCTGTTGCTGATCGGCGGCATCAGTGCCCTGGTTTTGTTCGGCCAGACGCGCCTCAGGCGTCACCACACGATCCTGTTGACACGACTGCAGGGAACTTCAGGCGGCGGCCCCGATTCTTCGGAACCCGGCCGCGGATTCAGAAAGGTTCCGTTGCTGAAGCGGGTCAACCTGCGCCACCAGATCAGCCTGATCAGCTTCTACCGCTCCTCTCTGTACTGGGGCCAGTGGCTGCTCTGGGCCGCTGGGGTCGGCTACATCGCAGGACTGTTTCCCCAGACCCGTCCGTTTCGAAACTGGCTGATCGGGGTGTCGGTGCGGGGCTATCTGGGTGGAAATGACCCGGTCCCAGTCGGTTGGGCCCCCCTCGACTGGATGTTCACCCTCGGCAGAGAAGCCACGATCGGCCTGCCGGTATTGATTTTGTTGCTGGTACTGATGACCCGCATCTCCATCCGTGCCGGCAATCTTCTGTGTGATCTCTATGTGAAGGAGTGGATGCAGAGCCAGGAGGGCGATCGCAATCAGCTGCGTGCGCCCACGCTGGCACGGGCGCTGAAGGGATGGATTGCCGTGGGTGTGTATCTGATCCTCGGCATGGTGGTGATCTACCAACTGCATCGGCTCGGGGCTGTGACCCAGGCCGTGGCGGTGTTCCTGGGTTTTCTGAGCTTTGCCTTGTCCCTGGCGTCGCAGAACCTGCTCAAGGACCTGATCGGAGGATTCCTGATCCTGCTGGAGGATCAGTATGCTGCCGGTGATGTGGTGATCATCGGTGACCAGGCCGGCTTGGTGGAGCAGGTGGGTTTGCGGGTGACTCAGCTCAGGAATCTTGACGGCGAGCTGATCACCATCCCCAACGGCGTGGTTTCCACTGTTCGCAATCTTTCCAGTAACTGGTCACGGGTCAACTACGCCATTCAGGTGGATGTGGCAGAAGATGCCGATCGTGTGATGGACATCATGAATGCTGAGGCGCAGGCTCTCGCCGAGGATCCGGACTGGCGAGACAGGATTCTGGAGGCACCGGAGATTCTCGGTATTGATGAAATCACCCATCAGGGCATGTTGATCCGCATGCTGATCCGCACCCGGCCCCTCGAGCAGTGGTCGGTGGGTCGTGAGTACAGGAGGCGTCTCAAGAAGGCGCTGGATGCGGCCGGTATCGCCGTGGGCGTGCCGCACCTGGAGGTGCAGGGCCTGGAGCCCCCCCGCTGAGGCCACGGGCTTCAGCGGCTGGCGCTGCCTGTCCTGACCAGCACCGATGCCGTGCTGCCCAGCCGCAGCACCACGCCTGGCGGAAGGGTGTCGAGCTTGATCCTCACGGGGATGCGCTGGGCCAGGCGAATCCATTCGAAGGTGGGGCTCACATTGGGCAGCAGAAATTCACCGGTGCTGCCGTTGTCCTTCGAGATGCCCCAGCCGATGCTCTCCACCTTCCCTTGGAGCGGCTGGTTGGGGTAGCTCATCAAGGTCACCACGGCCTGATCCCCCGGCTGGACCCGGCCAATCCAGGTCTCCCGGAAGTAGGCCTCGATCCAGTGGCTGTTCTGATCCAGCAGGGCGAGGGCCGGCTGGTTGGCCACGGTCTGACTGCCGAGGCGAAGGTTGAGGTTGGTCACATAGCCGCTCACCGGCGCCTTCACCCGGGTGAACTCCAGGTTGAGCTCGGCGTCCCGCAGGGCCGCTTTGGCCGACCTCAGCTGGGCATTGGCCTCCCCCGGGGCGCCCAGCTGGGCGATGGCCTGGGCCAGGGAGGCCTCGGCCTGGAGCAGGTCTTTGTCCGCCTTCAGCACGGCGGCGGCGGCTTCATCCCGGCGGGCTTCAGCCACCCGGAAGCTGGCGGTCTCATCGTCGTAGTCCTTGCGGGAGATGCTGCCGCTGCGGATGAGTTCGTCTGCTCGGCGGAAATTCACCGAGGCATCGGTCAACTGGGCGCTGGAGGCGCGCAGCGCCGACTTCTGCTGGATCACCACCGACTCGGCCTGCTTCACACCAGCTCGGGCCACCTCCACCTGGCTCGCCAGGGATTCCAGGTCATCCCGGGTGTTGTCGAGTTCGGCCCGGGCCTGATTCACCTGCTCGGAGAAGGTGCGGGGGTCGATCTCGAACAGCAGCTGGCCGGCCTTCACAGCCTGGTTGTCGCGGATCGGCAGCCGGATGATCGGCCCGGAGACGCGGGTGGTGATCTGCACCACGTTGGCTCTCACCTGGGCATCCCTCGTCCAGGGATTGCGCACGTAATCCCAGACCTTCACTCCCACCAGTACCGCGGCCACGCCAACGAGGGCCACGGTCACACCCTTGCGTTGCCATCGCGATGTCTTGAGTGCGGCGGGGAGCTTCATGAGGGAATCACCCATGTACTGAGAATGACGGCATAAATCACACTTAAGGCCAGAAATGCGATTGTGGGAGCTTCAATATAGTGATCCCAGCGCAACCGATAGAGGGCTATCAGGGTGAGCCATGCCAGCAGAAGCCCGAGGATGCCGCACAGCAACAGCGGAGGGAAATAGATGCCACGGATCTCAACCTCCCTGGGAACGCGTTCCATCACTGGGCCGGAATCATAGGCGCGATCGTAACAGTACGGTTGCGAACAGACTGGCGAAAGACAGTCAGCTGCTGCATGGATTCTGCCAACCCTCGCGCCACGGCTGCCAGGGCTGGATCGGCTTCCATGGCGTTGCGTTCGATCAGCTCGAGCAGGGACTGCAGGCGCTCCAGGCCGTGCTCACTGTCGTCGAGTTTCAGCTGCTCCACGGTTCCTGCCAGTGCCCGAGCAGCCTCCACCGCGAGCTGATGGGTCTCTGGTCTGCCCCATTGCCTCTGCAGCTCCATCAGCAGCAGGCTCGCACACCAGGCGGCCTGGTTCACGCTGGCAATCGTCTCGGCGGAATGACCAAATCTGGAGAACTTCGATGAGCGGCTGACCTGATCCATCAGGGCGGGGAGTCGCCTCAGTTCCTCGCTGAGGAACCTCCTGCGTTGCTGCCGCAGCATCCCTTGAAGGCGGTCATGGCGCTGGCCAGGTGCCAGCAACAGGGCGTGCATGGCCGCCACCGTTCGGCGCAGACGCACCAAAGCCCCCAGGTACTGGTCTTCCGGCAAGGCCGACCAAGGAATCTCCTGCAGCACGGCAATGATGCCGCAGGCAATCACGATCGCCACGGTGCGATCCAGGAAGCCGATGAAGTTGAAGCTCTGCTGGTTGGTGATGCCAAAGGTGATCAGCATGAAATCGATGGACAGCGTCCGTATGGGCCGCTGCTGTCCTGTCACCACGAAGGTTGTGATGATGTAAGCGGCCAGCAGAGTGGCGAGCTGGGTGTATCCCTCGAGTTTCGGCAGCACAGTCACGTAGACAATCCCCGCCGGCACCAGGGCGATCAGCACAGCGGGCAGCAACTGCTGGGCGCGCATCCCAGCCAGGGCCAGTACCGCGCTGAACACGGCGGTGAGCGTGATCAGGCCCGTGCCGCCGGGCAGGTCGGGAACGAACATCCACAGCAGTGCTGCCACCCAGATCGCCAGGGCCATGCGAACGCCCACCTTCAGCCGCTCCGGATTGAGGGTCCATGGCTGCGGCGCCGGGGAGGGGATCGGCGCCTGATCCCGGGGATCCTGGGCCAGCCTTCCGAACAGCTGTTCCAGGGCCGTGGTGCTCTGCTCCACCCGTTGCAGCTGCTGCATGGCCAGGGTGAGAGCTGCCCGATCGCTCGCCGAGGACGCTGCTGGCCGGAGTGTCGGCGGCTCGATGGCCTTGTCGCCCTCAGAGACGCCCTCAGAAACACCCTCAGAGACGCCCTCTGTGGCGTCGGCCAACCGCTCCAGCCGTCGTTGCAGGGTCTGGGCCTCAGCGAGATGGGCGTCCAGGTAGGTGGTGGTGCCCACCGGTCCGAGCTGGCGCAGGGTGAGCCGCCAGCCCGCCAGGCTGTCCAGCAGTTCGCCGAAGCGCTGCTGCACGCGGCGCCAGCCGCCCCGTTGCCGAGCAATCCGGGCGCTCTCATCGATGGCCGGCAGCAGCAGCACCTCGAAGCGTCCGAGAGCGGCGCGCAGGTCGGCCAGGGTTTCAGGAGGGTTCGGTTGGCCTTTGGCCTCGGCCCGCACCGCCGCGACCACCCGTCCGATCAGATCCGCCAGCTTGCCGGCCAGATCCCGGATGTAACTCTCGAACATCTGGCGGTTGCCTCGCCTTCCTGCCAGCAGGGCGATCAGCACGATGCAGGACACACCGGTGAGGTTTTCCAGGAACCGTTCGAGGGCCGTGGCGAAGTCGTTCACGGCATCCACCGATCCGGCACTGATGGCGATCACCGGGCACACATAGGCGGCCACCCGCCACGCATAGCCATGGCGGCTGGCCAGCATGTGGTAACCGCAGAGCCCCACATACAGCGAGAGGGCGGTGAAGAACCCCCAGCGATCCTGGGGGAAGAGGGCGATCATGGTGATCGCGGACACGGCGGCTCCCACCGTGGCCGCCAGCCGCAGCCGCCCCTTGCCCAGGGTCGCCGCCTCGCTGTCCTGGCTGATGGACATCACGGCGATGCCCGCCCACTGGGGGCGCTGCCAGTCCATCGACAGGGCCACCCCGACAGCCAGAACCACGGCCAGGGCTGTTCTGAGGCCGAGCCAGAAGTAGGGGGCCCGTTGCCGAGCCCACTCCTGCAGGCTCAGCATGGGCTGGAGCTGGGCTCGAGCGCCTGCTCCAGGGCGTGGAGCGCCTTCTTGAGGGAGGGGAAGGTGCCGACGCTGTTGGCACTTGCACCGATCCCGAAGCTCCGCAACTCCTTCACCATGGTGGAAGAGGCGGTCACCAATGCGGTGCGCACACCACGGCTGGCGAGCTCTCCGGCCAGCTCCTGCAGGGACTTGCCGGCGGAGTAATCGATGTCGTCGATCCCCGAGGCATCCACGATCAGGCCTCGCACGGGGCCGTCAGGCTGGTTCACCACCGCCAGCACTTCTTCGGTGAAGCGGTTGGCGTTGGCATAGAAGAGGTTGGCCTCGAACCGGTAGGCCACGATGCCCGGGGCGGCGAACCGGCCAGGCCCCACAGGCAGGGTCTGCCAGGCCGTGCCTTCGCCGTTGGGGCACCACAGGCGGGTGCGCGGGCGATAGGTGTGACGCACCTGCTCGATCAGCGAGAGCACCACGGCGAGCACGATGCCCTGGAGCACACCTACCTGGGCCACCGTGATCGCCGTGGCCAGGGCGATCAGGAATTCGTTGCGCTGCAGCTGCCACAGTTCCCGCAGACCCTCCAGGTCGACCAGCTTCACGCCGATCAGGAAGACGATCGCGGAGAGCACCGCTGCGGGGAGAAGAGCCAGTGGGCCGGTGAACACCAGCAGCACGAGCAGTACCACCAGGGCGGCGCTGAGGTGGGCGATCTGGCTGCGGCCGCCGGCCTCATCCACCATCTCGGTCTTGGTGGGGCTGCCGTTGACCACGAAGCTGCCGCTCAGGCCGGCGACCAGGTTGGCGCTGGCCAGGCCCACCAGATTCACGTTCTCGTCGCAGCGCTCCTGGTAGCGCTGGGCGTAGGCCCTGGAGGTGGCGGCACTCTGGGCCAGGATCACCACGAAACAGGAGGCTGCCGTGATCAGCACCTGGTTCCACGGCACCCCTGCGAGCGGGGGCAGGCCCAGCTGGGGCAGCCCGCCGGGAACGGTGCCCACCACCGGCAGGCCGCGGGCGGGAAGGTCGAACAGACCGCTCACGGCAATGGCGCCCACCACGGCGATCAGCGCACCGGGAACCCGCGGATAGCGCCGGCAGCCCACGATCAGCGCCAGCACGGCCACGGACACCAGGAGGTGGTCGGTGCGGGTCTCCCCGAGCCTGGGCAGCACCGACAGCACCTGCTGCAGGGCACCGCTGCCCTGCTTGGGGAGGGCGAACAGCCCGCCGAACTCCCCGGCGGCCACCTGCAGACCGATGCCGCTGAGCAGGCCGATCAGGGCGCTCCGGGACAGAAAGTCGGCCAGAAAACCGAGCCGCAGAACGGCGGCCAGCACCAGCAGTACCCCCACCATCACCGCCACCAGGGTGGTGAGGCCCACGTAGGCGGTGGAGCCGGGATGGGCCACTCCCGCCAGCGTGGCGGCCAGGATGGCGGCGGTGGCCGAATCGGCCGCCACCACCAGGTGCCGTGAGGCCCCAAGCACGGCGAAGGCGAGCATGGGCAGCAGCATCGTGTACAGCCCTGTCACCACGGGGGTCTGGGAGATGCGGGTGTACCCCATCACTTCAGGAATGGCCAGGGCCGCGAGGGTGATCCCGGCCACCACATCGGCGGCCAGCTGGGGGCGCTGCAGCGGCAGGATGCCGCCGAGCAGAAGCCTGGGAGAGTGGTGGTTGAAGGGGTTGTTGGTCAAAACGGCCTGCTGGGATCGGTCTGGTGGGAATCCCGTCGCATGGCGATGATCTTCTGGCTCACGGCCACCAGAAGGGCCGCGCTCCAGCCGGCCATGAGGATGCCGACCAGGGCTTCGAAGGATCCGAGCAGACGATAGTGCGATTGGAGAGTGACGTCTCCATACCCGAGGGAGGTGAAGGAAACAGCGGAGAAGTACAGGGCCTTCTCCACGTCACTCAACGCACCGAGCTGCAGATAGAGCAAGGCCCAGGCCACGATTTCCACGGCCATGGCAACGAAAGTGATCAATGCCGCCAAGGCGATGACCACCACCTGGCGAAGCGTAGACCGCGCCATCCAACGTCGCAACTTTTCGTTGTGGTTCCCGGCGATGATCACGGTTGTGAGCAGGATGTGAATCACCGTGCAGATGAAGATCATCACCACAGCCAGGCCAAACTGACTCAAAAGGAGCGCCGATGTGACTTCGACCTCCTGCAGCTCTGAGTTCTCGGACGCCCGCAGCGACCCGGCTCCCATGGTGATGCCGATCCCCGCCAGCCCCCCCATCACCCGTGATGCCGAGAGGGACCCAAGCTTGTGGCGTGTCATGGAGCGCTGGCAGGTTCTGACCATCGCCCTAGTTTGGTGACTTCAGACGGAAGACGATGATCCAGGGCTATCTGCAGTGGGCTGTCCTGGCCATCGCGGTGCTCGGCTACGCCTTGTTGTCCGGGCGCCTCGGCAAAACGCCGCTTTCGGGTTCTCTGGTGTTTCTGGTGGCGGGCTGGCTGCTCGGCCCTGATGTCCTGGGCTGGTTGAACATCCAGGTGGAGTCGGAAAACCTGCGCACGATCACCGAATTCACCCTCGCCCTGATTCTGTTCACCGACGCCGCCAACGCCCAGCTGTCCGTGTTGCGCGACCTGCGTCTCCCGGTGCGGTTGCTGGGCCTGGGGCTGCCGCTCTCGATCGTGCTGGGAGCGTTGCTGGCGGGCCTGATCTTTCCGGCCTTCACGCCTCTGGAGGCGTGCCTGCTGGGGGTGTGCCTGGCCCCCACCGATGCGGCTCTGGGGCAGCCGGTGGTGACCAATCCAAGGGTTCCTCCGCGCATCCGGGAGGATCTGAGCGTCGAGAGCGGGCTCAACGACGGAATCTGTGTTCCGTTCCTGTTGTTTCTGCTCAGCCTGGCTGCCGGGCAGGGAGCTGCGAATGCTGGCGCTGCGAAAGCTGGCATGGGTCAGCTGGGCACCTTCTTCGTCGGAGAGATCGGCGGCGGCGTGCTGGTGGGTGTGGCGGTGTGCCTGCTGGGCTGCGCCGCTCGCGACGCCTGCAGCCGCCGGGGATGGATCGCGCCGGACTGGCGGCCCGTGCTGGCGGTGGCCATGGCCATGGTGTGCTTCACCCTGGCCCAGCTGATCGGCGGCAGTGGCTTCATCGCCTGCTTCTGCGGCGGCCTGCTGTTTGGCGGCCTGACCCCTCGCGACAAGGAGGAGGAGCTGGTGGTGGCGGAGGGCACCGGTGACGTGCTCTCGGTGACCACCTGGCTGATCTTCGGCGCGGCGGTCTTCGGCCGCGCTCTTGAGGCGCTCACGCCCGCCAACCTCCTGTACGCCGTGCTGAGCCTCACGCTCGTGCGGATGCTGCCGGTCGCCGTGGCCACCCTGGGGCTCAAGCTCCACCGCGCCACCACCCTGTTCGTGGGCTGGTTCGGCCCCCGCGGCCTGGCCAGCATCGTGTTTGCGGTGATCCTCTTGGACGCCGGCCTGCCCCACGGCAACGCTCTCGCCGACGTGATCGCCATCACCGTCACCCTGAGCGTGCTGGCCCATGGCCTCAGCGCTCAGGGTCTGGCCGAGCGCTATGGGCGCATGGTCGCGGCCCGAACCCCGAGCTGACCGGTCTCCCCGGGGAGGCCCATCCCGTGGGCGCGTGACGCCTTGGCGCGCCAGGTCCCTTGGCTATGGATCGGACGATCGATGCCGGGCACGATGGTGAGCATGCATCTCCGAGGGGCTGCCCCTGGCGGCCGCTCTCCCCGCCTCAACCCGCTGCAGACCCGCCCGTTCCATGGCCCATCCCACCTGGCTGACACCCCGCCTGCCCCGATGGAACCGCCCCCTGTTGCCGCAGATCCTCGCGGTGCTGGCGACGGCGGGGGGCGTTGCGGCTGGCCAGCCTGCCGTCGCGCTGGAGGAGCTGGAGCTGCGCCTGCCCCTGGTCAACACCCCCCTGGTGGTGAAGCTCGCCGAGCTGGGCAACGGACAGAGCCTTCTGGCCGGCTCGAGTGATCTGGCCGAACTCGACCGGGCAACCGATGGGGCGATCGGCAGGATGGTCCTGCAGCTGTTCAACCATCCGATCGCCCTGCCCTCGGGAGTGTCCCGTGGATTGGCGGGGGCCGTGGGTTCCCCTCTGCTGCACGAGGCCCTCCTGGCCACCACCGCCCTGGTGAAGATCGATGGGATTCCCACCGACCTCAGCGGCGAGGCGCTTTCGGAGGCCCTGAGCACCAGCGAGCAGGAGGGGTCTGTGACCCTGCTCAACCTGCTCCGTGCCATGCCGGGCACCAGGGCGTCGGTGGATCTGGGCCGGGCGGCTTTCGTGCTGAACCGCCTGCAGCGGCAGCAGCAGCCCGCCGCCGACCTGCTGGCCCGCCGCCAGCGGGTGGCGGCCGATCCCGAAGCCAACCGCATCGGCCCCTATGCCGTGAACCGCCGCCAGCTTCAGCTGGCTGTGCGCCACCGCAGCCAACCCCTCCGAGGGGTGGCGCTGCTTCCCCAGGGCAAGCTGCCGATCGGCCTGGTGGTGATCTCCCACGGGCTCTGGGATGCTCCGGTGAACTTCGAGGGCTGGGGCCAGCATCTGGCCAGCCATGGCTACGCCGTGCTGCTGCCTGAGCATCCCGGCAGCGACAGCGCCCAACAGGCGGCCATGCTCTCCGGCGCCATCCCCCCGCCGGCCCCGGAGGAGCTGGGGCTGCGTCCCCTGGACATCAGCGCCCTGCTCGATGCGGTGGCCGAAGACCGCCTCGGTCTCGGGGCCCTGCCTTCGGAGCGGACCGTGGTGCTCGGCCATTCCTGGGGCGCGATCACGGCCATGCAGCTGGCCGGTCTGAAGCCCAGTGCCGGCCGGTTGCAGCGCCATTGCGGCAACCTCGATGACCCCGAACTCAATGTGAGCTGGATCCTGCAGTGCAGCTTCCTGCAGACCGCCAACGAGGCCGCGGTGGCCGATCAGCGCGTGCGCGGTGTGGTGGCCGTGAGCCCCCCCCTGCGTCTGCTGTTCGAGCATGGGGCGTCCGAGAGCATGCACGCCCGGGCCGTGGTGGTGAGCGGCTCGAAGGACTGGGTGGTGCCCTTCGGCCCCGAAGCGCTTCACCCCTTTCTGGCGGTGAGCGAGATCCGCGGGCACCAGCTGGTGCTCGCCGATGGCGGCACCCACTTCAACCTGCGGCCTGGAGCGGCTGCCGATGAGGCGGTGCTGCGGGCCCTGATGCTCACCTGGGTGCGGCAGGTGCTGGCGGCTGGTG
The DNA here is from genome assembly GCF_046764815.1 of Aphanothece stagnina RSMan2012. Classification (NCBI taxonomy): domain Bacteria; kingdom Bacillati; phylum Cyanobacteriota; class Cyanophyceae; order Chroococcales; family Aphanothecaceae; genus Aphanothece; species Aphanothece stagnina. The sequence continues at coordinate 98,998 of NZ_JBKOUC010000005.1, forward strand.
ACACCGCTCGCCCAGCCACGGGAGCCCCTCCCCTGTTGCCGCCCAGCGGATGGGGGGATCCCGATCGGCCCCTGATCGAAGCCACACCGGCACGCACCGCGGCCGCGCCAGGCCAGCCGTGATGGGAGCAATCCAGCTCTGGGCCGATCTCAGTGGAGGTGGTTGGGCTCCAGGCCACCGAAGTCGACAGGGGCCACGAGAAAGTCGTTCTTCCACCTGTCGACAGACAGGGGTCTGAAGCGTGGCTTCGCCTCGACGGGAAAACGGATCGGCTGGCCGGGATTGACATCCTGGAGCACCCTGGAATCTCTCACGACCACCGTGCCGTTGACGATCACGAAGGGGATGCCCGTGGTCGGCAGGGTGCCTTTGGCATAGGTGGAATTCTCCCTGACCGTGCTGGGATCCAGGATCGTGATGTCGGCCACCATGCCCTTCTGGAGGCGGCCCCGCACCTTCATGGCCTCCAGCCCGGTCTTGCCGAGATAGTTGGCAGGGTTGTAACTGGAGGCCGCCAGGATCTGCATCAGCGGAATCTTCTGCTCGCGGGCAATCCGCAGGCAGGTGCCGTGCGTTCCTGATAAACGCGGGTGGGTGTTGGGGATCTTTTCGTAGGGTGTGTCCCACGCGGGTGGATCATTCCATCCGCCCGGCATCATCATGGCATCACTGGCGATCACCACGCCTGGCAGCCTGCACCAGTCGGGGATGTCATCCGGTGGCATCTTGTAGAGCACCACCTGGGTGGCAGGCGCTGCGGCGAGCACCTTGCGGTATTTCTCCAGGGTGTAGAACTCGCCGCTCTGGGGATCCTGCATGGTCTTCTCGTAGGTATTCCCAAGTTTCTCCACCCAGTTCTCCGGCTTGATGAAGGCCGCATTGATGGTGGTGGAACCGGCTGCATAGGGATAGATCTCACCCCACACGTTGTGGCCACGGGCCCGCAGGTCGACCAGCAACTCCTGCACCACCTGCCAGCCAGGATTGTTGAAGTGGTTGATCACCGCCGGTGCGCCCAGCGCCACGGCGTTGGCCAGGATTTCCTGGGCCCCGTTCGGCTCGGTGGTCACGGTTCCGGGCGTGTAGCGCAGATGCACGGAGGTGGGCCGGCCGTAGTTGGCGCCGACGCGCTGCACTTCGAACATCTCGCGCGCGGTCGCCCCGGGGAGATAGCCCAGCGTGGAGGCCACGCCCAGGGCCCCCTGCCGCAGCCCCTCATCGATGATGGAGAGCATCCGGTTGCCTTCCTCGAGGGTGGCCACCTTCTCGAACCAGGCTGTGCCGGAGGCGCGACCTTTGACGACGGAGTAGGGAGCATCCAGAAGATCGGCGTCGGGCAGGTTCTGCATCACCTTGGTGCGGGCAAACTCATGCCCCGAGGAGGTGCCGTAATTCACCTGGCTCTGTCCGGCGTGCATCCCGTACCACTCGTCCACCCGGGGGCCGTACACCCCGGCCTCCAGATCCATCGCCGTGGTGACGCCGTCGCGCAGCGCCAGCTTGTAGCCGATCGGGCGCGTCCAGTGGAAATGGGTGTCGATGAAGCCGGGGGCCACCACCAGGCCCGTGGCATCGATGCTGTCGCGGCCGTCGAGGCGCTCCGGGGTGATGGCCACGATCCGGCCAGCCTCGATGCCCACGTTGGCGATCCTGTCGTAGCGGGTCTCGGGGTCCATCACCCGGCCGTTGCGGATCACCAGGTCGTAGGTCTGGGCAAGCGCGGTCTGGCCAAACGCCGATGCCGAGAGGCTGAACCAGGCGGCCACGATGGCCAGCATTGTTCTCGCTGCCATCATCGCAACCCTCCTGGTCTTGTGTTTCCGCTGCACCCGCGAGAGGTGCACCCGCGAGAGCTGATCATCACGGGGACTCCTCAAGCCTGGACGCAGCGGTTCCACCACCACGCCAGTGGTTCAAGAGTCTTATCCAACGGCCATCCTTCTGTGGCGCTGGATCCTGACCTCAGCCCCCCTTCTTCGGAAACAGCAACTTGAAGGTCACGCGCGCCGTGAAGTCGCCGAAGCCGGAAGGCTTGGCCACATTGCCGTAGCCCTCCAGCGCCACACTCATCGGCTGGCCGCCCACCGTGAAGATCCGGCCCACACCTCCGCCGAGGGGCACGGTCCACTGGTCGCGGGCGCGCTCCCAGTTGGCGGTGATCACCGGCGAGCTGGTGAGATACCAGCCACCCGGAAGGTTGTAGTTGAGGAAGGGCTGCACCAGAAAGGAACTCACCGATCCACGGTCACCCTCCCCGGCGAACGACCAGATCTGGCTCACCAGCCCACCCGCCACCCAGGGGCCCCGGGTGTAGACAGCCACGGCCGCGGGGCCGGCGGACCATTTCCCGGTACCCAGCACGTCGTTGGTGGCGGTGGGCAGGAGAACGGTTGGCCCGACGCCGACCGTCCAGGGGCCCTTGGTGCTGGGCACGACGAAGAAGGTGGGGTTGATGTCCCCCAGGCCCCACACCTGCCCCTGGCGCACCGTGGGCTTACTGACCACCGGCACGATCGTGCGGGTCACGAGGGTGAGGTCATCGCTGAGTTTGATCGGGATGACCGGCTGGATGTTGAGAACGTTGAGGGTTTCGTCGTCGTAATTGCGCAGATCCTTCCGCAGCTGGCGCAGCTTCTGGGGATCGAGGCTGCGCTGGAGTTTCCTGAGTTGCTCCGCATCAAAGTTGAAGACGTCATCCAGGCCGCCGTTGGACACATCGAACACGCCGGGCGGGTTCAGGCCGAAGGTCGTGTTGTTCTGAAAGGGAACACTGATCAGATCAGCAATCGGGTTCTGAGACGACGCCGCCAGCGACTCGGTTTCCGCTTCGCTGCTCACTTCGTTGGATCTCGGCGCTGTGGGAGGCGGCCCGCCAGCCTCAGGGCTGGGCTGCTCCGCCGGCGCCGCTGGGCCGCCGTCGGGCTCGCCCATCCCATCGGCAAGCATCGGGTCGGCAAGCACCGGGACTGCTGCGAGCGGCAGGGCGGTCAGGGCGAGCAGCCAGTGCAGACAGTGCGGCATGGGAGTGATGCTGTGAACGTACAGATGGTGTTGCGAACCCCCTCATTGGGGACTCCATGGCTCAGGGGCTGTTCGCCCATGAGCTGCGCTGCGCACCACGCAGGGGCTCCAGATTGCGGCGAAGCAGGGCTAGACAATCACGATCGGGCCAGCTGAGGCTGGAACGGCTGGACGGTGGCGTACCCGGACCGGTCAGCGAATCCCACGATCCCACAATCGCCGATCCCAAAGTCAGAGCCCAGGGGTGCTCTGCATAATGACTTGTCCGCAGAAATGCTTGTGGTGGTGATGGAGCTGGTGGCATCTCAGGCCGTGCTTTGAGGAGTGCGGTTGGACATGAGCGAGTCGCCCTCGCCCTATCGTTGACTGAGTCAGGGTCAGCATGAACAGATGTGAGTTACCATTCAGTCCTTTCGAAATCAGGGAGCACCCACGCACCACTAAAGTGCTCCTTCTTTGGTCCGTAGAGACGGAAATAACTGAACCAGCCCCGGCCGGGGACAGTCTCAACCCAGTTCTCCTCCTTACCAGCTGGGGGCTCCGGGCCAACAAAAAGATCGACGCAGCCATCCTCGTTGATCTTCAGGTCCATGCGCGAGGAACGGTCCGCCTGCTGGGTGGGATTCTCGATCAGGCAGCGACTGCCGACGTCGTAGACAGTCATGGACCAAAACTGTTCTACTGGGACATTTTCGGGCACCCTGAGCCGATAGAAGTGCGACCCATCTAGCCAGTCTCCGTTGTTGTCCTTGTAGGTCCCGAGATAGACTTGCCCAACGCCCGGCGTCCTAGTCACCATCCCTGAGGATGTTGTCACGGCCTCATAAAACCAGGCCGCCCGTCCGTCAAGTTGGTCATAGAATTGCGCCCGTTGGGAGGGATCGATGACGAGTGCAAAATGCCAGTGGGTTCCAACTGCATAGTGGGCGGCCTCAAGCCGCTTCTCGAAATCATTGGCCTTTGCCATCGCTTCACCAACCAAGGCCGCGTCGGTGAGTAGGTTGGTTTGGCGCTCGTTCGGATCGAACGGCCTGCCCTTCTCAATACCCAAGGGCTTAAGCATGGCCATGAAAAAACGATCGCGCTCATGGACTGGCTCCCGCTGGATAATCGCATGCAGGCTTCTCCAATAGTCGAGCCCTCTTGGGGAAGTCTGATTCCAGCGTATTCCCGAGATATCAACGATCCTCTTCCTAGGCGGGTTGTCGCTCTGTGCCAGCGGGTAGATCTCCAGCATCTCGAGCAATTCCATCGCCTTAACGGGATCCCTCGCCAGGACACGGAAACCCCAGAAGACATTATTCGTCTTGGATTCAACCAGGTATCCCCCCTCTGGAGCCACGGCGTTCTGTCCGGGCCCAGCAATCACATAGATACCGCCCTGGCCTTCATCAGGCCCTGTTTGCCCCATATCAATCAAAGGTCGCTGCCACATGTCGTCGGCGAATCCTGCCACCGGGCCGGCAGGCATCTTGACGACCATTGGTCCAGTTTCCACGAGATTGAAGAAACTGATGATATAGGGCGTCGTGGCGTTTGCCGTGAGAATTCCGAGCTTGGCAAGATAGTTGTCGTAAACCACGACATCACCCGAGCTGGCCTTGAAGGTCACCTCATGAGCCATCTGCCATTGCGCAAAAGAGACGATTGGTATGCTCCATAGGTAGGCCTGACACGCCCGCTGGAAATCAATCGTATCGAAGAGCAGGCCAATCGATTCCCTTGATGGATAGCCGTTTATGAAGTCAGGTGTAAAGGAGAGCTTGCCAATCGGTGTATCAATCGTGGCCATCTGGGTCGGCTTCATGATTCGTCTCTCGTGAAAAACTCCGGGTCGTCAGGGAAGTGGATGCCGCTTCGCTTGGTGTGGATTCTGCTGGGCGCTGGCGGAGGGAGACAGCCAGCAGGCGTATGGTCATGTGGACAATGACGAACGAGCGCCGATTCCGCGGAAACAGCACCAATGCAGCAGCTTGCAAGCCTCTCAGCTGATATCCCTTGGACAGCCTCCGATCAGCAGTCGTAAATGCCCGCCGCGCAGCGTCGTACGGTACGGCGACCCACACCAGCCACGCTCACGGGTGTGAGTGGCCGCCCCACGCGCGCCATCGCCGGCGGGACAAAGCTGTCCAAGATGCCAGCGGATAAGCCCTGTAGCAGACCTGTGCTGGCAAGGCCTGCGGTGGCCAAAACGATGGCTACAGTTTTGAAAGTTGTCATTGCTTGCATGTTGGCCATAGCCGTGTTGGTAGAAATGACTACAAGTCTGTCGAGGAATTGAATCAAAGCTGGTAGTGACTGGGTAGTTCACCCATGTCCTTCATCTTCTTGAGATCATCGAAGGTTATTTTTCTGGCCCCATCCGGTGGTACAAAGCTGAAGTCTTGACCCACCGCAGCAGCGCCTGTCTGCCAGTCACTCACCTGAACCGTGTACTGGGGAGAACCGGAAATGAGTTTGGATGTGATCTGATAGCGACAGGGGAAAGGGCGATCACCTTGAGCGATCCAGATCTGGAAATCAACATCCTTCTTGCGAAAGGCAAGATGATCACATTCAACCCCACCGATCACCCCACTGCCGAGATCTTTGACGTCGATGACACCGTCGGTGAGTTCCTCATAGGCCTGTGGAAGGAGTAGATCGGCCGCAGGCAAGGGCCTGCGGTATTTGTCCTTGAGTTCGTCAACGAGAGTCTCTATCGATCCATTGATCGGAACCTGCATATAGACATTGCGGCCTTTGCCCAGCAGGGTAAATGTTTTCCCGTCGAACACGGACTCCGTGTTGATGAAACCATTTGAGCGTGTAGCTCGGATGCTGCCGGGACGAGCCAGGGAGACCGTACCAGAGCTGGCCAGGTTGAGTCTCTGTTTGTCGTTGGTGATGATTTCGAGGTCGGTATCGTAACGGAATGAGATGGCCTGTTGGGCTGCCATGTACCTGGTCATGCTCTTGAGCAGTGTCATTGCCTCGGCTTCTCCAGCCATTGCCCTTGATGACAACCCTGTGCAGCCAATCAGCACGCCGATACCGACGGCGGCTCTTCTCCGAAGGCCAGAGCCAAAGCCGCTGGCCTTGAACAAATCTGAAGCCACGCTAAAAAACCTCCTTCCTGGATACGGGTAGACATTGGGCGAGAAGGCCCCTGCACGCTCATACCAAGGCTTCCTGATTGGGTCAGCCTCGCATCGCCAGGGAACCCTTAACAGATTGAAAGAAGAGCCTTCTCAGGGGGAAGCCCTACCCCCAGCCTTGACAATCCGTGTCTGCATTGAAGATGAACTTGTCGTATTGCCGTTTTGAAGCCAGCCACTAATGAAGTGGTTGAGGCGTCGGAGCCACCCAATCCCCCTCGATGATCTCCGTGCCCGGAAGGTAAAGACGGATAATATAATTCCAGCCTTCACTGATCGGAAGATAGTTGGGTGAGCCTGGATCTCCGCCGAAGTGAATGGTTACCCCACCATCTTCATTTTTTCTTCCAGTAACGTTATTCACTGAGTATGCGTTGAGTTCGTTTGGAGTGAAAAAGCCCTCTTTGTTATAGACAGTTACCGACCAGAAGCCTTCCACTGGAATATCATTGGGAAAAGTGACCGTATAGGCTGTCTTCCCATCATTCATCTCCGGAAAAACATTAATGTACTTTGCGCCGCGGGGTGGATTGCCGCCCCAGCCGAAGGAGCTTGCCATCAGATGCGTAATGGGATCAACCTGCCCCCTCTTCCCGAAACCGTCGGAGAAGTCAGGCAGCTTGTCAGCCAGTGCGTTCAGCGCTTTGCGAGTTTGCTCAAACGATTCCATGTCCCAATCCGGTAACTCCAGCGTACCGGGAGAAGACTGCTTCACCTCAATGGCATCCTGGAGGGCGTGAGCAGCCTTCATGTCCTCGGGGTCATTGGGATCAGCGAATGTCCTGAAGAGCACCAGCACATAGCGAGTTCCAATGGAGTCCAGTGACAACGTGACTTCGCCACCTCCATGCTTGAGCACCGGATTGAAGTGATCCTGACAGATAATCAACAGAGATTGGAAGCGATCAGGCGATGCGGGCTTGGTGACGGTTACGGGCGTTGTGAGATCAAAAACGCCCATGGTGTACAGCGTGTCGCGGTTCCCACGGATTGTCGTCTGGTTTTGAACGGAATAGGGTTCTCTCATGTGAAACAGTCTGCCCACTCCCCCCGCCTTTTCTGCATAGCCCTTCATCTGGACATCGCTCTCGGCCCGGATGTAGTTCTTGACAGTTACGATCTGTTTTTTGGACATGGCTCTTGGTTTCTGTTGGTTTCTTTTTAAGGTCGTGTAGGATTGGGGCTGCCGTGCGCAACTACACTAGTAAATGTGCAATGTGCCCGAATGTACTCCAATGCCGACCGACAACTGGAGTCAACCCCACCCACAAGAGCTAGATCTCTTGACTTCTCAGTGTGCTCATCTATGGGTGTGTGGTCTTGGATGGATGCTCCATGGGAGTGAATGCTTCCTGCACTCTTCTACTTTTGAGGCAACCCCTCGCCGGATCTTGTGATTTCGCGCCAATTCTCCAAAGGAAACCGGAGTCGATGCCAGTCAGGCGGATGTCACTTTGCTTCCAGGCAACCCCCAAGCATCTGATCATGGAGGCCTCTGGCGAACACGATCACCACATCTTGATCTCAATTGCATATGAGACCGATTGCGGCCTCAACCAAAGCCAGGCAACTTCTGGACCCATTGACTCCGCCCTGCCACCAACATCTCCCTTTCGCTGCTGATGAAGCCCATCCCCCTGGTCCGAGTCAGTTCAGTGTTACCTTCCATTTTGTCTCTGCAAAGGGTGGGGGCACCCGTTCATCGATACTTGCGGCAAGCAAAGATCCCCGAGCAGGTCTTAGAGAGCACTGAACTAAGCATACCTCTACACACCGTTTTTAATTTCTATCGCATTTCTGCTCATGCCGAAGGCTTGGAGAGTCTAGGCTTGGCCTTTACCAGCTCTTACCATATCTCTAATCTCGGTGTAGTCGGCAAGATTCTGGGACAGGCACTTACCCTCTACGATGCACTTTGTCAGTTATGTAGTATTTCAAAAAAGGTTTCTACTGGACAGACATATTGGATTGTGGAACAGGCCCGGCAGATTTTGTTTTGTGAGCGATTCGATAAACTACCCTCGTCATGTGATGCTGGCGTATATGGGGCAACGCACTATGCGTTTGCTCTGATGCTCAATTATATTCGCAAGTTTCTGGGGGCTGACTGGGAGCCGCCGGACGTTTATGTGGCCACACCTCCGTTCAGGCACTTTCGCCAAGAATTTCAGCTTGAGGCTACCCGCATTCACTTTAACCACCCCCACCTTGCTATTTGTGTTCCTAGAAAGTTGATGGCGTTGGAGCCCTCTGCAAAGAGATTGCCCTTGCTCCAATTCGACAACCTTGATGTCTGGCGAGAAAGCACTCCCAAGCAGGATTTTGTCGGTTCCTTGGAGCAAACTCTTGCTACCCTATTTCTTGATGGCTACCCCTCAATAGAATTGACTGCAGAGGCTGTCGATCTCAGTGTCCGCACACTGCAGCGTAACTTATCCAAGCAGGGGCTGAGCTATTCTCGCCTGGTGGACAGGGTGCGATACCAGCAGGCAGTGTCATTCATGCAAAACCAGGATATTCCCTTGATTGAAGTGGCCTATTCTCTGGGATACTCTGATCCGGCTAACTTCTCTCATGCCTTCAAGCGGTGGACGGGGGTGGCTCCTCGACAGTATCGTCAACTTAATGCGTCTCATCCCCACGGAGGGGGTGATAGTCATCAACCCGTTTCATGAGCAAATCAGATCAGCTTTAAGCTTGTCGGCGGTAAGAAGGATGCTAACAGCGCCTGGGTAGGGTACTTAAAAGACTGCTTGACTGCCCATAGATCCCGGCTTCAGATGGCTGTCATCTCATCGGTGGAACGGAAGTCATCCCCCTTGAACAGCAACGGTGCCGACAGGGCCTTGGCCAGTCCGTAGCTGAAGCAGGCGCCGAAGTTGAGGCCAGCTGGATGGTTTTCCTTGCCATACCGGCGACATCCCTTGAGGGCCCACTCCACATGCAGGAGATCAAGCTCCATCGGGCGAATCGTGGCCCTGGTGAGCAGTAGATTCAGAGCGATCTCCCCGGGCTCGCCAAGCTGTCGATCGAGCACGATCCGTGTTTCGAAGAGGTTGCCGTGGAGATCAGCTTGTCTCCCGGTTCACTCAGGCTTCTGAGCAGAACCGTGGCCTCGGGTTCGCCCTTGAGGATGGCGATCAGGGCCGAGGTGTCGATCACCATCAGACGGGAAGCCGTCATCAGACCGGCAGACGATCAGGCCCGTAGAGCTCCTCCTGCAGTTGCGTGCTGACGCGACCATCAGGCCAGGACAAGTGCTGAACGCGGGAAGCAGGCCCAGGAGTTCCTCACGTTTCGCAGCGGCGGCCCTGGCCTCGGTCGCTTCACCGGTCGAAACCTGGCGGGCCTGGCCTTCGGATCGGGCTGGAGGGTGGAGGTGGCCTGCTACGACACCGGCTGCAGCAAGCTGCGCGAGGCGATCGGTCAATGATTCGCTTCACCCGCCTGGGGGTAGCTGCCGTTCTGGGATTCACCCTGGCGCTCCCCCCGTTGACCGGTTCGCCGCCATTCACTTCCCCACCGGAGCTTCCGGATCCCTGCCGGTGGAAGCGGTGCAGCTGGCACGTGACCATGGCGGCGGACGCGGCAGCCGGGGCGGTGGGCGCAACTTCAAACGTGGCGGGCGCACCGGTTTCGGCGACAGGAGTGGCCGTTTCGAAGATCGTCGCGATCAGCTCGATGACTGCTGGCACAGGTACTGGTCAGGCTGGTCCCGGCCCGGATGGCGTGGTGCCCGCCCCAGGCGGGAAGGCTGGTACAACGGTTGGAATTCCTGGGCCTGGTGGATGATGCCATCAACCAACAACGCACATCCTTTGTGCTTCCAGGTACCGGCTATCAGCTCTCTTACCCGGGCGTCACGCCATCAACAGTACGGGATTGTCCTCTGCCGTGAAGACCGGCGCGTCGGACATGCAGATGACGGCTGACTGCCGCCGGGGAACGCTCATTGGCCGGGTGCCGGGACCTGTTGCAGGGATCTTTGGGCACTCCCGATCAGGATATGGGTGAGTCAGTGGAATGGAGCAGCCCCATCGCACTGGGCCTGACCCAGCTCGTGGACCTCACCAGCCTCGTCTGCTGCGATGTGGCTCCGCTCACGCCCCAGGCCAAACTCAGCACCCAACTGTTTCGTTGGGGCGCCGGATCAGCTGCTGCGGAATTCCAGGCTCGATGCCGGCGGCATCGAAGGCCCCTTTGAGGCGCCGGCGGAACTCCCTGGCCACCCCCCACTGCTTCAGCGGCAGTGTCTTGATGAACAGCCTGAGGCGCACGCCGCTCTGCTCGAGGCGATCGACGCCGAGCAGCTGGGGCGGCTCGAGGATCTGCTCCTGCCACTCCGGGTCCCGCGCGAGCTGCGCGGCCACCTCCTGGAGCACCGCGCAGGCCCGCTCCAGATCGCTGCCCCAGGCGATGTCGATCTCGAAGTTCACCCGGGCCCAGTCCTTGCTGCGGTTGATGCTCTCGCGGATCATGCCGTTGGGGATCGTCACCACCTCTCCTTCGCCGCCGCGGAGCTGGGTCTGGACCAGATTCATCGCCTCCACCAGGCCGGCATGGCCGTTCACCGCAATCGAATCGCCGATCGCGAAACGGTCCGAGGCCAGGATCCGGATGCCGCTGATCAGATCCTCCACCAGGCTGCGGGCGAGGAACCCGAAGGCCACCGCCACGATCCCGGCACCGGCCAGGATCTGGGGATTGATCCCGAACAGCAGCACCGTGAGATAGAGCCCCAGGAGCGTGGTGCCGGCGGCGATGCTTCCCCGCAGCACCCGCGCGTTGGTCTCCAGGCGCATCCGCGGCCGCCGGGAGTCTGGCTGGGTGGCCTGCGCATCCACCGCCCAGCGGTTGAGACGCCGCATCAGCGCCCAGACCACGACCGCTTCCAACAAGACCACCCCGATCCAGATCACCGGCAGCCCCACGGACTGCTTCATCAGAAAGGCCGATCCCAGGCGGGTGGAGGGGAAGAGATGCAGGGTGATGATGATCGCCATCACGCCCACGGCAATCCGCAGCACCTGCAGCAGTTTCACCAGGATCCGCCGCCGCCGCAGCTGCCGTTCAAGTCTCTGGTCGCTGAGCAGCGACTCTGGCGCGTTTGCGGTGATGGCTGGCGAGGCACCGTTTCTTTGCTCTCCACGGGCCTGAAGCGTCGCCAGGCTCTGCCGCCGCAGCCGGTAGAGGCCCTGCAGGCTGTGGCTGCAGAGCGCCACCACCGCCGCGCCGATCCCCAGGCTCAGCAGGGCTCCGGCCCAGCGCAGGCCCGGGATGTCACGATTCAGGCTCTCTCCCCAGAGCGCTTCGCTCATCGCCCGCTCGAGGGTTCCCTTCCAGCGGCTGGCCAGGCTGGGAAGGTCCGCCCCGTTGGCCAGGCTGTCCGGTTCGGTGAGGGTCACCAGTGTGATCTGCGGCGCCTTCGACGCCTCGTCGGCAGGCAGGTAAATCACCGGGGTGTTGTTCTTCACCCCCACCTGCAGGGAGGGCGTGGCCGGATGGCGCGGCTTGTGCTGGCGGTCGAGCCAGAACCCCAGCGAATGGCGGCCGGTCGGCTGGTCTTCCTGGGCCAGCCGAGCCCGCAGCTGCCCCAGGAGGCGCTGCAGCGAGGTGGAGACGGCAGTGGAGCGGGCCTCCACCCGCAGGGCCAACTGATCATCCGTGTCCTGCGGTTGCGGCATCACCGCCAGAACAATGCCGTTCTCGCCCGGCAATTGAGGCAGCTGAGGGCTCACGACCCGGCTGCACCACATTCTTCCGCAGCGCTGGGCCCGGTCGAGGTCCCACCAGGGCTTGCGGCCACTGGCGCCGTCCGCCGCCTCCTGGGCCAGGGCAGCCTGTCCCAGCACCAGGGTGAGGATGAGGATGCCGATCAGGGCGCTGCGCCGGAAGGTGATCATCAACGAGGGGGGAATTACAACAAGAAATCGCTACAAGTCGTACCAGATGGGCGATGCGTCGCCCTGCAGCCCGCGCGGTGTGGGGAGCTTCAGTCTTCCGTTTCTACTTGCCGCCTGGAGCCGCCGCGACGAGCCCATGAACGCCTTCAGGCCGAGGGCGGCGGCGGCACGGTGGAGGCATTGCCATTGCGCATGGCGTGATAGCCAGGCGAGAGGATTTCCACTCCTGCCCTGGCGAAGCAATCCTGGAGAGCCGCATGAAGCTGAGACAAGGTTTCTCGATAGGTGGTTGAATCCCTGAGATAGGCATTCAGCTCGTAGCTGATATGGAAGTCGTTCAGCGCCGTTTGAAGCACGAAGGGATCAAGCTCATCGCTGATTGTCTTGACGCTTCGGGCAGCTTCAAGCATCAGCTCCTCCACCTGCCGCCAGGGCACGTCGTAGCCAATGGTGATCGTGGTGGCAAGGGCTACCGGCTGCCGGATCTCTCGCCTCGAAAACGTGAAGTTGACCACCGAACTGCCGATCACTGCGGCATTGGGAACACTCACCAATTCGTTCCGGGGTGTGCGCAGTCGTGTAACCAGAAGAGTGCGCTCCTGCACAATGCCGGTCGTGCCATTGATTTCGACCATATCTCCTTCCCGAAAGGCCCGGGTGTAGATCAGCATCAGGCCGCTGATCAGGTTGGACGCTACGGCACTGGATCCAAGGGCTGCAAGCACACCCACAAAGACACCAGCGCCCTGAAATACCTTGCTTTCAGAGCCAGGGATGTAGGGGAAGGCACTCACAAGACCCACCAGCGTGAGCAGGATTCCCACCAACCTTGAGGTCGGCCTGGCCCACTCCCGATAGAAGCCTGGAATCCTCAGGCGACCCAGCCTGAGGGCGTCAAACACCCCATTGCTGATGCGTATGGCGACAATAGTGATCCCCAGGATGATCGCGATGGAGAGGATATTGGGGATCGCTCCCACTACACCGCGCATCGCTCCGAGAAAGACACTGCGCAGCTGAGCCCGCAGCCCCTCCGCAATTCCCTGGGTTGGGGGGAAGAGGCTGAGCAGCAGCGGGATGAGCAGATAGCTCAGCACCAGGATCAGCAGCCAGTAAAGAATGAGGCGAAAGTTCTGCAGCGTTCCTCGGATCTGATCTGGCTCGACCAGTTCTTTGACGCCAAGTCTCTTGAGGGATTGAAGATAAAAGCGTTGTCGGCCAGCAATCCATCCCTGGGCACGACTGTTCAGGTATCCCAGGGTCTTGAGCAACAGGACATAGAACAGCAACACGGCAGCCGCGAGGCCCGTTCCCTTCAGCCATGAGCGGGTGCTGTGAATGTCTCGGTAGCGAACGATCGCATCCCGGATCTTGGTTTGGCTGCGCTTGGCCAACGCCTCGCGATTGATATCAAAGCAGGCTGCCATCCGGTCATCGAAGGCGCCAAGCTGTTTGAATTCCTGTCCCTCTTTCTGGACACCAATCAGCACGAAGGGGTGGGAATCCTTGAGCACCACCTGCTCAGGGGCGATACTGCGGTCTTCAGCCAGCTCGAGAAGCTGTTTTGAAGCACGCCGCGCAGCCTCCTGTAGATTCTGAGCCCCTGGAACAGAGCGCAACTCGATCACGTTGCGGCCATCCAGCTTCACGAAGCTGGGAGTAGGCGAACATGCCTGCGGATCTTCGGCTCTGGTGGGTGACGGCAGGATCAGGAGCAAGGTGATCAGTGCCAGAGCGATCGTGATCAATCGCGGCGCCAGCCTGGTGCGCACAGCACCACGGAGAGCGGAGAACGCCAGAGGAGGTCGCATGCTGGAATCGAGAGGAAAGGAGCTTTACGGAGCCTTGATTTCGGTGGTTGGAGACAACGATGCGGAGCTTGTGCTTGCCCCGGATGGCATCTCAGCCATGTCCAGATGCTGCCACCTCAGGGACCGTGCTGGCATTGCCATCGCGCACGGCGTGATATCCGGGCGAGAGGATCTCCACCCCAGCTTCGGCAAAGCGGTCCTGCAGGGCGCCATGCAGCTGGGAGAGGCTCTGACGGTAGGTGTTGGCATCCCGGAGGTAGGCGGTGAGTTCGTAGCTGATATGAAAATCATTCAACGCCGTCTGCAGCACAAAGGGCTCCAGTTCATCCGTCACGCCTTCCACGCTGCGGGTAGCCGCCAGCATCAGTTCCTCCACCTGCCGCCAGGGCACGTCGTAGCCGATCGTGATGGTGGTGGAGAGCGCCACCGGTTGGCGGATCTCACGACGCGAGAAGCTGTAGTTGGCGATGGCATTGCTGATCACGGTGACATTGGGAATGCTCACCAGCTGGTTGTGCGGCGTCTGCAGCCGCGTCACCAGCAGGGTGCGATCCTGCACCGTGCCCATCAGGCCATTCAGTTCCACCAGGTCGCCCTCCCGGAAGGCACGGGTGTAGATCAGCAGCAGGCCGCTGATGATGTTGGCCGCCACAGCGCTCGAGCCCAGGGCAGCGAACACACCCACGAAGATCCCAGCCCCCTGGAACGCCTTGCTGCTGGATCCAGGGATGTAGGGAAAGGCGATCACGGCCGTGGCCACCGCGATCAGGATCACTACCAGCCTGGAGGTGGGCCGTGCCCACTCCCGGTAAAAGCCCGGGATGCGCAGGCGCCCCAGCCGGATGGCCTCGAACACCCCATTGCTGAACCGGGCCACCAGCACGCCGATGCCGATGATCACGGCGATCGAGAGCAGGTTGGGGATGGCATCCACCAGCCCCTCGAACAGCCCGATGGCCAGATCGCGCAGCTGTTGCCGCAGGCCGTTGGCAATCGCCTGCGTGGGCGGGAAGAATCCCAGCAGCAGTGGCACCAGCAGATAGCTGATCAGCAGCAGCAGAACCCAGTGAAGGCTGGATCGCAGGCCCTGCAGCAGTCGTCTCACCTGCTCCGGCTTCAACAGCCCTGAGAGGCCCAGCCGTGAGAGCTTCTGCAGAAGAAAGGTCTCACGGCGGAAGATCAGATCCCGAACACGCCCATTGATCCTGAACTGCATCCGCAGCCACAGCACATACACCCCCAGCACCAGCGCAGCCAGGGCGCTGCCACGCAGCCACGACTCCTGAGAATGCACCTGGCGGTAGCGCACGATCGCGGTGCGGACCTGATTGCGAGTGAGATCCGCGAGCTCACGAGGTTCCATCCCGTAGCAGCGGGCGGTGCGTTGGTTCAACACCCCCAGCCGCCGCTCCGGCTCTCCAGGTTGCTGAAGCATGATGAAACTCTCACCCTCCAGGTGCTTCACGCCGATCGCTTCGGGTTTGATCGCCTGGTTGCGGGCCAGCTCCAGCAACGTTCGGCTGCCCCGCTCGGCCACGGTGCTGACGCTCTCGGCGCCGGCGGTGCTGCGCACCTCCAGCACCTTGAGACCATCGAGCGAGATCGCGGCCGGCTCCGCCGCGCAGCCCTCGGGCACGTCCTTGGGATCCAGCACCAGGAACCCATGGGCTGGTGGCGCCAGCAGGAGCAACAGGGCCACGGCCAGAGCCGTGAGCCTGAGCAGCAGCGGCTGCACCGAGGCTGGTGCCATCGCAGGGTCACACCGGATCACTCCAGCGTGTGAAGGGTGCTGGGCTCTGTCAGCCGTCAGGTCTTGCGCTGGGGCGTTTTCTTCACCCTGGCCCAACGGCTCAGGTCTGATGGGGGGCAGCAAGAGATCACGCAGTGTTGAGATCGAACCCACGGGGCCCCCGCAGCTGGCGACGGGCCTGGGGGCCGCCGGCAACGCCCAGCTCTACCTGGATGGCGTGCTGGTGGCCCAGGCCCACTTCGACACCACCGTGCCGATCGTGTTCAGGATCGAGGGGCTCAGCTGCGGCTACGACTTCGGCGAGGCGGCGAGCTGCACGAGGTGGTGTGGGATCTCTCCGGCGAGCTGATCGTGGATGAGGAGGCGGAGGCCCGTCGATTGATGGCGCAGCAGTTGCCGGTTGCCGGGCCTTCAGCGGCTCATCACACTGCACCCAGACCCTCTGGCCGCATGACGTCGAGCACCCACCGCGCCACTCCGGTCCTGACTCCGACCCCCAGTCGCCAGGCCCCGGGCCGTCCGCCGGCCCGCGACATGGTGTGGATCCCGGGCGGCCTCTTCACGATGGGATCCGACCATCACTATCCGGAGGAGGCCCCCGCCCACAGCCGCCAGGTGGAGGGGTTCTGGATCGACCGGGCCCCGGTGACCAACGCCCAGTTCCGCAAGTTCGTGAAGGCCACGGGCCACATCACCCTCGCCGAACGCCCCGCCGACCCGGCCGACTATCCCGACGCCCTGCCGGAGCTGCTGGCCCCCGCCTCGATCGTGTTCGTGCCGCCGGCCGGGCCTGTGGGCACGGGCGATCCCTACCGCTGGTGGCAGTACATCCCCGGAGCCAACTGGCGCCACCCCGAGGGGCCCGGCTCCTCGATCAAGGACCGTGACCATCACCCCGTGGTGCATGTGGCCCACGAGGATGCCCTGGCCTACGCCGCCTGGGCCGGCAAGCAGCTGCCCACGGAGGCCGAGTGGGAGTTTGCCTCCTGGGGTGGCAGCGGCGGCACGGAATTTGTCTGGGGCTCAGAGCTCCACCCGGGGGGCCGTGCCATGGCCAACACCTTCCAGGGCGACTTTCCGCACCACAACAGCCGCCTGGATGGCTATGAGCGCACCTCGCCGGTGGGCAGCTACCCGGCCAACGGCTATGGCCTGGTGGACATGATCGGCAACGTGTGGGAGTGGACTGACAGCTGGTACAGGCCCCACAGCTCTGCCCAGTCCAGCGGAACCTCCAGCGACGCAGGCGGCTGCTGCGCCAGCGCCGCCCGGGAGGCCAGCATCGACCGCACCTCCCAGCACGGCGCCATGCCCCGCAAAGCGGTGAAGGGCGGCTCCTACCTCTGTGCCCCCAGCTACTGCCGCCGCTACCGGCCACCGGCCCGGCTGGCCCAGGGGATCGACACCTCCACCTGCCACATGGGCTTCCGCTGCGTGGTGAGGGCCTGAGGCATGGCCGTGGAGGAGCCACTGGAACACTGGCTGGCGGGCAGCGCCGAGCTGCTGCGCCTGCTGCTGGAGAGCATCTCGATCGTGTGTGTGGCCCTCGGGCTGCTGATCATCCTGGGCCAGGCCTACCGGGAGCGCCGGCAGCACGCCCGTTCCGCCCGGCCCTTCAACCGCATCCGGCTCACCTTCGGCAGCTGGCTCTCCCTGGCGCTGGAGTTTCAGCTGGCGGCCGACATCGTGGCCACCACCACCGCACCCTCCAACGAGAACCTGATCAAGCTGGCCGTGGTGGCTGTGATCCGAACCTTCCTGAATGTGTTCCTGGCCCGCGAAGTGGAAGAGGAGCGCCAGGAGGAGGAACGCCTCCTGAAGGAACGCCGTGACGAACGCAGCGCTGAGTTCAGCAAGGATCCAAGCCCATAGGGCCGCCAGGACCTTCGCCTGGAGGCTTCAGCCGACCGCACCGACACCGGAAGGCCCACACAGCCGACGCCACCACGATGCCGAACCTCAACAACGAACTCGCCAAGGAGCGCAACCGGGCGGCCGCCGAGCGCACGATGATGGCCTGGATCCGCACCTGCCTTTCATTGATCAGCTTCGGCTTCGGCCTCGACAAGATCATCGGAGCCATCAACCGCACCCGCTTCGACAGCAGTGCCCATGCCGGCCTGAGTGTGCGCCTGGTGGCCATGGGGTTCGTGCTGATCGGCATCCTGGCGATGTCGGCGGCCACGGGCCAGCACCTGCGCACCCTCAGGCTCATCCGCCGCGACGACTTCGTGTATGTGGATCAGACCTCGATCACGGTGTTCACCGCCATGGCGCTCACAGTGATCGGTGTGGTGGCCTTTGCCTTGCTGATCTCCGGCGCTTCTGGAATCTGACCCCCATGCCCCCCTTTGCTTCCTGGCTGGCTTCGGCCACCATCACCACGCTCATGTTCAGCCTTGGGCTGGGCCTCAAGGACTACCCCTTCGTGCTGCTGCGTGATCGCCCGGCGCTCCTGTGGCGCGTGGTGCTGGCCACCTGTTTGGCCGTGCCCCTCGCCGGCCTGGCTCTCGTTCTTCTGCCCCTCCAGGAGCTTCTCACACGACCCGCCTGGGCCGCCATGGCCCTGATGCTGGTGTGTCCCAGCGCCCCGCTCATCCTGTTCCGGGTGCGCAGCAGCGGTGGCACGGCCGAGCTTGCGGCAAGGCTCCAGATTGCGGCTGCCCTGGCGGCCATCCTCTCCATCCCGCTGATGGCGATCGTGTTCAAGGCCGGTGCGGGCGCGCAGGGTTGGGAGGTGGATGGCTGGGACATCCACCCTGCCGGAGTGGCGCTGCAGGTTCTCAAGGTGCAGGTGTTGCCGGTGCTCGCCGGTGTGCTGCTGGGCCAGTGGCAGCCCGAATGGGCTCAGCGCTGGAGCGGGGTGCTCGGCAAGCTCGCCACCCTGCTGCTGGTCCTGATGCTGGTGGTTCTGCTGGCGCTGAGTGCCCGTCAGCTGGTGCCGTTCCTCCTGCAGAACCGGGTGGGTCTGGCCGCGATGGCCGCACTGAGTGTGCTCAGCCTGGCCGTCGGCTACGGCCTGGCCGGCCGGGATCCCCTGGAGAGGCGCACCGTGGCGCTGGTCACCGGCATGCGCAACACGGGCCTGGCGGCGGATCTTGCCTTGAGCTATGCCCCCAGGACAATCCTGCCCGAACTGATCCCAGGCATCCTCAGCTACGTGCTGATCACCGTGATCGTGTCAACCCTGTTTCTCGGCTGGCAGAAGCGGGAACTCGCCCGCTGAGGCCGACCGTCGGGGAGCACTAGAAGAAGAACTTCACCCCCATTTCGATGCCGTTCTGATAGCTGCGCAGTCCGCTGGGCCGCTCATCCCCGTTGCTGTAGTTGATGCCCAGGTAGCGCCACGACAGGGTGATATCGGTGTTGTTGCCCACGGCATAGCCCAGGCCGAGCTGGGCATTGCCGCTGTAATCCTTGGCGCCGGAGAAGTCGAAGCCGCCGATGTCGGCTCGGGCAAAGGCCCTGAGTTTCGGGGAGAGGAAGTAGGTGGCCTGGACGCCAAGCAGCGGCTGGGCCCAGGTGCGGTCGAAGGAGCGATCCCGCCCCAGGCGCCGATCCCCATCGATTTCGCGGATCTCCGCCCGCACATCGAGGCCCATATCCAGCACCCGCACCCCTGCGTAGGGAATGAAGCTGTACTGGCCTGGCTTGGCGATGGCTGTTTCCGGTGATCCGAAGCGATACCGCAGGGCGAAGTCATAGATCCCCTGGGTGGTGGACACCTCGGCATTGCCGGTGAAGAGGCCGCGTCGCCCCGTGCGGCCGTCCTCCCCGGAGAGCTTCACGTAGCTCAGGTCGGTGAGCAGGCCCCAGCGCCCCTTCTCGACGCTGCCCCGCACGAAGGTGAGCCAGTCGAGAGCGGAGAGGATGTCGCCCAGGTCTGAATCCACCTCGCTCTCGAAGCCGCGGATCGTCACGCTGCCCGTGGCACGCAGGGGGGCGAATCCGTAGATCTCCACCGTTCCACGCCAGTCGTTGCTGGGATCGGCGCTGGCGGCCTGCGGTGCTTCAGCTGGGTCCTCTCCCTGGTCCTCTGCCGGGTCCTCTGCTGGGTCCGGGCCTGCCATGGGCTCAGTCTCCGGCTCGGCTGGTTCGGCTTCAGAGTCCGAAAGGGTCTGCTGTGCGACGGGCAGGGCCTCCTCGGCGTGGACAGCATCGGCGCCGGCGCTCATCCAGGCGAGGGGGAGGCTGATCAGGGCCAGGCTGGCCAGGCGGGACGAGCGCATGAAGAAGAACGTGCTGCCCCCAGGGGGAGAGATAGGGGCAGGCTTCTTATAGACGCCCCCCATGGCCCTCCCTGGCCGTGGGGGGCGGTCGTCAGACCGACCCGAACGCCACCTGGCAGGCGGCATTCAGCAGTTCGGCCTCCGACGCGTTGCTGGGCTGCTGGCCGTCGATCGTGCCGGCCTTGCAGTCGGCGGTGATCTCGTAATCACCATCGTCGGCCTTGGCCAGGAAGGTCACCGCCTCGTTGTTGGAGGGTTGCACCGACCCGTAGTACAGCTCGTAATCGGTGTTCGGCACCACGATCACCTCGGACCTGGTGGTCACGGCGTTGTCCACGGCCGAATTGATGATGGCGGCGGTCGCCAGGGTGGTGACCCCCCAGGCGGCCGCATTGGCTCCCCACCAACCCCAGCTGGGGCTCGACCAGCCGCCGTACCAGCCGTAGTTCCAGGGGCGGGCATACCCCCAGCCGGGCCGGGCCCAGCCGCCCCGGTAGCGGTAGCCGCGGTCGTAGCGCCGCCAGCGGTCATTGGCCCGGTTGTAACCGCGGTTGTAACCGCGGTCATAGCCACGGTTGTAGGCACGGCGGTTGCTGCCGCGGCGATCGAGGTTTCGGTCGACCCTGCGGTTCCGGTTGACGTTGCGGTTCACATTCCGGTTCACATTTCGGTTGGTGTTGCGGTTCACATTGCGGTTCCCATCGCGCCGGCCCGCGGTGTTCTTGCTGGAGCGGTTCATTGAGGGTCTGCCCTTGCTCTTCGACGACTTGCTCCAGCCGCTCCTGGGCTTCTTGGAGCCCCGATTCATGCTCGATCCCGAATGCTTGAAACCTGTTTGCCCCTTCCTGGACGAGGAGTGCCGGCGACTGCCACCACTGCGGTTGCCCCTGGAGCGGCTGCTTCGGGATCGCCCACCTCCTCCCTTGCCGCCGCCTTTGCGCACCAGCAGCTCGTTGCTCTCCTGGCTTGGCGGTGGTGACTCCCACGCCGCCAGGGACGGGGTGGCCGGCATGGCCATCACGGCGGCCAGCAGCAGACCGAAGGCGGAGAGGGGCCGTTTCATCACTTCACCTCCTCACAGGCCGCGTCGAAGCAGCTCAGATCAACGCGTCCATCCGGGCCGAACTTCACGCGCACCAGATCGCGGCCTTCGTACACCTCCGGCTTCTCCTCCACGATGCTGTTGAGGTAGTTGGGATTCACCACGCAGAGATCCCGGCCGTTGAAGCACACCGTGTTGCTCGACAGCAATGCACCGGCTGACGTCAGGGAGATCCAGGTCTTGCTGGCGGGGTCCCACCGACTCATCCGGGTGGGGTCCTCGCTGATGCGGATCAGTTCCACCCGCGTGCCGATCGTGTGGCGGTAGAGGGTCACCCCATCCTCTTCGGATGCCTCCACCGTGCAGGCTTGGGAAGCACCCTCCTGGAGGCTGCACTGGGTGTCGAGGGTGTACAGCACCTCGGCGAGGGCCGGCCCCGGCAGCAGCGTCATGGTCAGCGCCGTCGCCGCCCCTGCCGCCACACCGGCCACCTTCATCGCCGCTGCTGCAGCTGGGGTGAGGGGTACCGGGGATCCAGGCGAAGGAACGTGGTGCTGCATGGCGCGGTGACTCCGGAGCATCGGTGAAGGGCCTTGTTTTCAGCGTGGACACCCGATGTCGAGGTGACACCCCTGGATTGAATGTCGCGACAGAAAACGACAGAAAACGAAAAAAAGACCTGCCGTCGGAGTGACGGCAGGTCGGGATCCTGACTTCAGCTGTGTGCGTTGCTCAGAGGCTGCGCGCGCCGCTCAGACCGAGCCGTAGGCCACCTGACAGGCGGCGTTCAGGAGTTCGGCCTCCGAAGCGCTGTTGGGTGTGCTGCCGTTCAGCGTGCCCTGTTCGCAGTTGGCCTGCATCGTGACCGCGTTGTCCCCCGAGATGGCCTCGAACGACACCGCCTGCGTGCCCACCGGTTCCACGGTGCCGTACAGGAGGCTGTAGTCGCTGTTCGGCACCACGATGTAGGTGGTGTGGTTGGTCACGGCGTTGTCCACCGCCGAGTTGATCACAGCCGCCGTGGCCAGGGTGCTGACCCCCCAGGCGGCAGCGCTGGCACCCCACCAGCCCCAGCTCGGACGGGACCAGCCGCCGTACCAGCCGTAGTTCCAGGGCCTGGAATAGCCCCAGCCCGGGCGTGCCCAGCCGGGATAGCGATCCCAGCGGTCGTTCCAGCGGTCGTTGCGCCGATCCCAGCGGTCATCCCAGCGGTCGCCGCGCCGATCGAAGCGGTCGTCTCGCCGGTCCCGGCGGCTGTCATAACGGTCGTCGCGGCGGCCCTGGCGGTCATCGAAGCGATCGCCCCGGTTGTCGCGCCGATCGCCCCGGTTGGCCGTGCGGTCGTCCCGCCGGTTCTGGACGTTGTCGCGGTTGCGGTTGCCGTCGCGATTGCGGTTGCCGTCGCGCTGGCTGTTGGTGCGGTTGGAGGCCGTGCGGTTCGAACCGCTGCGGTTGCGGTCGCCGCTGCCGGCCGTGCGGGTTCTTGAGCTGGACCCGCTCGCCGATTTGCGGTTGAGCGAGGGGCTGCCGCTGGAGCGGGCGTTCTTCTTGTAGCCGCCGCTGGGTTTCTTGGAGCCTCGGTTGAGGCCGGAGCTGCTGCTCTTGAAGCCACTGCGGCCCTTCGAGGAGCGGCTGCTTCTGTGCCCACCGCCCTTGTGCCCGCCCCCGCCTCTGTGCCCGCCGCCGCCCTTGCGGGCCAGCAGCTCGGGCTCACTGGCCGTGGCTGTGGGGTTGACGGCAGCGTCGAGGGCTGCCGTGGCCGGCAGGCCCGGCAGGGCCAGCACGCCTGCCAGCAACAGGCCGAACACCGTGCGTGATCGCCGCATCACTTCACCTCCTCACAGCCTTCGTCCCAGCAGGTGACCACCACCCGGCCGTCATCGCCGAACTTCACGCCCACCAGGTCGCGGCCGGCCGAGGCGTTGGGGTTCTCTTCCCGCACGCTGTTGAGGAAATTCGGGTTCACGACACAGAGATCGCGGTCGTTGAAGCAGATGGTGTTGGTGGAGAAGCGGGCCCCGGCTGAGGTGAGGTTCTTCCAGGCGCTGCTGCCGGGAGCCATCGCGCTCATGGTGAGAGGAGCTTCGGAAACCCGGATCGTGAAGACCGACTTGCCGATGGTGTGGATGTAGGTGGTGACGGCCTCCTCCTCATCGTCCATCGCCTTCACCATGCAGGGCTGGGGCTGACCGCCCTTGATGGTGCAGGTGGTTTCCAGGGTGTAGAGCTCGGTGGTGGCCGCCCGGACCGGGCTGATCACCAGGGAGGAGGTGAGCGCCGCCAGCGTGCAGGCGGAGGCGGCCAGCAGGAACGGTCGGCCTGGGCGGTTCTGATCACTGGGGTGGGAGAACGTGGTGCGGCTCGGCATATCGAGTCAATCCCTAACGGAAGGCGGGACACCTCCTCAGTGTTGACATCGCGGGGAGCGCTGTCAGCCCACCGATGGGTTTTGGCACGAAGGCTTCCAGAGAGGCGGCACAGGCCCTGCGCCGCTCGCAGCTGATACTCGCTATTGAGAATCGCTTGCAAAAGGGCGGCGGTCTTGTTTAGTTTGCGAGTCATTCGCAATAGGCTCCGCCGCGGCCATGCCCTTCCGCTCCCCTCCCGACGTCGCCTCCAGCGCTGTGCGCCTGCCGCAGGGCCAGTCCGTGCTGCTCGATCCTTCCCGTCGCTTCGGCGGTGGCTGCATCGAAGTGCTCGATGGCGTGGCGCGGGTGTACTGCCCCTGTGAGGAGACCGAGGGCATGACCCTGGCGTTCCTGCAGACGGGGGATCAGCTCATCACTGACCGGCTCTGCAGTGAGGGGGTCTGTGTGGAGGCCCTCACCCCCCTGTGCTTTCGCGCCGACACCGAGCGGCAGCCCGGCGACGGGATGGATCCTGTCAACGAATGGACCTTGCAGCTGCTGCGCATCCGTCACCTCGGCAGTGCCGAACAGCGCCTCCATGCCCTGCTCGGGTTGCTGGTGCGTCGCATGGGGCGGCGCTGCGGCAGCTGGTGCGATCTCCCCTTCCGCCTGACCCATGAGCGCATCGGGGAGCTCATCGGCACCACCCGGGTGACCACCACCCGGTTGATGTCCCGCATCCGCCAGGCCGAGCTGATCGAGGTGCCCTCCGGTGAACCGGGCCTGCGTCTGGCTCCCTCGCTGGTCGAATCAGCACCGCTGGCCAGCGCCGCCTGAGCCTGCGACCGGGGCCCAACCTCCGGCTCCCGACCTCCCTTGCCCTCCTCCCCTTTCCGGCTTTCCCTGCCATGACCCAGCCGATCGGTCCCGCCAACGACACGCCCGAGTTCGCCGAGCGTCGCGGTCCCAGCCAGCCCAAGAAGAAGGGCTGCAAGCAGAACAAGTGCTCCCACTGGAAGGGCGGCAAGTGCCGCTGTGGTCGCGACTAGGAGGGCGTGCTAAGGGCTGTCCCCGTCCTGCCCTGAGCCCGTTTCCAGACTGGGAACGAGGGCCAGCGCGGCGGCCAGTCCCAGGGCCAGGATCAGCAGGGCCGGCACCAGAGCAGCCCCGACCCGCTCATCGCTGGCGTACTGGTACACACGCACCGAGAGCGTGTCGAAATCGAACGGGCGCAGGGAGAAGGTGAGGGGCAGCTCCTTCACTGTGTCGACGAACACCAGCAGCACCCCCACCAGCATCGGGCCCCGCAGCAGGGGCAGGTGAATGCGGCGCAGCACCTGCAGCCAGCTGCAGCCCAGGCCTGTGGCGGCTTCGTCCACGCTCGGGGGAATGCGTTCCAGACCGGCATCCAGCCCTTCCTTGCCCACGGCCAGAAAGCGGTCGCCATAGCCCCACAGCAGCAGCAGCAGCGGGCTCAGCTGCAGCGGTCCGCCGATCAGCATCAGGGCCAGGGCGAGCACCGTGCCCGGCACGGCATAGCCCATGCCGGCGATGAAGGTGAGCCGCTGCAGCAGCGGTTGGGCGATCCAGCGCTTGGCGATGGCCAGCAGCAGGCCGACCGCCATCGTCACGACGCCCGCCACCAGGGCCAGAGCCAGGCTGCGGCCCCCCAGCCACAGCAGTTCGTCGATCGGTTCCTGCTGCAGCTGATCCCAGCTGAGGCAGGCCCACAGCAGGGGAAGGCCGAGGCTGGCCAGCGGCGGGATCAGGGCGAGCAGCTGGGTGAGGGCCGCCCGCCAGCCGCCGAGCTCCCAGGGGGTGAGTCCCTCGCCGCGTCCTCCGGTCAGCCAGCGGCGGCTGCGGCGGCGCATCTGCCGCTCGGCCCCCACCAGCAGGCTCACGATCGCGAGGGCCACCAGGGCCAGGCCCACGGCCCCCTGGGGATCCCCGTCGTTCTGCCAGCGCTGCAGGATCCCGGTGGAGAGTGTCGGCACCCCCAGCAACTCCACGGCCCCCAGCTCGTTCACCACCTCCATGCCGCTCAGGGCGATGCCGGCGCCGATGGCGGGCAGGGCCATCGGCAGGGCAACCCGGCGGAAGCTGCCCCAGGGGCCGATCCCCAGGGAGCGGCAGGCCTCCAGCTGGCGGCGCCCGCTCACCGAAAAGCTCTCGGTGCTGAGCAGGAACACGTAGCTGTAGGTCGCCAGGGTGAGCACCACCACGGCCCAGCCCAGGCCGTGGATGCGCCAGCTCATCCGGCTGCCGAGGTCGATGGCGGTAGCCGCCAGCAGGTAGGCCGGGGTGGCCAGGGGCACCAGTTGGGCGATCCGCAACCAGCGTCGACCGGGAAAGTGGCAGTTGGCGGTCAGCCAGCCGTTCGCTGTGCCCAGCCCCGCCCCCAGCACGCCCACCCCCAGCAGCAGCAGCACGGTGTTGCCCAGCTGTTCGGCGGCGTCGGGGCCCAGATCCAGGCGGCCCAGACCTCCCCCCAGGGCGGCGAACGCCACCAGGGCCAGCACCGGCAGGAGGGCCAGCAGGGAGAGCAGCACCACCCCAGCACGGAGGGCCGAGCGCTGGGGAAGGGCTGCCGGAGGGAAGGCGGTGGCGACGGGGGAGCGGCTCAGCCGTTCGGGTGCATCACAACGACTGAGTATCACGTCCAGCCGATCACTTCCAGCCGTTGGCCTGCATCAGGTCCACGGCGGCCTTGTTCCTGGCCCCCATCTGCTCGGCGGAGACACCGTCCGATCGGAAGGTGCCGAAGCCTTTGAGCACGGCGTTGTTGCCGTAGCCCTGCAGGGGGTACTCATGGTTCGCCTCGGCATAGCCCTTGCCGCCGCTGGGGGACGCCAGGAACGCGAGCAGTTGGCGGGCCGCCTCGGGGTTCCTGGCATGGCGGGTCACACCGGCGCCACTGATGTTGACGTGGGCAGGGTCCGGGAACACCACCACGAGCTGGCTGGCCAGGGCCTTGTCTTCGGCGCCGTTGGTGCCCGAGAGCATGCGGGCCACGTAATAGGTGTTCACCACCCCCACACCGCAATCGCCCTTGGCCACCGCCCGGGCGAGCGGGGTGTCCGAGGTGAAGAACGGCTGGGTGGTGTTGGCCACCATGCCCCGCACCCAGTCCCCGGTGGCGGGCTCACCCCGCTGGATCATCTGATCGGCCACCAGCGACTGGTTGTACACGCTCTTGCTGTTGCGCAGGCAGAGCTTGCCCTTGAGGGCCGGAGAGGCCAGATCGGCGTAGGTGCGGATGCTGGCCGGGTCGGCAACCTTCGGATTCACGACGGCCACCCGGACCCGGCGGGTGAGGCCGAACCAGCGCCCCTGGGAATCGCGCAGGTTGGCCGGCACGTCCCGGTCCAGCGCCTCGGAGCGGGTGGGCTGGTACAGACCCATCCGGTTCGCCTTATCCAGCCGGGCGGCGTCGACCAGCACGAGCAGGTCGGCGGGAGTGTTGGCCCCCTCGCTGTTCACCCGCTCGATCAGGGCATCGTCCTTGCCTTCGAGCAGATTGACCTTGATGCCGGTGCGGCGGGTGAACTCCTTGTAGAGCTCCTTGTCGGTGTTGTAGTGACGACCGGAATAGACGCCGATCTCCTGATTGCCGGCAGGGGCAGCCGCATCGCCGGCCTGCGGGTCGCCCTGGCTGGAGTCACCGGACCCCCTGCAGCCGCTGATGGTGGCCGCCATCGCCGTGGCAGCGCCCAGGAGCATCAAAGACCGAAACAGTTTCATGACCAGGTGGTGCCACGGCACCGTTGACTGGCCAGAAACTAGGGATCACTCGGAAAAGGAAGACGTTCAAACGACGCAGCAGGGAGTAACAATTGCTACGTGCCTTGTGTCACGTGCCCTGGCTGCGGGAACTCTGATCGGCTGGGTGGGTGCTCAGTGGCTTCTCAGTCGGAGCGGCGGACGCGCACGGGGACCAGAGCCGGCTGCATCAGGCCGCCGCCGCCGTTGTCGTCATCCGAATCAGTGGTGAGCCACAGGGCCAGACCGCACAGGGCCAGGACGCCGGCGTAGAGGAGCAAATCGACCATGGCGCCCAGTTGAGTCCGCCAACGCTAGCCGGGTTGGCTGGGGTTGGTGTAGCGACGGTGGCTGGATCAGACGGGATCAGGCCAGGGGAGCGAGGGCGAGCAGCCCACCCGTCAGGGTGAGCAGGACCGACACGGCCAGGACCAGGCGTGGGGTTGCCCGGCGCACGATCGCGAAGCTGGCGCCGGCGACGGCCAAGGACGCCCCCAAGGCGCCCAGCCACCAGGCAGGGCTTCCGGAAGCCTCCAGGCCATGGAGCATGGCGTGGATGGCCACAGCAGCGGCCACCAGGCTTCCCGTCAGCGCGCGGTTCGTGTCCGCACGGCGGCGCAGAGGCTGCAGCATCAGCAGCCCCAGGCCGGAGACGCTCAGGGCGGCCAGCACCTCCGCTGCCGGCAGGTTGCCGCCCTGAAGGCCGTAGACGGCGCCCAGCACGGCGCCGCCCAGGGCAAAGAGCAGCAGCTGGCTGCCGAGCAGGGCGCCGGCGGCCCCGACCCCGATCAGCAGCAGCAGATGGTCCAGCCCCAGCAGGGGATGGCTGGCCCCGGCCGCCAGGCCACCCTCGGCAAAGCCGTGGGCGCCCACCGGCAGAGCCGAGAGCAGGCTGAGCCCCAGGCCGGCCGCTGTGGCCCAGGTCAGTTGACGGATGGGAACGCTGTTCATCGGAAACGGGAACCGGGGTGGGGAGGCTTCCTGGCGTGGGCCCGGCAGGGGCGGGTTTCAGCACCCTGGGGCGCCTTCATCCTACCATGGCTCAACCCTCGCCGTTCAGCCGAATCCCTTGCCCGCATCCTTGGCCACGCAGGCCTGGAGTTGGCGGCGCAGCTGCGCATGGTTGAGGTCCTTGCCGATCAGCACGATCTGATTCTTGCGGGCACCGGAGGGCCAATCGCTGTCATCGATCGAGAAGCGCTTGCCAGCCAGGTGGAAGACATGGCGCCGCTCACTTTCGTTGAACCACAGGATCCCCTTGGCGCGGAACACACCGGCGGGCAGCTGGTTGTCGAGGAAGTTCTGGAACTTGCGCAGAGCGAAGGGCCCTTCGCTCTGGAAGGAGAGCGAAGTGAACCCTTCGATGGCGGCATGGTCCGGATGGGTGGCGTGGTGGTGCTCGTGGCCATGGTCATGGCTGTGGGCGTGGCCATGGTCATGGCTGTGGGGCTCGTGCTCGCAGTGGCCGTGCTCGTGGTCGCAGCCGGTGTGGTCCTGGACCTCAGTCCCGGGGCCCTCCTCCTGCTGGCTCACCACCCGGTCGCTCTCGAACAGGCCCACGCTCAGCAGCAGCGCCAGGGGCACCTCCCCCTTCACCGAGCGCAGGATGCGGGCGTCGGTCTTGATCGCCCGCAGCTCCTGCTCGAGGGCCCCCAGCCTGGGCTCGTCCACCAGATCGCACTTGTTCAGCAGGATCATGTCGCTGTAGACGATCTGGGCCCGGGCCACCTCCCCCTCCAGGATCTCCGCGCCGAAATTTTCGGCATCGACCAGGGTGATGATCGAGTCGAGCCGGGTGGCATCGCGCAGGTCACTGCCCAGGAAGGTCATCGCCACCGGCAGGGGGTCCGCCAGGCCCGTGGTTTCCACCACCAGATAGTCCACGGGCTCGGGGCGCTCCAGGATCCGGTAGACGGCCTCCAGCAGTTCACCGTTGATCGAGCAGCAGATGCAGCCGTTGCTCAGTTCGACCATGTCCTCGCCGGTGGCCACCACCAGGTCGTTGTCGATGCCGATCTCCCCGAATTCGTTGACCAGCACCGCGGTCTTCAGGCCCTGCTGGTTGGTGAGGATGTGGTTGAGCAGGGTGGTCTTGCCCGCTCCGAGGAAGCCCGTGAGGATCGTCACCGGCAGGCCGGTGGGAGCAGCGATGGTGGAGGAAGCCATTGGTTGGGGACAGGAAACGGCTGAGGCGGGCAGGAGGGGCTGTGGTGACGGTCGGGGAAGCGGAGGGCTTCAGATCCGGAATTCGGCGATGCCACCGCCGAGCACCACATCGTGATAGGTGTTGTCGGAATTCTTCCAGCGCCCGAAGGCCTTGGGATTGAAGTAGATGTGCACGAATTTCTGATCCGGTTCCGGACTCGGTTCGCTGTTGCGGTAACCCGGAATGCCTCCCTGTACCCAGTTGCGGTACTTCGAACGCGACCCCGAAGACCAGCTGAAGTTGCCGGTGCGGTTGTTGCGCTTGAGCCCGATCCACAGCCCGCAGTCGTCGGCGGCGAGGGGAGAGAACTTTCTGGCCAGAAAACGATTTTCCTTGCGGTTGTTGACCGTGGCCAGCTCGCCACCCAGGTTGCGGGCCTGGCGGCGGGCCCGTTTCCAGCTGAGCGGGCCCTCCAGCAGCACGTAGGCGCTGCGTCTGCGCGTGAAGACCTTGTAACCCAGCCCGGTCAGCTTGTCGACGATGCTCATCGCTGTGGTGGAAGCGTTGGGAGGGCTGCCGGCCCGTCAACCGCTGGGGCTGGGGCGCTGGTCCGGTCCGCCTGAGCGTAGGGGTGGGCGCCCCTGGCGCCGTTGGCAGGCTTCGCAGAGCCCGAAGAACTCCAGGGTGTGGAACAGCGGCAGGAAGCCATCGGGCTCGCCGGTCGGGATGTGCAGCTCGTGCACCGGACAGTGCTCGAGCAGCTGGGTGGCGCCGCAGTCGACACAGGTGAGGTGGTGATCGTCGCGATCGGCCGGCGCGAACAGCGCCTCGCCGCTGGGGAGATGGCGGCAGCGCACCAGGCCCCACTGCTGGAGCTGCCGCAGGTGCCGGTAGACCGTGGCCAGCCCCATCGGCATGGCGCCTGCCCGCAGCTGGGCATGGAGGTCCTGGCCGGAGAGCTCCTCGCCGGCCTGGCACAGAGCCTCCAGCAACTTGGCCTGCCTGGTACTGAGCTTGGGACCCACACGGCGACGGTCGGTGGGGCTGTTCTAGCCGGAGGGCAGCCAGTGAACCTGACGGATCGGCCGCGGCAGCGGGCGCAGCGCCAGGCTCGCGGCATCGATCAGCACCGGCTGGGCTGCGGCGGGCGGATTCCCGATCGCCGCCAGGGGGCGGAGCGCAGCCAGCAGCTGCTCGCCGCTCGGGTCGAAGGACAGGCCTGTGCCGGGCTCGAGCTCCCAGCCCTTCAGGTGGCGCCGCTTCAGCAGCCGGCCCGTCCGATCCAGGGCCACCAGGGTCAGCTCCGGCTGGCCCCGCCCCTGCAGCAGCAGGGCCCAGACCCGATCCCCCCCCCGGCTGCAGGCGCTGGCCACGAGGGCTTCGCTGCCGAGCCAGAGCTGCTGTGGGGGACGACCGGGTTCCACCAGTTCCAGGGAGCGGCGGAAGTCCGGCCAGTGCCGCAGCAGCAGGGCCCGTCCGGCCTGGGGGCAGAAACTGCTCAGGTCCCGGCTGCCCGGCAGCGTCTGACGCCGCGGTTGGCGCGGGGGCAGGGTCTCCAGATGCAGTCCTTCGCTGTCCGGCACCACCACCGCGCCTCCACCCGGCAACAGCTGCATGGGTCCGGTGGCCTGCCACGGCAGCGGCGCGCGCTGGCCCTGGCGGGAGAACAGCTCGGTGGTGGTCTCCCCCGAGACCGGGTTGCCGCTCTGGATAAGCAGCTCTCCGAGGCGGTTGCTGCTGATGTGGGCGAAGGTGACCGGCGCGGCGCCGAGGGGACGGGGCTCGCGGACCCGGAGCTCCTCCAGACCCGCCGCCGCCGGGGCGAGGTTGACCTGCTCCAGGTCGATCCGCCACAGGCGCAGCAGTCCGTCGGTTCCCTGGCTGGCAGCCGCCACCCCCGCTCCGTTCCCGAGGGGCACGGCCACGGGAACCGACGGCCAGACCGGACTGATCGGCTGCCAGCGGCCATCGTGATGGCGCACCTGAAGCTGCTCGCCACCGGGTTGGCTGACCACGGCCAGCAGCCGGGGTCTGGGGTCCCAGGCGAAGCGGCGGCGGGCCAGGGGAAGACCGCGCCGATCCTTGCCTCCCAGCTCCAGGGTGAGCGGCCGGTCGAGGCGCTGGCCTTCGTCGAGGCTGAGCTGAAGGTTCTGCCCGCTGCCCAGCCAGCGGTGGCCCAGGGCTGGCTGCAGGCTGCTCAGGCGCTGCAGGCTCTCGCTGTCCATCGGCCGGCTGAACCGCACCTGCAGGGCCGCCGGGCCAGAGCTGGCCGGGGCGGTGCCGAGCTGCTCCAGTCGCGGTGGCTGTCGCACCAGCAACTGTTGCTGCACCAGGCTGAGCAGGGCGGGGGCCGCCAGGGCCGCCAGCAGGGCACGGTTCCCCAGCAATGACGGGTTGGGGCCGCTCATGGTTCCAGGGGCCGGGCAGGCCTGGGGATCGGTCGGATCCGCTCGGGCACCACCACCAGGCCATCGGCGCCGGCGGCCATGCTGCCCTCGATCGCCAGCCACTGGTCGGCGGGGGGCTCGGGCCGATCCGCCGGCCAGCGCACCGGCAGTCCCACCGGGGTGGCATCGGCGAGGCAGCACCGCACCAGCAGCCGGGCCAGCTGGGCAGGTTCGCCCGGGATCGGCAGCACGAAGCCGCTGATCCGCACAGGGTCTCCGTCGAACAGGCGGGGATCGGGCTGGCTGCGCAGCAGTCGCACCCAGTCCGTGAGGCTGCGCTGGGCCGGCGGCAGCACGAAGCTGAGCTCCGTGTCGGCCGTCTCGTCGCTCGGGCGCTGGCTGGCCAGGTCGGCAAAGGAGGGATTGGGGGGCAGCACCAGCAGGGCCAGGGCGATCGCGGCGGTGGCGAGGGCCCGCCTGGGCTGCGGGGGCGCCGCCGGATCGGGCCGACAGCACAGCTGGGCCAGCGCCAGCCCCAGCAGCAGCAGCCCGGCGATCCAGACCAGCGGATGGAAGGCTGTCCGCAGCAGCAGATCGAGCCGGCCATCCCCGCTGCTGCGCAGCAGCACCGCCGCCCAGAGCGCCAGCGGCAGGGCCTGGCCCAGGCGGGGAAGCAGGCGCGTGAGCATCCCCGCCATCACAGACGCCACAGGTTGACCCACTGCCCCATCAGCAGCACCAGCAGGCTGGCGCCGGCCGCGGTGACCACCAGCCCCCGCGGCCGGAACAGCAGACCGAGCAGACCCACCAGCTTGAGGTCGATCACCGGGCCGAGCAGCAGAAAGGCGAGCAGGGCCCCCGGGGTCACCTGGGCGGCAAAGCCCAGGGCCAGGAAGGCATCCACGCTGGAGCACACCGACACCACCAGGCTGAGCACCATCAGCGCCAGGATCGAGAGCGTCGGCGCCGACCCGACGGCCAGCAGCCACTGGCGCGGCAGCAGGCTCTGGACCAGGGCCGCGATCGTGCAGCCCATCACCAGCAGCAGGGCGAGATCGAGAAACTCCCGGCTGCCGTGGTGGAGCACCGTGGCCCAGCTCGGGCGTGCCGGCGGAGCCAGGGGCAGCTGGGGTGCCTCGAGGCCCACCAATCCGGTGCGGCGCTCCAGCAGGCTGACGCTGGAGAGCGGCTGGTTGAGGCGTCGCTCCTCCAGCAGATCGGTGCGGAACAGCTGGGTCTCCGGCAGCTGACGCAGCACCAGGGAGAGCCCCAGGGCGAGCACCACGGCGCCCAGGGGCCGGGCCAGCAGCATCCAGGGCTGGTCGGGGAACGCCGCCCAGGTGCTGGCCAGCACGATCGGATTCAGCACGGGGGCGGCGAACAGGAACCCCAGGCCTGTGCCCACCGGCGCACCACCCACCAGCAGCCGCCGTGCCACCGGCACGTTGCCGCATTCGCAGGCCGGCAGGGCGAAACCGAGGGCGGCGCCGCTGAGGGGGCCCCACACCGGGTGGGAGGGCAGCCGCCGCAGCCAGCCCCCACCGGGGGCGAAGCGGCGGGCGAGCGCGGCAATGACCACCCCGATCAACAGAAAGGGCAGGGCTTCCAGCAGAAGCCCCTGGAACAGCGCCCAGGCCGTGGCGAGCCTGGTCAGCGTCATGGCGTCGTGAACCAGTCGGGGGTGGCCTCGAAGCAGGCACCGTTCCGGTCGTTCTCTCGGGCCTCGGCCTTCCAGCAGCAGGCTCGCCCGCCCTCCCGGTCCTGCAGGAGCTCGTTGGCCCACTGCCACACCAGGGCTGCGCTGGCCTCCATTCCCACGTTGTCCATCACGCGCAGATCCAGGGCCCCCTCCGCGTGCAGGTGGCGCCACTGGTCCAGCAGCGGGTCATCGGCGTTGACCAGAAAGGTGTGATCGAACTGGGCGGCAAGTCGCGCTTCGAGCGGCCTGAGGCTGGAGAAATCCACCACGAAGCCGCAGCCGTCGAGGGCCCTGGCCCGGAACCAGAACGTGAAGCTGCGGCTGTAGCCGTGCACGAAGCGGCAGTGCCCCGGGTGGCGCCACTGGCGGTGGCAGCAGGGGTAGCCGCTGAACCGCTTGCTGCAGCTGTAGGCCGCCGAAGACGACATGGGGGAGGATCGGGGCAGCGGCGAAGCAGGGCCTTGCAAGCACCATTTCAGCGTGATCCTCGCCTGGTTGACGGGCTGCGCTTCAACGCGGATGGTCTGATTCCGGCCGTGGCCCAGGACTGGCTCGATGGGGCGGTGCTGATGGTGGCCTGGATGAACCGCGAGGCGCTGGAGCGGACCCTGGCCAGTGGGGAGGTGCACTACTGGAGCCGATCCCGCCAGGAGCTCTGGCACAAGGGGGCCACCAGCGGTCACACCCAGAGCCTGCGGGACCTGCGCTACGACTGTGATGCCGACGTGCTGCTGCTCACGGTGGAGCAGACGGGAGACGTGGCGTGCCACACCGGTGCCCGCAGCTGCTTCTTCGACGCGGGCCCCAGCCCCAGTGGTGGAGGTCCGGATGCCGCCCCGCCACCGGCGGATGTCTGCACGGAGCTGATGCGCGTCATCGAGGGGCGCCGCGACCATCCCGAGCCCGGCAGCTACACCAACAAGCTCCTGGAGGGAGGCGACAACCGCATCCTCAAGAAGATCGGCGAGGAGAGTGCCGAGTTCGTGATGGCCTGCAAGGACGGCGAGGCCGACGCCATCGCCGGAGAGGCGGCCGACATCCTGTTTCATCTGCAGGTGGCCCTGGCCCTGCACGGGGTGAGCTGGCGCCGCGTGCAGGAGGTGCTGGCCCGACGTCGGGGGGCTCCACGGCGGGACTGACCCCCTTCGGCCCATGGCACTGAGAACGGTTATCGTTCGCCTTGTCATGGGCTGAGGGCGCCGGTGTCGCGAGCGAGGGCTTCGGGTCAGGGAGGGTCGGCCGGCCCGTGGGCCGGGGCCCTCGCGACCCTGTTCGGGGCGGCCGCGTTGGTGGGATGTGCGCTGCGGCCGGTCCCCAGGACCCCCGCCCCTGAGGCCGCTGCGTCCCCTCCCGCCGCGTCCGCTCCTGCCGCATCCGGTCCCACGGTGATGACCACCATCTTTCCGATGACGGCCCTCACCCAGGCTGTCGCCGGGGACTGTGCGGCGGTCTCCCAGCTGCTGCCGCCGGGGGCAGGACCCCATGGCTACCGGCCCAGCCCCGCGGATCTGGTGCGCCTGCGGCAGGCCCGGCTGCTCGTGGTGAATGGGCTGGGGATGGAGACCTTCCTCGAGCGGCTGATCGCCGCCGGGGCCCAGGGGCGGCTGGAGGTCGTCGAGGCCAGCCAGGGCATCGCCCCGATCCCGGCGGGGATGGAGCCGGGCTCCGCCGGGGGCCATGCCGGCCACAGCCATGGCCCGGACAATCCCCACGTCTGGCTGGACCCCCGCCTGGCGATCCAGCAGGTCGCGACCATCCGCGAGGCCCTGGTGCGTCTCGACCCGTCCTGCGCCAAGGGCTATCGCGCCCGTGCCGCGGCGTTCTCCGCGCGTCTGGCCCGGCTCGACAGCCGCCTGGCCCGTGACCTGGGGCCCTACCGCGGTCGCACGCTGGTCACCCAGCACGATGTCGCGCCCTATCTGGCTCGCCGCTACGGACTGCACACCGTGTTCCTGGTGCCGGAGCCGGAGGTGCCGGCCTCGCCGGCGGATCTGCGCCGGGTGGATGCGGTGGTGCGCGCCCAGCGCCTGGGTGGGGTTCTGGTGGATCCCGGCGCGCCGGCTGGCGCCCTGACGGCGCTGGCCCGGGACCGGGGCCTCACGCTGATCACCCTCGATCCCCTCGAGTCGGCCGCCGTGGCAGGGGGCCAGGCTCCGGAGCACTTCCTGGCGGTGATGGAACGCAACGGTGAGGCGCTGGTCCGGGCCTTGCAGGGGGCAGGGGGCGGGGCTGCGGCTAGCGTGAACTGATGATGGAAACGGTTCTCGAAGTCAGCGGCCTGACCGTCCGCCGCGATGGTCCTGGAGCCCGACCCGGACGGGCCCCTGCCGCCGTTGAGAACGTCAGCTTTGACCTGCCCGCGGAGTCCGACACGGCCCTGGTGGGCCCCAATGGCGCCGGCAAGAGCACCCTGGTCCAGGCCCTGCTCGGGGTGCTGCCCCGGGACGCTGGCGAGGTGCGGGTGCTGGGCGCCCCGCTCACCCAGGCCGGTCGTTTGCCTGCCGCCGTGCGGGCCCAGCTGGCCTACCTCCCCCAGCAGGTGGCGATCCGCGGCCGCTTTCCCCTGAGCGTCCGCGAGTTCGTGGCCCTGGGCTGGGATCCCTCCGGCCTTCAGTTTCCCTGGGCCCGCAGGAGGGGCCGATCGGCTGCCGTGCAGCAGGCCCTGGCCAAGGTCGGCTGCAGCGATCTGGCCGACCGCCTGATCAGCGAGCTCTCCACCGGCCAGTGGAAGCGGGTCCTGCTGGCCTTCTGCGTCGTGCGGCCGCGCCGGCTGCTGGTGCTCGACGAGGCCCAGGCCGGCCTCGATCCCCAGGCCACCGAGCAGTTTCACAACCTGCTCTTCGATCTGCGGCGCAGTGAGGGGTGGACCGTGCTGCAGGTCTCCCACGATCTCGCCATGGTGCGCCGCACCTGTGATCGGGTGCTCTGCCTCAACCGCAGCCTGCGCTGTTCCGGTGCGCCGGACCATGCCCTGAGCCCTGGCCAGCTCGAGGCCCTCTACGGACCGGGCTACGTGCCCTACCACCACCACCATGCCCCGGAGCCCTCCCTGGCTCCTGCGCCGACGCCACCGGTTTCGCCCCTGCCCCGGGCATGACCCCCCCCGGCCTGGCCGAGCTGCTGACCTTGCCCTTCATGCAGCGGGCCCTGCTCGCGGGGCTGCTCAGCGGGGCCCTGGGCGGCCTGCTCGGCAGTTTTGCCGTGCTGCGCCAGCTCTCCTTCTTCAGTGACGCGCTGGGGCACTCCGCCCTGCTGGGCATCAGCCTGGGGCTGCTGCTGGGGCTCAATCCCACGATCGTGCTGATCCCCTTCGCGGTGCTGTTCGCCCTGGTGGTGGGACAGCTGGTCGAGCGAAGCCGGCTGCCCTCCGATGCCCTGCTCAACATCATCTATTCCTCGGCTCTGGCCATCGCCGTGGTGGTGCTGAGCCTGGTGCCGGGCCAGCGCAGCAGCATCGAGCAGTTGCTCTTCGGCGACATCCTGGCGGTGGGCTGGGGCGATCTCGCCCTGATCGGGCTGCTGCTGGTGGTCGTCGCCACCTACCTCGTTCTGACCCGTCGCAGCCAGATCCTCCTGACCCTCGACCCCGCCCTGGCCACGGCCCAGGGGGTCGCGGTGGGCTGGCAGCGGTTGCTGTTCGTGGTGGTGCTGGCGGTGGTCGTGGCCCTGTCGATCAAGGCGGTGGGGGTGCTGCTGATCAGCGCGTTTCTGGTCATCCCTGCCTGCTCCTCCCGGCTGCTCAGCCCCAACTTCACGCTCTACATGCTGCTGGCCTGCCTGCTGGGAGCCAGCTGCGGCGTGCTCGGGCTGCTCTTCTCCGGCTTGCTCAATCTGCCGTCGGGTCCCTGTGTGGTGATCCTTCAACTGCTGGCGTTCCTGACAGCCCTTGTGGTGTCTCCCCGTCGGGCGGGTGCTCTGGGCTGAGCTCCGGCTGCCGCTGCAGCCAGCGCAGGGTGGTCCGGTCCCGTTCGCTGAGTCGCAGCACCGGCACGGGGCCGGGCACGCCGGCCATCGCATCCCCAGGATCGTCGCTGTGCCCCCAGAGGCCGAAGGCGTGCCCCAGCTCGTGCAGAGCGGTCGCCTGGGTGGCCTCCTGCCGCTGATCAGGGCTGACGTGGACGACCACCAGGGGTTCCAGCCTCCACAGCCCGCCTCGCTGCACCTGCCGCAGCGCCAGCTCCGCCCTGCCATGGCTGGCGCGGCCGCCGCGCAGGGGGGGGCGTCGCCGCAGCACCCGCACCTGGGCCCGCTCTGGTTCGTCCACCTGGGTGAGGGGCAGCAGGCCTGACCACTCGGCCAGGGCGGCCTGGACGGCATCGCTCCAGCGCCGGTCCCAGCGGGCTGCGGGGCCTTCGCTGCTGCCGGGTTCCACCCACACGCACCAGTGGTCCCGCCTCGCCCAGCCGTGGGGGGTGGACCGGAGCCTGTGCCGGTAGCTGTCCGGCGCTGTCCCCGTGCCGGCAGGCGAGCCCGGGGCAGGGGAGGTCCCCTCAGGCAGGGGGGGCGGGAGGGGATGGGCCGCCTGCTCAGGGGGGCAGGGATCCGGGAGCGGGCTGGACTGAACGGGGGCTGGTGGCTGGATCGGCAGCTGGAGCAGCAGGGCCGATAGCAGAAGCAGCAGCCTCGGGGCAGGGGAGAGCTGGTGGCGGGGCCGGCCGCCGCACCGCCGATCGATCCGCTTCACGGCCCCCCGGCTCAGACCAGTGGCGAGGAGGGCAGGCCCACGCCCCGGGCCATCAGGGTGGCGAGCAGGGGGATCAGGGCGAAGCCCACCAGTTCGATGTTCAGGATCCAGGCGAGACGGCTGGCCAGGGCTTCGCTCACCTGGGGAAGTTCGCCTTTCCGCAGCGGGATCGCCCAGAGGATGTAGGTGACGGTGGGGTAGAGGGAAAGGGCGCCTACGGAGAGGTAGAGACCCACCTTCCACCAGAACAGGGGGTTCTCGGTGTAGAAGCTGCTGCCCTGGCCGAAGTGGAGCACCCGCAGGATGCCGCTGCCGAGCAGGGCCAGGGCTGCCAGGCCGTACACGATGTCGGTGATCACCATCAGGGTGGCGTCCTGACGGCTGGGGTTGGGGGCGATCAGCCGCCGCTCCAGGACCAGGGCCCCGAAACAGACCATGAAGCTGAGGTAGTGCACGTAGGCCACGCCGGCGCGCGGCAGGACGTCGGCAGGGAGTGCAGCCAGCAGCGCCATGCAGCGGGGACAATGGGAGGGCGCACGGTAGCGGGGGGCAGGGGGGAAATGTGAAATGTTTGCGGAAGAACGAATCTGAAGTGTTTCTGAGATTGGAAAGGAAGTTGGAAAGTTGGAAGCTTTTCCGCTGGTTCTTTGTTCCGCTCGAAAACTCCGTAGGTTCAATTCAGTGCACAGGCGAACCATGGCGAGCTCCTTGAGCGCCTATCTCGGCGAAATCGGCCGTCACCAGCTGCTCACGCCCGAGCAGGAGCTGACCCTCGGCCGGAAGGTGCAGGCGATGGCCGTTCTGCAGGAGCGTTGCCGCGAAGCCGGTGGCCAGGGGCCGGCCTGTGAGTACAACGATGTGGAGAAGCGCACCCTGCGGGTGGGTGAGCGGGCCAAGAACCAGATGATCACCGCGAACCTGCGGCTGGTGGTCAACCTGGCCAAGCGTTACCAGAACAAGGGGCTGGACCTGCTCGATCTGATCCAGGAGGGCACCCTCGGCCTGACCCGGGCGGTCGAGAAGTACGACCCCACCCGTGGTCACCGTTTCAGCACCTATGCCTACTGGTGGATCCGCCAGGGGCTCAACCGGGCGCTCTCCACCCAGAGCCGCACGATCCGGATTCCCGTCAACGTGAACGAGAAGCTCACCCGCTTGCGCGCCGCCAAGGCCCGCTACCTCCAGTCCCATGGCGTTGCCCCCTCGCCAGCGGCGTTGGCCCGCATGCTCGAGCTCTCGGTCGGCGAAGTGGAGGAACTGCTCGGCTGTGAGCTCCGCAGTGTCACCGTGAGCCTCCAGGGTGTGGTGAAGTCGAAGTCCGATCCCTCCGAGCTCGTGGATGTGCTCCCCAGCCCGGATCTGGCGCCAATGGAGCGGGCTGAGCTGGCCGAGCGCAGCGCCTCGGTCTGGACCCTGCTGGACCGTTCCAACCTCACCCCCAAGGAGCGCACGGTGTTGATGTTGCGCTTCGGGCTGGATGGGAGCCACGAGTGGCGCACCCTCGCCGAAGTGGCGCGCCAACTGGAGTGCAGCCGGGAATATTGCCGGCAGGTGGTGCAGCGAGCCCTGCGCAAATTGCGGAAAACCGGCATCGAGAGCGGTCTGGTCGAGGCCTGAAACGCCCAACAATGGCGAAGTAGGCCGCTGAGCTGACCGTGACCCAACCCGTCGATGCCGAGGTGCTGGAAAGCACGGTGGTGGACGAGGCCCTGTTGCTGAAGTTGCTGCGTCGTGCCGGGCGGGGCCTGGCGCGACCGGCCCTCGAATGCCTCGAGTTGCTCCTGGACTCGGAAACCCCGGCGCCAGCCAAGCTCACCGTGCTGGCCGCCCTCACCTACCTCCTGGTGCCCCTGGATCTGATTCCGGATTTCATTCCGGTGGCCGGATTCAGTGACGATCTGGTGGCGGTCACGGCCCTGCTGGGCATCTGTGGTCGGCACCGCACCGAGGCCATCCGCTTGCGGGCCCAGCGCAGACTGGATCGCTGGTTCCCCCTCGGTCGCTGATCGCGATGGATTCCCTCACCGCAGAGCAGCTGGACGATCTCCAGGCGTTTGTGAAGGACTGGCTGCGCCACACCGGCCGCACCCAGGCCGACCTGCGCCGGGCCCTTCAGGCCAGTTCGATCCGGATGCCGGTGCTGCTGGAGTCCCTGCAGCGCACCTATGCCGGTGAGGGCCTCACCGGCCTGGCCCACCAGCTCTGTGGCATCGAGGACCGCTGGCAGCGGGAGGACAGTGCCCCCCCCTCCGGGGCGGATGGCGACCGCGATGCAGGGGAGTCCTCACTCGGCCAGCTCGACCTGCTGCTCCAGGAGATCCTCAGTGAGGATCTGAAGGGCTGAAGAGCTGCAGGGCTGGGGCGCTGAAGGCAGAGTGGGGTGACACAGCCCCAGCAGAAGCCATGCCCGAATCGCCCCGGCCGCTGCGACCCCTGATCCCCCTGCTCGGCGCCATGGCCTCCCGAGGTGCGCGCCTGGCCCTCGGCATCACCGCCGGCCTGGTCGCCCTCGCCCAACCCACCCTGGCCCAGAGGGAGAGTTATCTGCTCGGCCCGGGCAGTACGGTCGGACCCGCCACCAAGGTCAAGCCGAAGAACTGCGTCACGTCCCCGGATGGGACGATCACCTGCGACACCGAGCTGGAGAACTCACCCAGCGACACCAAGGCCAGGCCCCAGTACGAGATGTTCAACAATTGAGCGTCCAGAACCTTCTCCCATGCCCTCTCGACGGTTGAGCCGTGGCCGCCTGCACCGGCTCCTCGACGACGTGAATTACCTCCACGTGATCGACCGTGCCGAGCAGCAGCTCGCCAAGCTGCTCGGGCTCATCCTCATGGTGGTCATGCTGGCCGCCACAGCCCAGCTGGTCTGGCAGGTGGGCTGGGCCCTGACGGTCCCGAGCACCCCCTGGCTCGGTGAGAAGCTCAACCGGGTGCTCGGGGACCTGCTCAACCTGCTGATCGCCCTGGAGGTGCTGCAGAACATCACCTCCTACCTGCGCCGCCATGTGGTGCAGATCGAGCTGGTGCTGCTCACGGCCATGACCGCCGTGGCACGGAAGGTGATCGTGCTGCCCGCCGGGGCGGAGAGCAAGCCCCAGCTCCTGGCCGGCCTCGGGGTCGCCGTGCTGGCCCTGGCGGCGGCTTACTGGTTGGTGCGTTCCCTCACCCTGCGCAAGCCCCCTGCCAGAACAGGGCCAGCCATACGGATCCGGGAGCCGCGTCGGTAGCCACGACGCGATGGCGGCGATGGGCCGGAATCTGCACACTGTCACCGCGACAGAGTTCCCTCACCGTCGGTTCGTCGGCGAACTGAATCCGAGCGCTGCCCTGCAACAGGGTCACCCACTCGTGCTCGCTCTGGTCATACCAGAAGTCCGGAGGACTCGACGCCGCGCAGGAGTGGATCAGCTCGAGCCGCCAGCTGTCGCCACGCTCGAGCACCCGGGTGAACTCCTGGCCTGCCGGTGGACAGGGGCCGGCCAGAAGATGCTCGCCCCCTGCCGCTGAGGGCACGTCCTGCTCCCCCCAGCGTCGCCCGATCTCGAAGCCATGGCGTCGGGCCAGGGCGACCACCTGATGGTGGTGGTCGCAGTCGCGCAGAGCGCTGCGCAGATCGGGGTTGGCCTCGCTGAGCGCCACGAAGGCATTCAGCTGACGCACCTTCTCAAGGAACAGCTGCAGATGGGCTTCAGCCATGGCTGGATCCGGCGGACATGGGCTGTGGGTGCAGGGGCCTGATCATCCGCCAGCGCAGGAACCCTTGGTTGCCCAGTTGCACCGTTTCCTCCGCTTCCACGCTCCAGCCCCTTCGCAGCAAGAGTGGCCTGGAGAGCTGGCTGGCTTCGGTGCGCAATTGCTGCACCCCCTGCTGCCGGGCGTGGTCAGTGA
Source organism: Aphanothece stagnina RSMan2012 (assembly GCF_046764815.1). Classification (NCBI taxonomy): domain Bacteria; kingdom Bacillati; phylum Cyanobacteriota; class Cyanophyceae; order Chroococcales; family Aphanothecaceae; genus Aphanothece; species Aphanothece stagnina. The sequence goes on from NZ_JBKOUC010000005.1 coordinate 140,807, forward strand.
GCCGCTCCAGAATCGCTGAGGCACGGCCCTGCCGGCAGGCCTGCCCGCGGCAGTAGAGCAGGGCGAGGCGATCGCCGGGATCCAGAATGCCGAACGCTTCGATTCGTGTCGGATCGTCGAGCGCGCAGCTGGCCACTCCATGGCCGTACCGAAGGCTGTCCCGCAGGACATTGCTCTGCGCAGCCTGCTGTGACCAGGCCGCAATCTGGGCAGGGGTGTAGAGGCCAACGGCCTGGCTGATCACCGCATCGCGATAGACGCCGATGAGCTGATCGAGATCGTCGGGCTGGAGCACACGCAGGGAGATCATCCACCCCATCGCTTCTGGCCGAGTTCTACCACTGGCCTGCGGGTCGGCGGGGTTGGGCCTCCTGAGTGGGCAACATCCCGGGCGGATATCCACTCGTAAGCGGATCGCTTGTCAACAGCATGCGCTGGTGTACATTTCGGATGTAAACAGAGGGAACATTCCCCCTACTACCTTTCTGATCGATGCTCACCGGATCTGAACTGCTGGCCAAGGTCAAAGAGCTTGGTGACGTGGGCAAGTCGGAGATCGTCCGTGCCTGCGGCTACGTGTCCACGAAGAAGGACGGTGGCGAGCGCCTCAACTTCACCGCCTTCTATGAGGCCCTGCTGGAGGCCAAGGGCGTGGAGCTTGGTGGTTCTGGCAAGGTCGGCAAAGGTGGGCGCAAGCTCAGCTATGTCGCCACCGTTCAGGGCAATGGCAACCTGCTCATTGGCAAGGCCTACACCGCGCTGCTCGACCTCAAGCCGGGCGACGAATTCGAAATCAAGCTGGGTCGTAAGCAGATCCGCCTGATTCCGGCCGGCTCCACTGACGAAGACGAGGACTGATCGCTCGGCCCTGAGCCCTCAGACCCTCGGGACGGCTGTCGCCATGCGGCAGCCGTCCTTTTGTTGTGTGCGGCTGGTGGCGCCGGCCAGCCTGCTGCCCATTCAGAATTGTGGGCCCCCTGTGCTCTCCGCCCGATGGCTGTGTTGCCCGTGATCCCCTGCGGAGCGCTCGCGCCGATGCTGTTTCAGGGCCAGGGTGAGCCCAGTGCCGGACGCTCGCGTGCGTCCTGGCTGAGGAGGGTGGTGCCGCTCCTGGTCATGCTGCTGGTCATGCTGCTGTTGGTGGTGCTCCCCGCCCGGCCCGGATTTGCCCTGGCGGAGCATCAAGGGGGAGCCGTGCTGTTCGAGAATCACTGCGCCGGTTGTCACCTCAACGGTGGCAACATCATCCGCCGGGGCAAGACGCTCAAACTGGCTGCCCTGGAACGCCAGGGTGTGAACTCGGAGCAGGCGATCGCGGCAATTGCCGCCGCTGGCATCGGACAGATGGGCGGCTATGAAAGCGTGCTGGGCGAAGAGGGAGTCGGTGCCGTCGCGGCCTGGGTCTGGCAGCAGGCCCAGGCCGGTTGGCCCCGGGGCTGACAGCCACGGCGATCAGCCCGTTCAGAACGCCTGGATCCAGGGGTGAATCTCCACGGCCGTCCAGATGCCGTGGCGCCAGTAGGTGTCGTTCTTGACCCACTCCTCGACCTGTTCCCGCGATTCGGCCTCATAGATGCCGAACACATGGGTGCTTCCTTCGGTGGGCCCCAGGGTGATCAGGGTGCCGGCATCCTTCTGACGCTGCAGCCCGGCCAGGTGGTCTTCACGGTAGGGGGCACGCTTGTCCAGGGCGTTGTCGCAGTAGGTGCCCCAGAGGACGAATCGGGCCATGGTTGTATCGCTCCAGATCCCGACCCTATCGGCCGGTCTTTCCCCGTCCCGGCGGAGCTTCGTCTCGAAAGCGGAATCGTTGTCTGCGGGGCCTTGGTCAAGCCCCGCCGGGTGGTGATAGGAAGGGGCCCCCGATCCCCCCTTTCTCACCCGCGATGCTGATCCGCTCCGCTGCTCTGGCTGTCCTTGCCATCGGAGCAGCCCTGCCTTCCCAGGCCAACATGATGGATTTCATGATCCGCAAGTACTGCCTCGCTGCGGTGAATGACGAAGTCAAGGCTTCCGGCAAACCGGCCCCCGCCGGGATGGCCGACTACACCTGCGATTGTGTGGTGCAGGAGATGAAGAACCGCAAGTCGCAGGAGCAGGCCAAGGCCACCTGCAAGGCCCGTACGGCCGAGAAGTACAACCTCTGATGATCCTGGCTGCCGGGCGCGGCTGCGGCCCCCCCGGCGCCCACCCCAGAACCTTCGCCATGGCGCCTTCCCTTCCAGGTCCCTCTGCGAGGCTGGCGGGGGTGCTCAGCCCGGTCATTCCCGAACTGGCCGCCCTGGTCGCCCGCTCCCCGGGCACCCTGTCCCTCGCCCAGGGCATGGTCGCCTGGGGGCCGCCCGCCACGGTGCAGGAGGCGATCCACCAGGCGTTGGCCGAGAACGACGGGTCGCTTGACCGCTATGGCGGCGTCGGCGGCGATCCGGCGTTGCTGGCGGCGGTGGCGGAGACCCTCGGCACGGTCCACGGCCTCGACCTGGAGGGGAGCAACCTGCTGGCGACCGCCGGCAGCAACATGGCCTTCAACGCCATCGCCCAGGTTCTGTGTGACGGTCCGGCCGCCGAGCCCGGCGAGGTCCTCCTGCCGCTGCCCAACTACTTCAACCATGTGATGGCGATCCAGCTGGCCGGGGGGCGTCCTGTGGCGGTGGATGCCGGGCTGGTTCCCGATCCGGACCGCTTGGCGGCCGTGATCACCCCCCGCACCCGGGCGATCGTGACGGTCTCCCCCAACAACCCCAGCGGGGTGGTGATGCCCCCGGAGGTCCTGGCCGCCATCAACACCCTCTGCGCCCGCCAGGGCCTGCTGCACATCAGCGATGAGGCCTATGCCCTGTTCACCCATGGCCAGCGGCCCCACTGGAGCCCGGGGGCCCAGCCCGGCAGCGGCGCCCACACCGTGACGCTCCAGACCCTCTCGAAGGCCTACGGCATGGCGGGCTGGCGGGTCGGTTACATGGCGGCGCCCCGCGCCTTCACCAGTGCCCTGGCCAAGGTGCAGGACACCGTGATGATCTGTCCCCCGCGGCTGATCCAGCGGGCCGCCGTGGCGGCCCTCGCGGCGGGCCCCGCCTGGTGCGCGCCGCGGATCAGCGCCCTGGATCAGCGGCGACGGCAGCTGCTGGAGGCGGTGGAGCAGGAGCGCCGGCGGGGGCTGCCGGTGCGGCTGCTCGGCGAACCGGAGGGGGCGTTCTATGCCCTGCTGGCGGTGGACTCTGCTGGCCTCAGCGGTGACGGGTTGATGCGACGGCTCGTGCTGGAGCATCGGGTCGCCGCCATCAGCGGCGAGAGCTTCGGGCTGGATCCCGAGGTGCACGGACCCACCCTGAGGCTGAGTTACGGCCTGTTGTCGGAGCCGGAGCTCGCCGAGGCGCTCCGTCGCCTGTTCGACGGGCTGCGGGCTGTCCTGCGGCAGCGCTCGGAGCAGTAGCGCACCTCCTGCCAGACGCGTGTCCACTTGCGCCGCCACTGAAAGGGGCGCCCACAGAAGGCGCAGATCTTGGTGGGTCGGTCGGCGTGGTGGGGCACAGGGAGACGGGAGGGTCAACGCATCGGGCCAGGGCCACCCGCACCATCGCCAGCCGGATCAACCCTGCCCCAGCGTCCCATGAACGGCCAGCGCAGCGGCAGGGGCGTGCTGCCCTGCCCCGGCCACTGGCGGCCCAGGGCGGCCTCCAGGGGCTCGAGCAGCTCCAGGCCCTGGTGGCGGCTCCGCTGCAGCGCCGACCAGGTGCCGATGTGCCCGAGCAGATCGCTGAGCCGCCAGTGGCGCTCGATCCAGAGACCCTGGAGAAACGGTTCCTCGAGGCCGGGGAAGGCAAGACCGGCGTAGCGCTGCTCCACCCAGTCGCATTCCGGTGCCCACCAGGGCCGCAGCACCACGGTGCGGAACTGCTCCAGGGTCGACTGCAGGCGTGCGTCCGGGATCTGGAGCGGCAGGTAACCGATCCAGGCCAGCAGAGCCCCGGGGCGCGCCACCCGGCGAACCTCGGCGTTGAAGGCCTCCGCGTCGAACCAGTGCACGGCCGCGGCGACCAGCACCCCGTCCACACTGGCGCTCTCCAGTCCGCTGGCTTCCGCCGGGGCCAGGCGGTACTCGATCAGGGGGTGCGGCCGGCCTGCGGCCAGCTGGGCGGCACTGGCATCGGTGGCGATCACCTGCAGCCCGCGCTCCGCCAGGTCCAGGGCGGCCTGGCCACTGCCGCAGCCACAGTCCCACACCCGGGCCCCGTGCCCGAGACGCGCGGTGAAGGCCTCGAAAAAGGGGGCGGGATAGGTGAGGCGGTGACGGGCATAGGCGGTGGCCACGGCTCCGAACAGATCGCTGGCCTCGCTCATGGAGCTCCCGCCCGACGGCGCCAGATGAGGGTCCGGTTCTCGGCCGGCATCGCCACATCCGCCACCGACTCCAGTCCGAGGTTGCCGGCCTGATGCTTCAGCTGCTCCGCATCCCGCACCCCCATGGCCGGATCGAGCTCGCGCAGATGGGCGTCGAAGGCAGCGTTGCTGGCCGCCGTGTGCACCCCCCCATCGCAGAAGGGGCCATAGAGCAGCAGCAGCCCGCCTGGACCCAGCACCCGGCTGCTGCCCGCCAGGAAGGCGGCCACGGCTCCGGTGTCCATGATGTGGGCGGTGTTGGCGCTGAACACGGCGTCGTAGGGCCCCACCGGCCAGTCCTGGGGTTGGGTCACATCGAGGACCAGGGGGAGGTGGAGCCCGGACCCTGCAGCGAGCTGGCTGGAGCCCTCCAGGCTGATGCGCTCGGCGAGTGGCGCCATGGCCTCGGCCCGCTCGCTCGGCTGCCAGACAAGGCCCTCCAGCTGCTGGGTGAAGAACACGGCGTGCTGGCCGCTGCCTGAGCCCACCTCCAGCACCCGGGCTGCCGGGGGCAGCCAGCGGCGCAGCACCGCGAGCAGGGGGACGCGGTTGCGTTCACAGGCGGCGGAGAACAGCAACGGCGGAGCCTGGGGGCTGGGGCCATCATGGGGCAGTTGCGATCGGTCGATGGCCACGCCACCACGCCGCTTCAACGCAGGCCCGACCCAGGTTTCGCGCGATCCGCTCCTGGTGTTGTTGAGACCGCTGCTGCTGAGCCTGGCCCTGCTCAGCAGCCTGGGGGCCTGCGGACCGGCCTGGCGTGCCGGGGCCTCTGCCGGGACCCCGAGTTCCGCCGGGATGCTCGGCGCAGGTTCACTGGTCCAGGCCGGCCCGTAGTTCGGCGCAGAACCGCCCGGCGGCGGCGGCCACATCGGCGTGTTGGGCGCCGGCTTCCGCCATCGCCTTCACCAGGGCACTGCCGACGATCGCGCCGTCGGCGCCCCAGTCGCGCACCTGGCGTGCCTGCTGGGCTCCGGAGATGCCGAACCCCACCGCCACCGGGGTCTCCCCCTGCGTCTTGAGCTGGCTTACCAGGGAGCCGACACGGGCCTCCAGGTTGGTGCGCACCCCCGTCACGCCCGTGACGCTCACCAGATAGGTGAAACCGCGGCTGGCTGTGTGAATCCGCGCCATCCGCCCGGGCGGGGTGGTGGGGGCCACCAGCAGCACCAGATCCAGGCCTTCCGCCGCGGCGATCGGGGAGAGCTTCTCGGCTTCCTCCAGGGGCAGGTCCGGCACCACCAGGCCGGCCGCCCCGGCCTGGGCCGCCGCCTGGCAGAAGGCCTCCATGCCCCGGTTGAGCAGGGGGTTGCTGTAGGTGAACAGCACCACCGGGATGGTGAGTTCTCCCTGCAGGCCGGCCAGCATCGCCAGCACCCGGTCAGGCGTGGTGCCGGCCGCCAGGGCGCGGCCGGCCGCCGCCTGAATCACAGGGCCATCGGCCAGGGGATCGCTGTAGGGGATGCCGAGCTCCACCAGATCCGCACCGGCGCCCTGGAGGGCCAGCAGCGTGGCCGCGGTGGTGGCCAGATCGGGATCTCCCGCCATCAGAAAGGGCATCAGGGCACAGCGGCCCCCGGCGCGGAGATCGTTGAAGCGCTGCTGGATCGGGGTCGGGGCAGAGAGCACAGCGGCGCAACGGGTCCTGGAGGTGAGCCTATGCCTCGCCCCGCACGGGATCGGCTTCGGGATCGAGCTGGCCGGTCTCCCGCAGCAGCTGCAGCTGTTCCTCCGGGCTGAGGGCGGCGAACTTGCGCTCCAGTTCCTCGGTGGTGGCCGCGTCGTAGGCCTCGCGGTAGGTGCGGCGCTGCTGCATGTAGGTCATGTTGCCGCTGATGGCCCGCAGCAGGTAGGTGGCGGTCCAGCCCACCACCAGCACCATCAGGAGGGCGGAGGCGGCGATGCCGGCGGAGAAGCCCTGGAAGCCATTGGCCTGGAACAGGGCATAGCCTCCACCGCCCACCGCGAAGACCAGCAGCCCGACCAGCAGGGATTGCCCCTTGGTCATCGGGCGCCCTGGCCTGCCATGCGCAGATTGATGAAGGGTGCAAAGAGAATCAGACCTGGGAAGAACAGGAACACCAGGCCGTAGACCCCGAAACGCTCCAGCTTGCCCATGACGGTCCAGCGCTTCGCCATCCAGGCGTAGAGAGCCAGGGGGATCGCCACCAGGTAGGCGCCGGCCAGCACCCCATAGAGGCCGAGAACCAGCAGGGTATCGGATGAAATCGCGCTCATGAACCCAGGCAGCGGCACGGCGATGGTGGGGCAGGTTGGGGCAAATCTAAAGTGCCCGGGCCGGGGGCATGGCGGAATCGGTAGACGCAGCGGACTTAAAATCCGCAGACGGCGACGTTGTGGGGGTTCAAGTCCCCCTGCCCCCATGGCTGGCGCCTGAAGCGACCGAACGCCAGGACCAGAGTCGGGATCGCAGCCAGCTGGCGAAGCTGCGGTCCTGCTCGGGACTCCCCAGGCCGACCAGCACCAGCCCGGCGGCCAGCCCCTGGGCCAGCAGCTGGTCCAGGAGCGGCGACGGCAGGGATCCGGCCCCCTGCCGCAGGGCCAGGGCCACCGACAGGGCAGGGTTCAGCACCCCGCTGCCCAGCAGGCCGGCGAGGGCCGCGAACACCGTGAGGCCGGCCCCGATCACCATCCCGCTGAGGGGCTGGGAGAAGGGGCAGAGCTTCCCTTCCCGGGCCCAGCTCACGATCAGCACCAGCAGGGCCGTCGTGAACACCAGTTCGGGGCCGAACGGAGTGGCACTCGCGCTGGTGTGCGCCGGAGGCAGGGTGGATCCGAGACCCAGGATGACGGCCATGGCGCCGGCCAGTTGGGCCAGCCAGTAGGCGAGCAGCTCCCGTCGACGGTCGCCCCGCCGGAGCATCAGCACCAGGCTCACGGCTGGATTGAAGTGGGCTCCGCTGATCCGGCCGAAGACGTGGATCAAGGTCGCCACGGTGAGGCCCACAAACAGGGCCTGGCCGAGGGGTTCGCTGGCCAGTTGCGGAGCGCAGATGGCGGCGTAGGCGATGGCGGCGGTGCCGCTGGCCTCACAGCCCAGGCGCAACGGCAGGGAAGCGCCCACCAGCAGGTCAGCCACAGGTCAGCCAGACCTTAGGGATGGGCTCGCCAAGCCGCCAGCCCAGGACCCACCGGACCCTCAGTGGAGCAGCAGCACCAGATACAGCGTTCCCAGCGCCGCCACCCAGGGCCACCAGGCCGAGCGCCGCGGTCGGGCGGTGAGCTGTTGGAGTCGCCGGTCGATCGCGCTCAGCAGCTGGCTGGTGCGGCTGGCATCGACCACGTTGCCCGCCCGGCGGTGGTCATCCCACAGCAGGACGTGGCGTTCCCGCAGATCCAGCAGGGCATCCACCAGCGCCTCGCGTCGGTAGGGGCTCGCCGGGGATTTCGCCTGGCCCGATGGCCGGGCTCGCCAGGAGGCAGACCGGGGGGGGAGGGACATGGCTCCCCGTGGATGGGGGTGCTTCCATCCTGTCCATGGGGGGGCGATCGGGCAACACGCCCGGGGTCTGACGCCACACCGCTTCACAGGCGGCCTCACGGCTGATCACCCCGGCTGAGCCGTCCCGGGCGGGGAACATTCATTTCCGGCCACAGGAACGTGTTGAACCGTCGGCTCCCCAGGGTCGGCTGGTGTCTGAGCGTGTTCTTCTCAGACAGACTCACCACGGCACCCAGCCGGTCGGCGAGTTTGACGCACTGCTGGAACCCCTGATTCGTGTAGCACTGCACATCCAGCTGATTGCAGCCACTCGGTGGCCTCAGGCCAGCCTGGAACGGCTGAATGCTGCAGAAGATCGGTTTGGTGTAGAGGTGGCGAAGTCTGTAGAAATCAGCCAGGGAGTAGTTCGCGAAAAAATGGTCATCCACCTGGATTCCATCGCCGTGGCGCGCTTCATGGACCAGCTCCGGGATGCTCATGGAGCGGTACTGAGGCGATTGCACCCAGACCACCGGGATCAGCCCCTGGCGGCGGGCTTCCTGGGCAACCTCCTGTTGCACAGGGTCCGAGACTTTCCGGTAATCGA
>NZ_JBKOUC010000006.1:0-141162 GCF_046764815.1 Aphanothece stagnina RSMan2012
CGGGAACGTTGTTCGTGCAGAAGGAGTTGGTGGATGAGGACGGTGACAGTGTGTCTCAGAAGATCGATCTGACAGGGAAGCTGTCGATCGAGGATGCAGGCCCGACGCTGGGTGAGCCCACCGGAGAAGTCGGGACAGCGTTCCTGGATGAATCGGATCTTCCGGCGGACCTAGCTAACAACCCGAATAATGGAATTGATGATGGTGTTTATAGCACGCTGCTGGACCTGAGCAGTAATTTTGCCGCCGGCGATCTGGGAACGGATGTGCCTCCTGGCGAGACGAACTTCACGGTGTTGCTGTCTGGAACAGCGGTGAATGGCGTCATTACGGTGGCGTCGGGACTGTTCATCCTGGATCCGACTGTGATCACAGGAGATATCGGGAAGGGAGCTGCGATCAATTTGGTGGATGACGGAAGTGGAGTTGTCCGTGGTGTCGTGGCTGGGACGGATCAGCAGGTATTCACGATTTCGGTGAATGGCAGTGGTGTGGTGACGTTTGCCTACGTCAATGCCGATGGCAGTGCCGTGTCAGCAGGTGATGATCCGGCGAATATCTGGCATCGCGATACGAGTAGTGGCGATGAGGCAGAGACGATTCTGGCGGAGACAGCGGATACGTTGCTTGTGCGCCAGGAATTGGTGGATGAGGACGGCGACAGTGTGTTCCAGGACATCGACCTGGGAGGCAAGCTGTCGATCCAGGACGATGCACCAGAGTTGGCTTTTGCCGACTCAGAGGGGACTGCTTCGGCTGCGACAGCTGCAGGAGGAGGAATTGATGGCTTCTGGACTGGTTCACGCAGCACAGATAGTCAGACAGAGTTCTACGACCCTTCCACGCCAGCCACCAATGATGGTTTTATTGACTCGGTGACGCTCACCTCCATTCTCGTCAATGGAAATCAAACGACTCTGGTGGGAACACCCGCTGTAACTACGATCAACGGCGATATCGTTATGACTGGGCAGTATAACTATGACCTTCTGAATGACAATGAGCCAAATGCTATTGTTGATTTCGAGTTAACGATTAGAGAGGATGGCACTTACACGCTTGTCTCTGATCTACCTCCCAGTACTATCACTTTTGATACTGAAAGTGATTCAGTTACATTGGCATCTGGAGGTCCTTCGGATACCCGCACTGCAACGATTACGAAGTCTACTGGAGAGACTCTTAGTGTCGATTTTACAGACTATACATTTGAAACCTTTGACCTGCCCGACCGAGGAGTGAATGTAAGCGGTTCAGGCATTGGCGTCCAGGATAATATCTTTGAGAGTGGAGAGGCAATTCTTGTTGATCCCGACGATAGCACTCTCGCCCCAGGTGAAAGCATCAAGGCAGTTAACCTCTTGTTCACGGGGACTGGCGATAACCAATTTGACTCGGCTCCCGAAGAGGTGATCTTTCTTACGGTCACCGATTCAAATAACGTGAAGGCATTTGTTGTCTTGAATCCTGACACGATCATCACTTCTTATAGGGTAGAAGCTGGTGTCGGTGACTTCTCTGCCCTCGCCGATATCGACACAATCCTGATAGCTTCCCCAGTTGATATCGATGGCGGCAAGACAGACACGAAAACAAAACTGGGGCTCTCCTTTGAACTGCAAACGACGGAGCCGATCGCTCCTGTTCCTGTTGACTTCAACTTTGTGGTAACTACGGTTGATGGCGATGGTGATTCTGTAGCCGATCCGTTCACGGTTTCTATTTTGCCTGAGACGGCGCCTGTTGCTCTTGATCTGGATCTCAGTGGTTCTATTGATTACTTAAGTCTGGATGGAGCGAACTCCGTTCAGTACGACTATGGTAGTGGTCTTGTCTCCACGGCCTGGGTCGGGCCAGCGGATGGTATTCTTGTCTATGACGACAACCAGAATCCAAAAGATGGTGTCATCACAAACTTCCTTGCTCTTAGGCCCGAAGCGCGGACGGATCTGGAGGCCATTGCCCTGGCATTTGATAACAATCAATTGCAGAATGCTGCTTTGGCGGCCACCCATGAGCCCGCGCCTGATGGTGTGCTAGACGCTCAAGATTCGGAATTCGCAAACTTTGGGGTATGGGTTGATGCTAACAGCAATGGAGCGCTAGACGATGGCGAATACCGTTCTCTTGCGGACGCTGGCATACTGAGCATCAGTCTTACAAGTGATGGCATTGCTTATGCCACCGCCGACAGCGATGTCTATGTCTATGGCAGTACCACCTACGCCTATGAGACTCTTGACGCCAATGGTGACGTCACGGTTGAGTATGGCTTGGCACAGGACGTTGCCTTCGCCACTGCTCCAGTTGGAGAGGATCTCGCGCCAGAGGTTCTGGAGCCTGAGCTTCTTGCCCCTGCACTTGATGATGGCTCTGTAGCATTTGCAGAGCCGGATGAGGAGCTGCCAACCACAGACATTCTGGACACGGAGCCAATTGCCTCTACCGTCGACGATGGAGCTGTTGCTCTTGCCGTTCCGATCGAGGACGTGCCGATTTCAGACGTAACCGGAACTGAGCCCATTCCCCCCTCCGCGGATGACGCTTCTGTTCCCGCTGCTCCTGTTGTCGATGAGCTGACAGCTCCAGACGCCGCGTCAGAAGACCCATCCTCGTCCACTGATCTGTCTGATTCCAGTTCTTCCATTGATGTCCCCCAGGAGGAGATCCCCCCCGTTGTCGAGTTGGTCCAAGCGGTGATCGATGACCCCTCTGTCGTTCAGGATCCGCCTACTGACACGTCATTGTCTGATGCTCCTGCTGCCACAGATGCTGCTTCAGCCGACGTTCCTGTCGCTCCTTCCACGTCAGATCTTGTGACCGCCTTCTCGGAGTCCGAGTCCATCTCCGATGCCGACCTGGCGGACATCCAGCACGATCTGAACACTTCGCTGCCGGATGACCCCGCCCTCGACACCAGCTTCGACATCGCCGACCCCGAGCCGGCTCCCACCGTCGACGACGTGGTCGCCCTGGATGCGGCGGAGATCGACCTGCCCCAGGTCGATGACGTGTTCGATGTCGCCTACACTGCCGACGAACAGCCCGACGTTGTGTCGGTCTGATCACCGGCTGATCCGCGGAGGTTCTGGCCATGGCTGCCTTCACTTCAGTCGATTCCGCTCCGGAGATGATCGGCGCCCTGATCGACAGCTTCTTCGCTGCCCTCAAGGTCTCCCCCGATCTCTCCGCCGTGGAGGAGCGGCCGGCCGAGATGGCCTACGAGCTCGATCAGGTGGTGAGTGCCTTTCTCGAAGAGCACCAGCTCTCGGCTGAGGCCTACCATCAGATCGAGCAGGATGTGCTCAACACCATTGCGGCCGACCTCCAGGCCGACCACCTCGATCCCCTCGGTCTTGGCTTCAGCTTCGATGCCGATGGCAATGTGGATCCGTTGGCCGTGTTCACGGCCCTGGATGATCACTTCGATGACTGGCTCCTACCGGATCACTCCCCGGACCCGGATGCAGAGACAGCCATGGACGCCATCGATCTCTCCAGCGGCTTCGTCTCGGACATCCCATCGGACTATTCCGCCAGCTGAGCCCTACGCCCGGCGCGCTTCAGGCACCATGAGCACTGGCGGTTGATGCCCAGCACTGCACGTCTGCTGTTCGCCGATGCGGATGCCAGCCAGGCGCTGCTGTTCGAGCGGCATCTGCAGGCCCAGGGGTACGCCGTGACCCGCCTCGCCGATGGCCAGGCCGCCCGCCGCCAGATCGTCGACACCGCGCCCGACCTGGCGCTGCTGGCCCGGGATCTTCCCGGGCTTTCCGGTGCGGCCGTGGCCCGGGACCTGCGCGCCCGCGGGGCCACCACACCCATCCTGCTGCTCTCCCCCGGCGATGACTTCGTCGAGCGGGTCAAGGCCCTCGATGCCGGGGCCGACGATGTGCTCGCCACGCCCTGCGCGCTCGAGGAGCTGAGCGCGCGCATCCGCGCCCTGTTGCGGCGCTCCCGCATGGGGCTGCTGCTGGCCGACGGCCCCGAGCTCACCCACAAGGACCTGGTGGTGAACACCGATCAGCGCCAGGTGAGTCGCGCCGGCGTGCCGATCAAGCTCACCGTCAAGGAATACGACCTGCTGCTGCACCTGTTGCGCCACAAGCAGCAGGTGCTGCCCCGCCAGCAGATCCTCCTCTCGGTGTGGGGCGATTCCTGGGTGGGCAGCGACAACCTGCTGGATGTCTACATCCGCTACCTGCGCAAGAAGCTGGAGGGGCCCGATCGCGAGCCCCTGATCCACACCGTGCGCGGGGTGGGCTTCAGCCTCGATTAACCCGCGCTCACGCCCTCGATCCGGTCTTCGATCTCCTGGTAGATCTCCTGCAGCTGCTGGATGTTCTCATCGGAGGTCTCCCAGTAGCCGCGGCCGTTCACCTCCAGCAGCGTGCCCACGATGCGGCGGAAGCTGTGGGGGTTGAGCTCCATCAGCCGCTTGCGCATCTCCGGGTCGTTGATGAAGGTGTCGTTGGCCTCCTCGTACACGAAGTTGTCCACCGCGCCGCTGGTGGCACTCCAGCCGAGGGTGAAGTTGAGCCGCTTGGCCACTTCCCGCACCCCCTCGTAGCCCGAATTGAGCATGCCTTCATACCACTTGGGGTTGAGCAGCTTGGTGCGCGAATCCAGCCGGATCGTTTCGCTCAACGAGCGCACCTGGGCGTTGGCGGTGGTGGTGTCGGCGATGTAGCTGGCCGGTGCCTTGCCATCCTCCCGCAGCCCCTGGATCAGCTTGGTGGGGTCACTATCAAAGTAATGGCTCACATCGGTGAGCGAGATCTCGGCCGAATCCAGGTTCTGGAAGGTCACGTCGGCGGTCTTCATCGCCGCCTCGAACACCTCCCGTTTCTGGTTCATCTCGCCGGGGTTGTCGGCATTGAAGGCAAAGGTCTTGCGGGAGAGGTACATCTCCTGCAGCTCGCCCTCCTCCTCCCAGGTGCTGTTCTCCACCGCCAGATTCACATTCGAGCTGTAGCTGCCGCTGGCGTTGGAGAACACGCGGGTGGCCGCATCCCGCAGGCTGATGCCCTCCTTGGCGGCCTGCTCCTGGGCGTGCTGGCGCACGAAATTCATCTCCAGGGGCTCCTCGGCTTCGGCGGCCATCTTCACGCCCTGGTCGATCAGGCCCATCTGGTTGATGAACAGATCGCGGAACACCCCGCTGCAGTTCACCACCACGTCGATGCGGGGCCGGCCCAGCTCCTCCAGCGGGATCAGCTCCAGCTTGTTCACCCGCCCGAGCGAATCGGGCACAGGGCGCACGCCGATGAACCAGAGGATCTGGGCCAGCGATTCGCCGTAGGTCTTGATGTTGTCGGTGCCCCAGAGCACGCAGGCGATTGTCTCCGGCCAGCTGCCCTGTTCGGCCTTCTGCCGCTCGATCAGCCGGTCCACCACCACCTTCGCGGCCGCGATGGCGGCCTTGGTGGGAATCGCCTGGGGGTCGAGGGCGTGCAGGTTCTTGCCGCTGGGCAGCACCCCCGGGTTGCGGATCGGGTCACCGCCCGGCCCCGGCAGCACGTACTCGCCATCGAGGGCCCGCAGCAGGCTCTCCATCTCCATGTCGGCGCAGATCTGCTGCAGGCAGAACTGCAGATAGCCGAACTGCTTGTCGAGCTCGGCCTGATCCACCTGGGCGAAGCCGGCGGCGCAGCAGGCCCCCAGCCAGGGGCTCGGCAGTTTGAACCCGAAGCGCTCCAGCAGGTTGAAGAACCAGCCGAAGTTGCGCCGCAGCGTCACCCGCCCGTCGCTGCCCGTCACCGCCTTCACCATCGCCCCCACGGCCGCCCGGGAGGTCTCGGTGATCACCCGGTTGAGCTCCACATCGGCGAGCACACCGGCGTCGTTGCCCTTGTACACGTCGGCGATCGTGCGGCCCCGGCTCTCGGCCAGCAGGGCGGGCAACGAACGGATGCCCTCCTCCTCGCGCTCCAGCGCCGCGATGTTCACCAGGGTGGCGATCGCCTCCTCGGCGGTGGGGGGCTTGCCGATCGTGTGCAGGCCGCAGGGCAGCAGCCGGCTTTCGATCTCCATCAGCTGGCGGTAGACCGCGCCGATCACCGCATCGCGGGCGTCCAGGTCCAGTTCGGCGGCGTCCAGCTCCGGCAGGGCCACATCCTTGTCGAGATTGCACTGGCGGGCCGTTTCCACCACGGCGTTCACGATCTGCACGCCCCTGGAGCTCTCGCGCAGCTGCTGGTAGGAGCCCACCAGCTCGCCCAGCTCCTTGAGCCCCTTGTAGAGCCCGGCGTTTTCTGCTGGCGGCGTGAGGTAGCTGATCGTTTCGGCGTAGCCACGTCGCTTGGCGATCGTGGCTTCGCTCGGGTTGTTCGCCGCGTAGTAGTAGAGATTCGGCAGGGCTCCGATCAGCGAATCGGGGTAGCAGGTGTCGCTCATGCCCATCTGCTTGCCGGGCATGAACTCCAGCGAGCCGTGGGTGCCGAAGTGCAGCACCGCATCGGCGCCCCACACCTTCTCCAGGTAGGTGTAGTAGGCGGCGAAGCCGTGGTGGGGGCTGGCGCTGCGGGAGTAGAGCAGCCGCATCGGGTCGCCCTCGTAGCCGAAGGTGGGCTGCACCCCCACGAACACGTTGCCGAAGTGGCGGCCGTAGATCAGCAGGTTGGTGCCGTCGGAATTCAGGTTCCCCGGCGGCTTGCCCCAGTTCTCCTCCAGCCGCTCGGAGTAGGGCGTCAGCCGCTCGTACTCCGCCACGCTCATGCGGTGGGCGATGGCCAGCTCGGGGGCCCCCTCCAGGGCCTCGGGGTCCTGCAGCACCGACTCCATCAGCGCCTTGGGCGTTTTCGGCAGGCCGCCCACGTCGTAGCCCCGGGCCGCCATCTCCTCCATCACCCGGTGGATCGAGCCGAACACATCCAGGTAGGCGGCGGTGCCCACGTTGCCCTTGTCCGGCGGGAAGCTGAACACCGTGATCGCCAGCTTCTTGGTCGCGCGGGGCTTGATCCGCAGCGAGGCCCAGCGGATCGAGCGCTCGGCGATCGCGTCCACCCGGTCCTGCAGGGTGTGGGCCTTGCCGGTGGCGTCATCCCGGCCGCTCAGCACGATCGGCTCGATCGCCCCATCGAGTTCGGGGATGGCGATCTGCAGCGCCACCTGCACGGGATGGAGCCCCAGGTCGCTCTCCTCCCACTCCTGCGTCGTCTGGAACACCAGCGGCAGGGCCACCATGTAGGGGCGGTTGAGCTTCTTGAGCACCTCGATCGCCTTGGGGTGATCCTGGCGGGCCGGTCCCCCCACCAGGGCGAAGCCCGTGAGCGACACCACCCCATCCACCAGGGGCACCTCGGGGTTGAGCGGGTCGTAGAAGAAGGCATTCACCGGCCGGGTGAAGTCGAGCCCGCCGCAGAACACCGGGATCACCGTGGCGCCGCGGTACTCCAGCTCCTGGATCACCGCCACGTAGTGGGCCTCATCGCCGGTGACGATGT
The DNA here is from genome assembly GCF_046764815.1 of Aphanothece stagnina RSMan2012. Classification (NCBI taxonomy): domain Bacteria; kingdom Bacillati; phylum Cyanobacteriota; class Cyanophyceae; order Chroococcales; family Aphanothecaceae; genus Aphanothece; species Aphanothece stagnina. Next base: position 7,446 of record NZ_JBKOUC010000006.1, read on the forward strand.
GGCTGCGCTGCAGCACCAGGCCGATCACCGGGCCCTGGCGCGCCGTGTCGCTGAGGTCCTGGCGGCTGGCGCTCCAGTTCAGGTACTCCTTGATGTCCTCGAACATCCCCGGGGCCAGGGGGTGCCAGATGCCCAGATCGGGAAACACCACCGGATCGGCCACCTGCACGCTTGGCCGGTCGGAGCCGCTGCGGGGGAAGACGTACTTGTCCGCCAGCATCAGCAGGAAGTTGCGCAGGTTGTCCGGCGTTCCCCCCAGCCAGTACTGGAAGCTGAGCATGAAGGAGCGGGCGTCCTGCGCCTTCTCCACCGGCAGGTACTTGAGAACCGTGGGCAGCGTGTTGAGCAGCTTCAACATCGCGTCCTGGAAACCGGCACCGCCGGCCTCCTTCCGCTTCTTCATGAAGCCGGCGATGGCGCTCTTGCTCTGGCCCAGCTGGGCCATCGAGAAGGTGCCGAGCTTGTTGAGCCGCATCACCTCCGGCATGGAGGGGAACACCACGGCGGCCTTGAGGCGGTCGCGGTGGGGCGCCACGGCCTCCACCACCTTCTGGGCCAGGTCCTCGATGAAGATCAGCGAGGCGATGAACACATCCGCCGCCGCCACATCGGCGCAGAAATCGGCGTAGTTGCCGGGGTCTCGCAGTTCCTCGATCAGGTAGCCGCTCAGCTCGATCGCCAGCGGGCCGTTCTGGTCGTTCAGCGAGGTGGCCGCCTGGGTGAGGGCGTTCTGGTATTGCGGCTCGAGCACCACATACACGGCCTTCATCACCGCACCGGCGTGGGAGGCGGCAGGGCTGACCCGACGGCTGGCGGAACGGACCTGCGTGAACATGCGCTGGAGCGGGCTGATGGAGCGAGCTTACGAAGCCCCCACCCCTGACGCGAGCCGGCCCATAGGCTCTGCTGCAACGGTTGACGTGAACGGTGACGACCCCATGACCAGCAGCCCCGCGGCCAAGCCCATCGCCGTCGTGGTGGCCGGAGCCCTCGGCCGGATGGGGGCCGAGGTCATCCGTGCCGTCCACGCCGCCCCCGACTGCCGGCTGGTCGGCGCCATCGACACGAGCCCCGGCAGCGAGGGGGCCGACGTGGGCCTCGAACTCGGCCTGGGCGAGCTGGAGGTGGCCATCACCGCCGACTTCGAGGGCTGCCTCTGCCAGGCCAGCCAGCTGGTGCGCAACGACGGCCCCGGCCAGGGGGCGGTGCTGGTGGACTTCACCCATCCCAAGGTGGTGTACGAGCACACCCGCGGCGCCATCGCCTACGGCGTGCACCCGGTGATCGGCACCACGGGCCTCAGCCCCGAGCAGCTGGCCGATCTGGCCGCCTTCGCGGACAAGGCCTCGATCGGCGCTGCCGTGATCCCCAACTTCAGCGTCGGCATGGTGCTGCTGCAGCAGGCCGCCGCCGCCGCCGCCCGCTTCTACGACTTCGCCGAGCTCACCGAGCTGCACCACAACCGCAAGGCCGACGCCCCCAGCGGCACCTGCCTCAAGACCGCCGAGCTGATCGAGGAGCTGGGCAAGACGTTCAACCCCCCGCAGGTGGAGGAGCACGAGACCCTGCCCGGCTGCCGGGGCGGGCAGCGCGAGAGCGGGCTGCGGCTCCATTCGGTGCGGCTGCCGGGCCTGGTGGCCCACCAGGAGGTGATGTTCGGCGCCCCCGGCGAGACCTACACCCTGCGCCACGACACGATCGATCGGGCCGCCTACATGCCCGGCGTGCTGCTCAGCGTGCGCCGGGTGCGGCAGCTGCCGGGTCTGGTGTACGGCCTCGAGAGGTTGCTCTGATGCTGATCCCCCTCAAGCCCGGTGAGCTGCAGCGGGTGATCCCGGCGGTGGCCACCGGTCCCCAGTTCAACGCCTGCAGCGGCTCGCCGCGCAAGCTGCTGCAGCGGGTGTTCATCTCCGTGATCGGCGGTGTGATCAGCCTGCTGATCAGCCAGACCCTGCTGTTCTCCAGCCAGGCCGGCCCGATCATGCTGGTGACCGGCTTCGTCTTCTTCCTCTACCTGCTGTGGGGGCCGATCGTGGAGGCGGGGCGGCGCAACGCCACGCTGCGGCGCTACCCGGCCGCCGCGATCTTCGAGGGGGTGGTGGCCGACCTCCACACCCGGGAGGTGGTGGAGGAACGCCGCGAGCAGGCCGACCGCAGCGGCAGGCTGGAGCTGGTGGAGAACCGCCGCACCTGGCTCACCCTGGAGCTGGAGGACGAGGACGGCTACCTGGGCAAGCTGCGCTTTCCCATGGACAAGAAGAACCAGCAGGTGCGGCGCGGCATGGTGATCCGCACCCTGGTGCTGAGTGAGCGGCGCGACTTCTCCCGCATCGGGGCGATCACCGATGCCTGGCTGCCCCAGTTGAAGCTCTGGGTGGGGGAGTACCCCTTCCTGCTGCGTCCGGCCTTCGAGGAGCTCTGCCTCAGGCGCCTGGGCTGATCCGGGCATCGGTGAGCCGCTCGAACGCCCCGCCGCCACCCATCGGCAACAACGTGTCACAGAGCGCAACAATGTGTTACATTGATCTCATCGACACCCCCGAGCCCTCCATGACCCAGGCCAACCCCGCTGCCACCGCCATCCGCGGCGCCACCGTCACCACCGAAGACGGCGGTCGCCTCAATGCCTTCGCCAGCGAGCCCCGCATGGAAGTGGTGAGCGCCGAGCGCGGCTGGGGCTTCCACGAGCGCGCCGAGAAGCTCAACGGCCGCATGGCCATGCTCGGCTTCATCGCCCTTCTCGCCACCGAGCTGGCCCTCGGCGGTGAAGCCTTCACCCGCGGTCTGCTCGGCATCGGCTGATCTCCGCGAGCAGCTCGCCGGCTCTTCAATCCGCTCCGCTCCCGAAGCCGCAGACTTGCTGCGGCTTTTTTCATGGCCACCCCCGCTTGATCTCCGCCGCCGCCATCTCGTCTGGGGCCACCGCACCGGCCACCGAACCGGCCGCCCCTCCCCGGGCGCTGATCCACGGCGCCGGCCCCACCGGAGCCCTGGCGGCCCTGGCCCTGGCCGAAGCTGGCTGGCAGGTGACCCTCACCGACCCCCAGGAGCCCCGCCAGCTGCGCGAGCGGCGCCGGGCCTACGCCTTCAGCCACGCCAGCCGCCGGCTGCTGGAGCGCCTCGGCCTCTGGGATGAGCTGGGCAGCGGCATGTTGCCGTTCCGGCGCCTGATGCTCGCGGACCTGGCCCTGGGGGTGGAGGTTCCCTTCGGCCTGGCCGACCTCGCCCCGGGCCTGCGCGCGGTGCCGGGGGCGGCGGTGGGATGGATCGGGGAGCACGCAGCGCTGATGGGCGTGCTGCAGCAGCGCCTGGCGGCCCACCCCGCCGTGCGGCTCCTTCTCGGCACGGCTGCCGAGACCTGGAACCCTGCCGCTCACTCACCGCAGCTGGCTGAACCCCCGGATCTGGTGGTGGCCGCCGATGGCCCCCATTCCCCCCACCGCGAGGCCCTCGGCATCGGCCTGTGGCAGTGGTCCTACCGCCAGAGCTGCCTCACCGCCCAGGTGGCCCTGCGCGGCAATGACGACGACCAGGCCTGGGAGCTGTTCCGGCCGGAGGGTCCCTTCGCGGTGCTGCCGCTCGGGGAGGGCAGGACCCAGCTCGTCTGGAGTGCGGCGGCGGCGCGCTGCCGGCAGCTCGAGGGGCTCGAGGCCAACGCCTTCCTCGATGCGCTCGCCGCAACCCTGCCGGATCGCTTTCAGCCCGATGTGCTGCTGGATCAGCCCCGGGCCTTTCCGGTGGCGCTGCTGCTGGCCCGCCGCCTCTCGCGGGGGACGACGGTGCTGGTGGGGGAGAGCGCCCACCGCTGCCACCCGGTGGGCGGCCAGGGCCTCAACCTCTGCTGGCGCGATGTGGACACGCTCCACCGCCTCGCCCGCCGGGTGGCCGCGGGGCGGCTGCAGCCGGCGCGGCTGCCCGGGGCCTATGGACGACGGCGCTGGCCGGATCTGCTGCTGACGCTGCTCGCCACCGACCTGCTGATGCGGCTGTTCTCCAACCGCTCCCCCCTGCTGCTGCCCCTGCGCCGGCTGGCGCTGGCCCTGCTGGGGTCCATGGCTCCGCTGCGGCGGCTCAGCCTCGGGGCCATGACCCATGGACCCTGCCGCCCCTGGTAGCCGACCCGCCATGGTGCTGAGCTCAAGTCCCCAGTCGCTGCCGCCCCAGGCCCTGCTGCGCTACCTGCGCCACCAGATCGGCCTGAGCGAGAGCGCCCTGGCGCTCGGCATCAAGCAGTCCCAGCAGGAGCAGGCGCCGTTGCCGGTGGTGCTGTGGCGCTATGGGCTGATCAGCCTGGAGCAGCTCGAGCAGGTGCTCAGCTGGCAGGACGCCAACCTCTAGCCGGCTGGCACGAGGCGCTCAGGCGTCGTGGATCGGACGCTGGACGATCACGTGTAGATGATCAGCGATTCCACCGGGTGCTCCTCGGGCAGCCGGCGGCGGCCCTCCAGGGCTGCCAGTTCGGCCACGAAGCCGAAACCGCAGAGCTTGCCTCCGGCGGCCTCCACCAGCTCGGCGCAGGCCGCCGCCGTGCCACCGGTGGCCAACAGGTCATCCACCACCATCACCCGGGGTCCCCCCTCCAGGGCATCACTGATGATCTCGAGCCGGTCGGTGCCGTACTCGAGGGCATAGTCGACGCCGGTCACGGAACCGGGCAGCTTGCCGGGCTTGCGCACCGGCACGAAGCCGAGCGCCACCTGGGTGGCCAGGGCCATGCCGACGATGAAGCCGCGGGATTCGATGCCCACGATCAGATCCGGCTGGAGCCGCTCGCACACCTCCTCGAGCTGGCGGATCACCTCCTGCCAGCTGCGCGGATCCCGCATCAGCGGGGTGAGATCGCGGAACAGGATGCCCGGCTTGGGAAAGTCGGGCACATCACGCACCAGCTGCCGCAGATCGATCCCTGAAGTCCCTGCCGCCGACGGAACCTGTGCAGCCATGGGCGTGACGGTGGGGCGCAGTTGCTGGCATCATCGCAGCCATGCCCCTCACCGCCCCCATTACACCCCCCCCCGTCCCCACCGCCCCCGGTCCGGCCGCCACCCCTCAGGGCGCTGCCGCACCGCGCCTTCCCCGTCGCGGTCTGGAGCGGCTCGACCTGCTGCTGCTGGTCGTCGAGGCCCTCGATCTCAACGGTGGGGAGGCCATGGTGTGGATGAGTGAGCAGATGGGCTTCACCGGCCTCTTCCCCAACCGGGTGGAGCTGTGGAAGCGCCGCTGCTACAACCCGCTGCGGCGCACCACCCGCCGCGGTGAACTCGATCCCGCCGAGACCGATGCCCTGATCCGCATCCTCTGCGCCCTGGCCGATCGGCTCTACCCGCTGCTGCGGGCGCTGCTCGCCACCAGCGAACCCCCTGAGGTGCTGCAGCAGCGCTGGGCCCTGTTCCAGGCAAGGCTCTCCGAGTTGCTGCGGGAGCGCATGAACCCCCGCCGGGTCGGCGTGCAGAGGCTGCTCGATCCCCAGCAGGGGGCCCAGCAGCGGCGCCAGCTGATCCAGACCCTGGCCCTCGGAGGCGGGATCGGCGGCTTCGAGCGCCTGCGCGCCAGCCTGCTCGATCCGGCCGGCTGAGTCCGGCTGGCTGAGTCGGGCTGGGCTGTCCGCCAGCCGCCGGGATCCCCTCGCATGAAACACTCCCTGGATGAAACAGACGCTGCGCTTCGAACAACTCAGCTGTCGCCTGCAGGTGGAGGGGCTGCCCGATGTGTCCGTCGGCCAGAGCGGCGACACCATGGGGATCATCACCGGCTGGACGCTGCGCTGGGCCGGCCGGCCTGAGCTCGAGGGGCGCAAGGATCACCTGCTGGCCCTGATGCAGGTGGTGCTGCCCTATGCCCGCCACCTGATCAGTGGCGTGGCGCGCCAGTTCGGCACCGAGCCCCATCCGGTGGCGATCGGGCCCAGGCCCGAGGGAGGCCACCGCCTGGTGCTGCGCAGCAGTCAGCCCGACACCCCACCCCTGGAGGTGGTGCTCGATGACGCCGAACTGGCCGACCTGGTGCGGGTGCTGGACCAGTTGCGGCTGGATTCCCGTCTCCAGGTGCCGCTGGATCTGCCCCAGCCCCAGCCCCTGCGTCCCCGGGAGGTGCAGGAACGTCTCCCCCGGGTGCAGCGCCTGGCCGCCCCCGTGGGCGGAGCCCTCGCCCTCGCCCTCGCGGCGGGCCTCGGGCTGCTGCTCCCCGAACCCCGCCCCCTGCCGCCGCAGACTCCGGCGGCCGGAACCACCGCTCCGCCCAGCGCCCCCTGATCGGCAGCTCCCTGACCGGCAGGCCCCTGATCGGCACAACCCTCCCGGTCGTGGCCTGTCCACCAGGCTTGACGCTGACGCATCGCCGATCACACTGGGTTGATGACATCGATGACCTGGTCGGACCTGCGCATCCGCGTGGCGCGCCTCGGGGCGGCCCTGGATGTGGTGGTGCGCAGTGATCCCGAGGTCTGTGGTCTGAGTGGCGGTGACTTCCGTCTCTCCCTGCACCACGGTGGTCACGGTGATTGCACCGTCGGCAACCTCACCCTGATCGACTGTCCGAATGAGCTGGTGTTGATGGAATTCCAGCGCTGGATGCGCGGGGCCGGCTATCCCCTTGAGGCATGACCTCGTCCCATCGCCGTGCCCTTCACCTGCCCATGAAGGCACCCAGGAGTCGCCACGTTTTTCGCACCAAGCGCCGGCCTTCGCGCTGGCGTCATCTCGGCTCGGCGCTGCTGCTCGGCAGTCTCGGCGCCCTTCTGCTGGTGGGTCTGCTGCAGTTGCTGGAACGGCTCGACACCTTCCTGCTGCTCAGCAACGCCATCGCCAATCTGATCGGCGGCCTGCAGCAGTTCCTGCTGGGGCTGGTCCAGTTGCTGGCCGTGGTGCTGGTGGTCGTGGTGGTCCTGGTGGCGCTGGTGCTGGTGGTCGCCGCCGCCTTCCGGCTGGTCCGCGCTGTGCTGCCGCGCCGTTTTCCCGTCAAGAAGCAGACCTGAGTTCAGGCCCGCCACGCTTTCCCGTTGTGGCCTCCTACATGGCTGAGAAGCACAACCATGGCTAAAAAGAAGAAAACCAAAGTCCCCCGTCCTCCGGTTGGCCTGCCGCGCTGCGGTCCGCTGACCGATCGCTATTACCCCTCGCCGTTGATGGATGACCTGCGGGATTCGCAGGTCGAGCCTCCCCCGATCGCCACGGCCGAATCCTCGAAACTCGATCGCAAGATCTACGAGAAGGAGCTCACCCGCCTCCAGGTCGAGCTGGTGAAGATGCAGTACTGGATCAAGGCCACCGGCTTCCGGCTGATCGTGCTGTTCGAAGGACGCGATGCCGCCGGCAAGGGAGGCACCATCAAGCGGATCACCGAGCCGCTCAACCCCCGGGGCTGCCGCGTCGTGGCCCTGGCCACCCCGAGCGACCAGCAGAAGTCGCAGTGGTATCTCCAGCGCTATGTGGAGCACTTCCCGAGCGCCGGAGAGATCGTGATCTTCGATCGCAGCTGGTACAACCGGGCCGGGGTGGAGCGGGTGATGGGCTTCTGCTCCCCGGAGCAGGTGGATGAGTTCCTCACCAGTTGTCCGGAGTTCGAGCGGATGCTGGTGCGGGCCGGCATCGTGCTGATCAAGTACTGGTTCTCGGTCAGTGACGAGGAGCAGGAAGCCCGCTTCCAGGCCCGTATCGATGACCCGACCCGTCGCTGGAAGCTCAGCCCGATGGATCTGGAAGCCCGGGAGAAATGGGTGGACTTCTCCCATGCCAAGGATGACATGTTCGCCCACACCAACATCCCCGAGGCCCCCTGGTTCACCGTGGAGGCGGACGACAAGCGCCGTGCCCGCCTCAACTGCATCTCCCACCTGCTCAGCAAGGTGCCCTACAGCGACATGACGCCACCGGCGATCAAGCTGCCTCCCCGACCCAAGAGTCCTGCGGTGGAGCGGCCTCCCCGCTGGGAGCAGTTCTTCGTGCCGAACCGCTACCCCTAGCCGTGCAGGCGGGCGAACCACAGCCCCGTCAGCTGCCAGCTCGACCACAGGAACGCCGCCAGGAACAGCCAGTTGAGCCAGGCGGGCCGCTCGGGACGTTCGGGAGCCATCGGGCAGGGTGACGGGGTTGGGACCAGCCTGCCAGCCGCTCAGGCCCCGTGACGTTCCTTGACCATGTCTTGTCACCGCTGCGGACCTCTCTAGGCTCGCCCCATGGGCAACCCGATCAGCCGTGAGCAGTTCCTGGAGCGGGCCCGCTCCCGTTTCGGGGAGAAGTATGACTATTCCAGGATCATCTACAAGAGCTACAAGACGCCAGTGAAGATCCGCTGCCGGATCCATCCCGTCAAGGAGATCTCGATCACCCCCGAGAAGCACCTGCAGACCACGGGCGGCTGCAAGTTCTGCCTGAGGGAGATGCGGATTCAGATGCTGGAGCGGGAACTGCAGCGGCACAGCGCGGTCCATCCGCCCCTGCAGCCAGCCTCAGCCGAGGCGCCCCTGGAAGTGAAGGACCCGGGGCGTTGAGCGGCTGCCCCGGTCCTGCAACGAACAGCGGAGAGGGTGGGATTCGAACCCACGGACCCTTGCGGGTCGCCGGTTTTCAAGACCGGAGCCATCAACCACTCGACCACCTCTCCAGAACCATCCGGGGATGGCGGCACCATCTTCTCATGGCTGCCCGCCGCTTCTGGCGCCCTTGCCGGCGGGGCTGGCGCCCTTGCCGGACCTGACTAAAGTGCGCCTTTTGGCTTCCCTGCCATGAGCTGGAGATCCCGCCACAGCCGCGAGCTCTCCATCCGGAACATCTTCCTGCTCCTGGCCATCCTGAATGGCGTCGTCCTCTGTTACCTCATCTATTCGGCCTGGTCGGCTCTGCAGGACTCCGCTGCCGGTCAGATGCATGCCCACACCACGCTCTTTCTCGCCATTCTGCTGGTCATCGGCGTCACCATTTCCTATCGCATCGTCTCCCAGCGTGTGATCAGGCCCCTGCGCCGACTGGCATGGGAGTCCTATGCGATTGCCCATCAGCCGTCGCTGGAGGACGACCTGGTTCTGAATGTGGAAGGCAGTGATGAGATCTCAAGCCTCACCAAGGCCTTCAATCAGGTTCTCCGCAGCCAGCGGGATGCGATTGTTCAGCTGGACAGTGCCAACCAGAAGTTGCGCGATGTCAACCGGAAGGTCAGCGATTCCATCCAGTATGCAGCTCTCCTGCAGAAGTCGATCCTGCCTGACCGCCTGATCAAGGAAAGATTTGGTCCCGACCATTTTGTGCTGTGGATGCCCCGTGACACGGTGGGGGGCGATTACTACGTGTTCCATGACGAAGGCCCCTGTTGTCTGGCCGGTGTGGCTGATTGTGCCGGCCATGGGGTCTCCGGGGCGATGATGACGATGCTGGCCCGGGCTGGCATCGATCGGGCGATTCAGCAGATTGGCATCAATTCGCCGGCTGCCGTGCTCAACGCCACCAACGCCGGGATGAGCCAGGTTCTGAGTGAAGCCCGGCTCTCCCGCACGATCGCCACGACGATGGACATGGGGCTGGTGTTCATGGACCTGGAGTCCAGACAGATGCGTTACGCGGGGGCCCGGATCTCCCTGTTCTGGAGCGACGGAACCACGGTGCAGTGCGTTCGTGGAGGGAACCGCTCCCTGTGGGATCGTCGTACCTGCGCCTATGAGGATCACCTGATTCCCATGGACAGCGGCTACACCTATTACCTGGCAACCGACGGGGTCTTCGATCAATCCGGCGGCGAGCATGGCTATGGCCTTGGAGCGGATCGCTTCCGCCAGTGGATCCTGGAGCATGCGACCAAGCCCCTGCCCGAACAGCACGAGGACTTTTCCAAGGCGCTGGCGGCTTTCATGGGAGAGTTCCCGCAGCGGGATGACATCACCATGCTCTCTTTCCGTGTGTTGTAGATTTCGAACATTCCCCTTCTCGGCTGTTCTCTCTGGCCAACCCTGACATCGTCGCTATCATCCACGCAACCTGTGGCTTCGACGATGACAATCCCGGTTCTGCAGGCAGGTGGCGGTCTCCAGGCCAGGGGCCCTACGTCCAACGGTCCTACGTCCAACGGTCTTGGCCTCCAGGACACGCTGGGCAGGTTGCGGGATTTTCTCTTCGCTGAGCGTATTCTGATCTGTTTCAACGGCCCTGCGGCCCGAGGCCTGATCTGCGAGCTTGGCGAAGCTCTGCGCACGCACCTGAGTTCCTCGCAGGACCGGGCGCCGATTGCCATGGATGTGTTTGGCGTTTATATCGAGATGAGCCAGAATATTCAGCACTATGCCAATGCTCGCGGCTACGAGGCCGCCGATGCGGCTGCCACCGTGGTCATCGCGGAATCGGCAGAGGGGCATGTTGTGGTCATTGCAGGAAATGTTGTCGAGGCTGGTGATGGCCAATCCCTGCTTGAACGTGTAAACTTGCTGGCACGCCTTCCGCCCAATGAGTTGAAGGCTCTCTACAAGCAGCAGCTCCGCCAGCCGCGGCAGGAAGGCAGTTCCCATGGGGCTGGCCTGGGTCTGCTGACGATTGCCCGGAAGTCATCCATCCCCCTGCAATGCCGTCTGGACCCACTGGAGGACGGCAAGGCGTTCTTCACGCTCTGTTCCACCATCGGCTAGGGTCATGACGCAAGGTTCAGACAACCCATTCGATCCACCAGCCTTAGTGGGAGAAGATCTTAGTTTCGAGGCAACCCGCTCGACGCCAGAAGTTTATTGCGACTGGAACAAGGGGCATATCAGGATGGCGGGAGAGTCCTATCCCGAAAATCCCTATGAGATGTTCGATTCCATCATCTCATGGGTAGAGCACTATCTGCAGCATGCCAATCGACCGCTTGTTGTTGAGCTCGAACTCAACTACCTCAACACCAGCAGTGTGAGGGCCATGATCGAAATTCTTGATCTTCTTCAGGACGCCCATGATCATGGAAAGTCTGCGGCTGTGCGTTGGATCTATGACCCGCGCAATCCGCGATCTTCCGAGATGGCCGAGGAGTTCATGGAGGATTATTCCTTTGCCTTCCTGATCGGCATGACCGCTTCCTGACCGGGTATGGCTGACAGTGTTTCCGGCCTTGACGATGAACTCGATGCCAGGGTCGAATCCCTGCTGAAGGATCCCCAGTACATCGGCCATCCACTGCGGGAAGCCCTGGCGGATTTGACGGCGCGGATGGCCCAGAACCTGACGCGCCTCGAGCGCATCATCCGGATCTCGGATCGTTACCAGACCGATTTCCAGGACCATGTGCATGACCTCTCGAAAAGCTACGACAGGCGGATCCGCAGCCTGGAGCGGGCCATCCGGATCTCCGACCGCTACCAATCGAGGCTCCACGACATCAACCATGCCCTGCAGCTGATCTCCACCCACGACCAGCTCACCGGGGTGCCGAACCGACGCCTGTTATCCGATCGCTGCCGGGCGGAGGACAAGCGGGCGGCTCGGCATGGAACGACTTACTCCATGGCCCTGATCGATGTGGACTATTTCAAGCGGGTCAATGACACCTATGGACACTCGGTGGGCGATGCCGTGCTGGTGGAACTCGCGAAGGTGCTGAGGTCGTGCATCCGCGATTTCGACCTGTGCGCCCGTTGGGGTGGGGAGGAGTTCCTGGCCCTCTTCGTCGATGCCGACATCACCATGGCGGAGCGGATCAGCCAGCGCATGATCGACCGTGTGCGCCAGCTCAGGGTCTCCGCCGAGGGGCATGTGGTGAACATCACCGTGAGCATCGGGGTTGCGCAACACCTTCGCGAGGAGGACTACGCCGCCACCTTTTCGCGGGCGGATGCTGTCCTCCTCCAGGCCAAATCGGCAGGTCGCGACCGGATCCTGCTGGATGAGCGCCGCCCCACCCCGCCGATCGAAGCCTGAGCCTTCATTCGGGGGAGAGGATCAGGCCGGGGGGAGGATCAGGCCGAGCCCCGATCCTCCCGTGTGATCAGGGCTTGGCCAGGGGCAGCAGGCACTTGTCGGAATCGCAGCCGGCCGGTCCGGCTTCCTGCAACTCGCCGCCGTCGTAGCGCTGCAGGGCTTCGAAGAAGTCCTGCGTACGCCGCCGGGCGACCACTTCGGCCGTCAGTTGCTCGTAGGTGGCCAGATCGATCGGTTCGAAGGGGAGCCGCGGAAAGGTGGCGTTGGCATCGAAGCGGGCCAGCAGCGCTGCCGAGATGTAGCCCTGGCCCTCGTCGATCGCCCGGTGGATGGCCTCGGCGAGGGGCTCGATCTCGTGCTCCCGGAACTCCACGGTGGCCGAGGTGTTGTGGGCGGTGTAGTGCTGCTGCACCTGCATGTAGAAATCAAACTGGGCCAGGGCCGAGAAGTTGTTGATCTCCACGGCATCGGCTCCCGGGATGTTGGCCCAGCTCACTTCGGTGGGGATCTCCACCAGCCACTCGGTGCAGCGGGGGTCGAAGGGATCGTCGAGCAGGCGCCCCTGCTCATCCTTGTCGGACTGGGAGGGCACGATGGCGTAGCCGTAATCCAGGCAGGCCAGGGCCACCGGGTCGTTCTTGCGGAAGGTGATCCGGCGGATGAAGCGCTGGGCCTTGGGCGGATGCCAGCCGGGGGAGGCTCCGGTGAGCAGGCTCTTGGTGCCGGCAGGCTGCACCGTGGTGCAGCGGTTGGGTCGGCGGATGCCGTGGCGGTCGCAGTATTCCCACACCGCCTCGTGCACGATCCGCTTCCAGCGGCTGAGGTAGTCCGCCTCGCGCGCCTTGAAGGCCCGGCCTTCCTCGGTGTCGGGCCGGCCGGCCTCCCACCACTTCAGCCAGGGGGTGCCGAAGGCGTGCACGAAGAAGTCGAACAGGCCGGTGAAGCTCACCCCGACGATGGGATCCCAGGCACGGCTCTGGCGGTAGCGCTCCACCTCGAAGCGGTGGTTCAGCAGGCAGGCCACCGCAATGCCGCCGGCCCGGAAGGCATCCTCCTGGGCCTGGAAGTCGGTGGGGTGGATCTGGTTGAGATGGATCTCGGCCAGGTTGCAGTGGAAGTCGGCGCCGAGGATCTCCCCGCAGGGATTCAGCCCGTAGCGGCCCAGGCGGTGCTCGAGTTCGGCGTCCTCGAGCCCCGGGTGGTGGAGTTTCAGCCAGGCACCGGCCTCGTCGCGACCCTGGTCGCAGTAGATGCCGATGAACTCCTCGCGCAGCTCATGGGTGGGCAGCAGGTCGGCATTGGAGCGGGCGATGGCCTCCGGCGCGAACTGGATCGCGCCCTCGCCGCTCTGGAACTGTTTGGTCACCGCCTCCAGCACCACCTCCCGGCTGGGCCGGGTGTGGAAGACCCGGGTGTGGTTGGCCATGCGCAGGGCATCGCGCTCCGGATCGATGCGCCAGTTGCCGTCGCTGTCCTGCTGCCAGAGGTTCTCCTTGGCGCCGGCGGCGGCCAGGTCGTCGGCGGCGAACTGCCGCATGCCGGCGCTGCGGCGGATGTTGCCGGCCACGATCGTGACGGCGGCCTCGTCGATCAGCAGACAGCACTCCACGGAGGTGAGTTGCCGGCCCACGGCCCGGTCCAGGATCTGGGCGACGCGGCCGTAGAGGTCCCTGAGCTTGACGGGGTTGGCCATCCCCCCGAACCCCTTGAGCGTTTCACCCACCGGGCGCACGTCGGAGAGATCGACGCTGATCTGAATTTCGCCCGGCCCGTCGGGCTGGAGGAAGCGCTCATCGCTGCTCAGCTCCAGCAGCAGCTGGTAGCTGTCCACCCAGCCCCGTCGCGTGTCCCCGACCTTGATGTGAACGCGGTTCCCTTCGATGCTGTGGCTGGTGTGCTCCTGCCGCTCGCCCGCCGGGGTGGAGCCGATGTCGGTGACCGTGCCCACCACCAGGCGGTTGCGCACCATCGGCAGGCGGCTGATCAGACGGGGCTCGATGATGGCGCCGGTGCCGCACCCCATCATCGCCAGGTCCATCATCAGACCGAAGGCCTCCCAGTCCACCAGGTTGGTGGAGGTGCAGTTGTAGGAGCCGGAGAAGTTCTCGGGCTGCTCGATCCATGGAGTGCCGCCGATCCACAGCCAGCGCCCGGAGGGGAGTGCCTTCTGCCCCCGCTGCATGCGGCGGAGCAGTGTCACCTCATCGTCGCCGAGGTGGCCCAGCTTGCGCAGGCCCTCGAGGTTCCGCTCGGCGACCTCGTGCCAGCTCTCGCGGCCGTGGGCCGTCTTGCGGGAATAGGTGCGGTAGAAGACCGGATTGGCTGCCGGGGCCGTGGCCGGGAAGTCCGACGGCGGCAGGCCGGCCGCCTCAGGGGGCTTCTCCCGCACGGCGGGAGGGGCTGCAGGGATGTCAGCCGATACAGGGGGTGTGGCGGACAGGGTCACGGAGGGACGCCGGCTAGTGAGGGGCACCTTAAACGCCACCCGTAGGGCCGGCAAGACGCGGTTGCCACCACGCGCAGTGTGGCGGGCCGTTTCTAAACTTCGTTCGGCCCAGGTCCGATCCGGGCGCTCCCGGTCCCCGTCCCCGTGCCTTGGCGTTCTCCCCCGCTGTCGAGAGCGCCGTCCACTGGCTGCAGGGTCTGCTGCTGGCGCTGCTGAGCTGGACGGGACTGGCCTATGGCGTTCACCGGCTCGCCCATCACCGGGCCAGCTGGAACTGGCTGGAGGTCTGCCACCGCCACCACCACCGGCCCCGCTACCTGCTGGAGGCCCGTCCCCTGCGATGGCACCACCTTCTGTTCTGGTTCGACACCCTTGCCGAAAGTGTCGACGTGTGGATCACCCTCACGCTTCCGGCGTTGCTGATCGCGGCTCTGTTACCTGCCCAGGGCCCAGTGCTGCTGGGGCTGCATTATTTCTACGAGGTCCTGTTCAGTGATGCCCGTCTGGATCACAATCCCAGGATCCAGGGTCGTATCACCCGTGTGCTGGCCTGGGGTACGTATCACCTGGAGCACCACCGCAATCCCCGCTGCCACTATGGGCTGATTGTCACACTCTGGGATGTGGTGTTTGGCTCGACATCCCGGTTGCTGCCGCCAGATGCCCAGGCCGTCGGCCGGATGACGCCCCGTCGTGATGGCGATGCCCCGTCGTGATGGTGATGCCCTGTCGTGATGGTGATGCCCTGTCGTGATGGTGATGCTCGTCTTGGTGGAACAAATGCTGTGGACGCCCATGCATGGGCTCCCTAGGGTTCCGTCAGTGTGAACGTGCCGGCATGGTGCAGGACAGCCCGGCCGGCACGACGGCACAGGCCTCGCCGGGGCCCCGTGGGAGCCTGCTGCGCTGGCGGCCCACCCGCTGGCGGGTCGCGCCGACGCTCGCCCTGATCTTCACGGTCACGGTCACGGCCGCCACGGCGATCAATGGGGCGATGGTGATCACCCAGAGCATGGATGTCGCCCGGCAGAACACCACCAAGCGTCTCCGAGAAGTGACACGCTCGCTGGCATCGAAGCTCGATGCCGATGCGATCGCCACCCTGCGCCAACCCTCCCAGCATGAGGATCCGATCTACCTGCGCACCCATGCCCGGATGAAGCAGGCCCTCGATCAGGTGGAAGGTGTCAGCTTCGTCTACACCCTTCGCAAGGTTGAAGGCAAGCCGAAGGATCAATTCTCCAAGTACATGTTCGTTGTTGACGGCACGCCCTACGGCAGCGAGGACTATGAGCCGATCGGCGCGGTGATGACCACCAGCCCCAGCACCGATGCCCTGCACCGCGTCTGGACCACAGGCCAGTTCGAGGCCGACCGCAGTTTCGTGACCGACGAGTGGGGAACCTGGCTGTCGGGCTACTACCCCCTCTTCCGGCGGGACGGCAGCTTCGAAACCGTCCTGGGCGTGGACATCTCCTCCGACAGCGTCATCGCCGAACGCCAGCGCATTCTCGGAACCCTCTCCCAGGGCTATCTGCTCAGCCTGCTGCTGCTGTTGCCAGCGGCCGCCCTGGTGGGACGGCGCCTGAGCAGCCCGCTGCGACGGATCAATCAACGGCTGCTGGCGATCTCCCAGCTCGAGCTGGATCCCCAGTCCGCTCAGACTCCCCTGAGCTGTCAGTGGGTGCATGAGATCCATGAGATCTCCTCCTCCCTGGGACGGGTGGAGAGCGCGCTCGGGGATTTCGGCCGCTATGTACCGGCCAGGCTTGTGCGCAAACTGGTGCTCAACAAGAACCAGATTCGTCTCGATGGTGAAGTGCGGAAGCTGGCCATCCTCTTCACGGACATCATCGGGTTCACGGCTATCGCCGAACATCTGGATCCTGAGACGATCCTCCACGCACTCAACGATTATTTCACCATCATCAATGATGCCGCCCTTGAAACCCAGGGCGTGCTGGACAAGTACATGGGTGATTCCGCCCTGTTGTTCTGGGGAGCGCCCGACGCCATCGACCATCCCGCCCGCTCCGCTGTCGACACGGCCCTGCTCTGTCAGCAGCGGCTCGAGGAGCTCAACCGCACCTGGCAGCAGCAGGGTGCTCCCCTCTGCTTCGAGACCTGTTTCGGCCTCGACTACGGCGCCGTCGTGGTCGGCAACATCGGTTCCAGCAGCCGGGTGAATTACACCATCGTGGGGGATCGGGTGAATCTGTGCAGCCGGGTCGAAACCGTCAACCGGCGCTATGGCACCCGCGTGCTGGCCACCCGAGCCCTCGTCAATGCCCTGGGGGCGGATGCGGCGCAGTACCTGATCATCAAGGTTGACGATTCCCACCTGCGCGGCATCAGTGAACCGGTGGAACTCTTTGAGATCCGCGGACGCCGTGAGGCGATGGCCAGCGAGGACGTCGAGTTTGCGACCACCTTCGAAGCCGCCCTGGCCCAGGGGCGGGCCGGCCGTTCCAGCGAGGCGATCGCGGCGGTCGAGGCCTTGCCGGAGCGCTTCCGTCGGTTGGCCTACGTGCGCCATGCCCTCCAGGCCTGGCGCCATCCGGATGGCCGCCATGGCACACCGCCTTCCAGTCCCGGGTTGCCCTCCCGCCGCGATGCCGAGCCCTGATGGGACTCCTGATCCCCCATCGCGTCGGCGCCAGCCGCATCCATGGCCAGGGTGTGTTCAGCCTCGACCGGCTTGAACGGGGCACCCTGCTCTGGCGATTCGAGCCGGCCTGCGACAGCGCCGTTCGGCTCAGCGGGCTGCCGCTGACCCAGCAGCAGGAGCTGCTTCACTTCGGCTACACCAATCCGCGGCGCCCGGGCTGGGTGATCGTGTGTGGGGACAGCGCTCGCTTCTGGAACTTCCCGCCGCCGGGCTGCCCGGCCAACGCCGTGCTCTCGCCGCGGCTTGCCCATGGGGAGCACCTGGTGATCGCCGCCCGAACGATCTCCGCCGGGGAGGAGCTGCTGATCGCGCCGGACTCGGATGCCGACTACCGCCGCAAGCTCACCCACCTGCTCGCCGAGCCCCTGACCCCGCGCTCCTGAAGCCCCTCCCCGTTGCCTGCCAGGCTGTGGCCATGACCACGCGCTCCACCCCTCCCCCCGCCACCGCCCCTGAAGCCGACCTGGCTGAGGCGGTGGCCCGTCGGCGCAATTTCGCGATCATCTCCCACCCCGACGCCGGCAAGACGACCCTCACCGAAAAGCTGCTGCTCTACGGCGGCGCCATCCAGCAGGCCGGCGCCGTCAAGGCGAAGGGCGAGCAGCGCAAGGTCACCTCCGACTGGATGGAGCTCGAGAAGCAGCGCGGCATCTCGATCACCTCCACCGTGCTGCAGTTCGACTACAGCGGCAGCACCATCAACCTGCTCGACACACCCGGCCACCAGGACTTCTCCGAGGACACCTACCGGACCCTGGCCGCCGCCGACAACGCGGTGATGCTGGAGGACGCCGCCAAGGGCCTGGAGCCCCAGACCCGCAAGCTCTTCGAGGTGTGCCGCATGCGGAGCATCCCGATCTTCACCTTCATCAACAAGATGGACCGGCCGGGGCGGGACCCCCTGGAGCTGCTCGATGAAATCGAACAGGAGCTGGGTCTGGCCTGCTGGCCCGTCAACTGGCCGATCGGCAGCGGCGACCGCTTTCGGGGTGTGATCGATCGCCGCAGCCGGCAGGTGATCCTCTTCCTGCGGGCCGAGCGGGGCCGCCAGAGTGAGGAGCGGGTGCTGCAGATCGACGAGGCCGCCAGCAGCGGGCTGGTGGAACCGGAGCTGCTGGCGGCGGCGCTGGAGGAACTGGAGCTGCTCGATGGGGCAGGCTCCGACCTCGACCTGGAGGCGGTGCACCGCGGCGAGCTCAGCCCGGTGTTCTTCGGCTCGGCCATGACCAACTTCGGCGTGCGTCCGTTCCTCGATGCCTTTCTGGAGCTGGCGCAGCGGCCCATCCCCCGCCAGAGCAGCACCGGTCTGGTGGACCCGCTGCAGTCGGGCTTCAGTGGCTTCGTGTTCAAGCTCCAGGCCAACATGGATCCCCGCCATCGCGACCGGGTGGCCTTCGTGCGGGTGTGCAGCGGCCGTTTCGAGAAGGACATGACGGTGCAGCACGCCCGCACCGGCAAGAGCATTCGCCTGTCGCGTCCCCAGAAACTGTTCGGCCAGGACCGGGAAGTGGTCGAGGACGCCTACCCCGGCGACGTGATCGGCCTCAACAACCCCGGCATGTTCGCCATCGGCGACACGCTCTACCTGGGTCCGCGGGTGGAGTACGAGGGGATCCCCTGCTTTTCACCGGAAATCTTCGCCTGGTTGCGCAACCCCAACCCTTCGGCCTTCAAGAGCTTCCGCAAGGGCGTCAACGAGTTGCGGGAGGAAGGGGCCGTGCAGATCCTCTATGACACCGACCAGAGCAAGCGCGATCCGATCCTCGCGGCGGTGGGTCAGCTGCAGCTCGAGGTGGTGCAGTACCGGCTGGAGCATGAATATGGGGTGCAGACGCGTCTCGAACCCCTGGGGTTCAGCGTCGCCCGCTGGGTCAGCGGCGGCTGGCCGGCCCTGGAAGCGGTGGGGAGGATCTTCAACTGCAAGACGGTGCGGGATGCCTGGGACCGGCCGGTGCTGCTGTTCAAGAACGACTGGAATCTCAACCAGCTGCACGAGGACCATCCCGACCTCGGACTCAGTTCGGTGGCGCCGGTGGTGAGCGGCGTGGAGCCGATCAGCCTCTGAGTGGCCTGGCCCAGGGGGGTCGCGCTCAGGGCGCGGTGGTTTCCGGCTCCCACTCGATCTTGACCACATCCACCGGACCGCGGCCGGTCTGGTTCAGCTCCTGGGCCGCGCGCAGGGCGGCTTCGTGGGTGTGGAACAGGTAGGCCTCGGAGGCGGCTCCCACCTCCAGCAGGCGCTGATCGTTGGCTTCGATCGCCAGGAAGCTGGCGTTGTCGAGACGCCGGATGGCGTAGCGCTCCGGCTGGGTGCAGTCCATCGGATGGGATGGGTCGATCTCCGGGGCCCAGAAGTGCATCACCGCTCGGTGCGTTCTCCTCACGGTAGCCATGCCCGTCCCCCCTGGCAGAGAACGGCTGCTTCAAGAGTCTTCACGCGAACCTAAACATTCAATGAACCTGCCGGGGCGCTCAGTCGAACCCCCCTACGCTCGCGTCCGCACACGTCCTGTGACGTGACTGCCTTCTCCCTGCCCGCCGACTGCCCCCCCGCCCTCCTGCCCATGGCACTGGTCAAAGCCCCCGTCCTGGGGATCGAGCGATTCGCGAACGCCCGCAACAAGGAAAACTGGGCCCACGCTTCCGAAGACGACCGCAAGACGATCATCCGCGCTGTGTACCAGCAGGTGCTCGGCAACCAGCACATCATGAAGAGTGAGCGGCTCGAGGGACTGGAGTCCCTGTTCCGCAACGGTGATCTGAGCGTGCGTGAGTTTGTGCGTCTGGTAGCCAAGAGCGGTCTCTACAAGGAGAAGTTCTTCGAGAACTGCAACCCCTACCGCTTCATCGAGCTCAACTTCAAGCACCTGCTGGGCCGGGCGCCCAACAACAGCCAGGAGATGCTGGATCACTTCACCATTCTCCAGGAACACGGCTACGACGCCGAGATCGATTCCTATCTCGACAGCGACGAGTACCAGCATCGCTTCGGCCAGGATGTGGTGCCCTACATCCACGGCTGGGATTACTCGATCGGCCAGCAGGGCCGTCAGTTCTCCTGGGTCTTCCAGCTGGCCCGCGGAGCGGCCGCTTCGGTGAAGGGTGACGCCTCCGGCGTGCAGTCCCGGCTCAACCGGGTGGTGCACACCAACCGACCGGTGGCGGTCAATCCCCCCAGCTCCGGCCCGGCCTATTTCCGCTCGTCGGTGGGTTCGGGTGCCTACGCCGCCGACGGCGAGGGCGGTGCACCTGCGGTGTTCAACAGCGAGCGCAGCGACCGTGTCAACGGTCTGCCGGTGATGGCCGGTGCCCGCGGCAGCGACAGCAGCAGTGGGCGCCTCGTCACCCTGCTGGTGACGGGGATCGCCGACAACGCCTACTCCCGCACCGCCGAGACCGTGATCCGGGTGCCGTTCACCCGGATGAACGAAGCTCTGCAGCGGGTCAACCGGCTGGGCGGCCGGGTGGTCGAAGTCAGCGTCCGCTGAAGGACCGGCCCCTGAGCACCGGCCCCTGAGACGCGTCCCAGGGGGACAGCCCCGTCGAACTCCTTGTGAAGCATGGTGTTCGACGGGGCTTCTCATGTCCTGGATTGCCCACAGTGGAGGGAGAGGACAGAGGCAAGGCCATGTTCCTGAAAATTCGCCAAGGCGATGACCAGCGCCTCGTTGAGGTGCTCGATCTCAAGCAGTTGTTCGATCCCTTCGCTGCCGAGGTGCTCGGCCGGTTTCATGCGGGCGAGGAACTCCAGGATCCGCAGGGGATGACCAAGCAGCGGCTGATCTTTCCTTCCGGCGAGGCCCTGCCCCGCTGCTGGCTGGATCCCCACTACGCCGGCTGAGAGGCGCGGCGCTCCACCGCTCACCGCTGGTGCACCGGCAGGATCAGATCCAGTTGGGCCCCGCCGGCGGGGTGGTTGCTGGCCTGGATGCGGCCGCCGTGGGTCAGGGCGATCTGCTGCACGATGGCCAGCCCGAGGCCACTGCCGCTGCGCTGGCTGCGCACGCGGGCGGGGTCGCCGCGGTAGAAGCGCTCGAACATGTGGGCCAGGTCGTCCTCCCCCAGCCCCGGCCCATGGTCCCGGATGCTGAGCTGGCACCAGCCCCCCCGGCTCGTCAGTGAGGCCTCCAGGGTCCCGCCGTCGGGGCTGTAGCGCACGCCGTTGTCCAGCAGGTTGAGCAGCGCCCGGTGCAGCCGGGCCCGGTCGGCCTGGATCTCCAGCCGGGCCGGCGCCAGGAGACGCAGGCGGATGCCGCGCTGCTCGGCCAGGGGGCGGAGCCCCTGCCAGACCTCCTCCACCAGCCGCCCCAGATCGACGCGCCCCAGGCCGGTGCTCTCCCCCGGCAGGCTGTTCTCCAGCCGTGACAGTTCCAGCAGGTTGCCCACCAGCTCCTGCAGGCGGCGCAGTTCCCGCTGGAGGCGCTCCACCAGCCGGGCGTTGCGGTCGTTCACCTGGGCGGCCAGGCTGTCGCCCACCAGCAGCAGCGCCGTGAGGGGCGTCTTGAGCTCGTGGGCGACATCGCTGACCCAGCGTTCCTGCTGCTCGAGCTGGGCCTCCAGGGACC
Organism: Aphanothece stagnina RSMan2012; assembly: GCF_046764815.1. Lineage (NCBI taxonomy): Bacteria > Bacillati > Cyanobacteriota > Cyanophyceae > Chroococcales > Aphanothecaceae > Aphanothece > Aphanothece stagnina. The sequence goes on from NZ_JBKOUC010000006.1 coordinate 28,995, forward strand.
GCCGGCTCTGGAACTGAACCGCCATCCATCCCCCCAGGCCAGGCACCACCACCAGGTCGTACTCCTCCCGCGCCCAGTGCCACTGAAGCCGCTGGGGCCGATCCTGGCGGCGGGCGATGGCGACGGCGTCGGCCAGGGCGGCGTCTGCGCAGAGCTCGCCCAGGGGGAGCCCCTGCAGGTGCCGCCCGCTCTCCAGGGCGAGGATCCGTGCCGCCCGCGGGGTGACGTGGGCCAGCCGGTCCCCACCGTCCAACAGGAGCCATCCCACCGGCGAGGAGTCCATCCAGCTGAGCAGCTGGCGGGCGCTGGGCTGGGGCGCCGCAGAAGGAGTCCGGCGGCGCCACCAGCCCAGCAGCCGTTCGAGGCGACCCTCAGCCAAACCGGTAGCCGAAGCCCCGCACGGTGATCAGGTGGACCGGCGTGGAGGGCTCATCCTCCAGCTTCTCCCGCAGCCAGCGGATGTGGACGTCCACGGTCTTGCTGTCGCCGAAGTAGTCCACACCCCAGACCTGCTCGATCAGCTGGTCGCGGCTCCAGACCCGGCGGGGATGCTGCATGAACAGTTCCAGCAGGCGGTACTCCTTGGGCGAGAGGTTCACCGGCAGCCCATCGCGGGTCACCCGGCATTCCTCCTGGTACAGCTTCAGGTTGGCGTGCTCCAGCACCTTGGCCTGGATCGCCTGGTTGCTGCTGCGGCGCAGCAGGGCGCGGCAGCGGGCCACCAGTTCCCGCATGCCGAAGGGTTTGACGAGGTAGTCATCGGCGCCGACCTCCAGGCCCAGCACCCGGTCGGTCTCGCTGTCGCGGGCGCTCACCACGAGGATGGGCGTCTGGTCCCGGGAGGCGCGCAGCTGCCGGCACACATCCAGACCGCCCAGGCCCGGCAGCATCAGATCCAGCACCATCAGGGCGAAGCCCTCGCCGTCGGGGGCCCGCTGCAGGTGGTGGAGGGCATCGCGCCCGTTGCCGCAGGCGGTGACGGCGAAGCCCTCCAGCTCCAGGGCCTCGCGCAGGGTCTCGCGGATGGTCTCGTCGTCTTCGACGACCAGCAGGCTGGCTTGCATCCAGCCATTTTCGCCGCTGAGCTGCGCCCCCCAGAAGGGTGCCTGCCGCCGACCGTCGCTGCGTTCGCCCCCGCGACCGGCGCTGCCGGCCCCGAGGCTCATCGCCGCAGGGGTTGGTGGGCGATCACCAGATGGCGACGGCTGTCCAGCTTCAACCAGCCTTCCTGGCGCAACTGGCCCAGGACCCGGGTGACCGTCACCCGGGTGGTGCTCAGGGCGCTGGCCAGTTCCTGGTGGGTGAGCCGGAAGGGGAGTCGCAGGCCCTGCTCACAGGGCTGGCCATGGTCGGCGGCGAGCAGGTCGAGCAGGCCCCGCACCCGGTCCTCGATGCGGCGCAGGCCCAGCAGGGCCAGGATCGCCTCGCTCTGGCGGTAGCGGGCCGCCATCCCCTGCAGCAGGCTCATCGCCAGGTGGGGCGCCGCGGCGATCTCCTCACAGCTGAGGCAGAGCAGGTCGCTGTCCAGGAGGGTGCTGGCGGCGTAGGCCTGAACGTTGGTGAGGGGATCACCGAAGGGTTCGTTCGGACCCACCAGGCCCAGCAGCAGCTCGTCGCCATGGATGGAGATGGCGCTCAGCTTGACCATGCCGCGCACCACCACCCAGACATTGCGCCGGAGCAGCGGCAGGCAGCTGCCGGCCGGGAGGTGCACCAGGCTGCGCTTCTCGTAGCTGGTTTCCAGCAACTCGCGGAAGCTGTCACGGTGATCGGCCCCGAGGGATGGCGTGAACACCATGGGCGCAGGCAGCCGTTGTGGTGAGCGAACGCTATGCACCGCGGCAGCGTCGGGGGCAAAGACCAGATGGTCCGCTGATTAAGGGTTGGTTAGCGTCGCGTCCCTCGCGCCGGGCGCGGCCGCCGCTGCGGGCGGGGACAGACTGGGTCATGGTTCCCCACCACCACGGCAGCAGCCATCCCGGCAGCAGCCATCCCAGCAGTGCCCCCTTCCGCTGGAGCGTGCTGCTCAACACCGCCCTGGTGGTCGTCCAGCTGGTGATCGGTTTCTCCTTCGGCTCCCTCGCGCTGATCGGCGATGCCCTGCACAACCTGGGGGATGTGGCGGGGCTGGGCCTGGGCTGGGCCGCGGAGCGGCTCGCGCTGAGGCCCGCCAGCCGCCGCTTCACCTACGGCTACCGCCGCAGCACCCAGTTCGCCGCCCTCGCCAATGCCGCCCTGGTGCTCATGGCCGGTGGCGTGGTGATGGTGGAGGCGATCCAGCGCCTCGGCCGGCCCGTGCTGATCCAGCCGGCACCGGTGGCCTGGGCGGCCCTGGCCGGCCTGGCGATCAACCTGCTGTCGGCGCGGCTGTTCGGCCATGGCCACCTGCATGACCTCAACCGCCGCGCGGCCGTGATGCATCTGCTCACCGATGCCGCCGTGTCGGCGGCCGTGCTGGCCGGCGCCCTGCTGATCCTGCTCACCGGCTGGAGCGGCATCGACCCCCTGGTGGCGATCGGCGTGGGGGTGGTGGTGGCCTGGAGCGGCTGGCAGCTGCTGCTGGAGGCGGGGGCCCTGATGCTGGATGCCGTTCCGCGGGGGGTGGATCTGGCCGCCATCGAGACCGCCCTGCTCTCCCTGGAGGGGGTGGTCGGCCTGCATCACCTCCACGTGTGGAGCATGAGCACCGCCACCGTGGCGCTCACGGTTCACCTGCAGTGCGATCCGGCCCGACCCCAGGACCAGGACGATGCCGTGCTGCGCGAGGCCCGCGGCCGTCTGCGGGCCCTGGGTGTGCAGCACGCGACGCTCCAGCTGGAGCGGGCCCTCGACAGCTGCCGCTAGGGATCCGTTCGGGCCTGGCCCTTCAACCGTCGCAGGGTGCGGCGGGCCGGCCGCAGTGGGCGGTGAGGTCGGCGAGCCAGGTCTGCAGCGCCGCGATGGCCTGGGGTTGCAGGCGGTAGTAGATCCAGCGGCCCTGCACCCTGCCCTCGATCAGCCCTGCCTCCTTCATCACCCGCAGGTGGAAGGAGAGCTTCGACTGGGCCAGGCCCAGGTCCGCGGTGAGATCACAGACGCAGCGTTCGCCGCTGCCGAGGGCCTCGATCACCTGCAGCCGCAGGGGATCACCGAGCGCCTTGAGCAGGGCCCGGGCCTGGTCGGCGGAGAGGCCCGTGGGGCCGGCGGGGTGTTCCAGGACACGCATGGAGCAGGTTCCATTGATTGATCAACTCTTGTTGATCTAGCTTCCGGTGTGGGCGGGCCCACGGGTCCCCATCGTCGCCTCTTCAGCGGGTCAGGTCCATGCGCGTCGGCATCAACGGTTTCGGGCGCATCGGCCGCCTGGTCTGCCGCGTTCTCCGGGGGCGGCCCGGCATCGAGCTGGTCCACATCAACGACAGCGGCGGGGATGCGGCGGCGGCGGCCCATCTGCTGGCCTTCGATTCGGTGCACGGCCGCTGGCCCACGCCGGTCGAGCCCCTCGGCGAGCGGGGCCTCCGCGTCGGCGACCAGGCGGTGGGCTACAGCCGCGACTCCGATCCTGCGGCCGTGCCCTGGTGGGCGGCGACGCTGCAGCCCTACTTCGAGGCGGCGGGTCTGGCGCGCGTCGTGGTGGCCTGCCCGGTGAAGGGCGAGGTGGCTGGCAGCTTCGGCATCCGCCATGGCGCGATCACCACCCTGCACGACGTCACCAACACCCAGGTGGTGGTCAACGGGTTCAGGAACGATCTGCGCCGGGCCCGCTCCTGCCTGCAGAGCCTCATCCCCACCAGCACCGGTTCCGCCCGGGCGATCGGGCTGATCTTCCCGGATCTCCAGGGCAAGCTCAACGGCCACGCCGTGCGGGTGCCGCTGCTCAACGCCTCCCTCACCGATGCGGTGTTCGAGCTGGAGCAGCATGCCACCACGGCCGAGGCGGTGAACCGGGCCTTCACCCAGGCGGTCGAGGGGGACCTCCGCGGCATTCTCGGGGTGGAGACCCGGCCGCTGGTCTCGGTGGACTGCGTCAACGACCCCCGCAGCGCCGTGGTCGATGCCCCCTCCACCCTCGTGGTGAACGGCACCCAGCTGAAGGTCTACGCCTGGTACGTCAACGAGTGGGGCTACAGCTGCCGGCTGGCCGATCTGGCCTGCCACATCGCGGCCTGCGGGGAGGGCTGAGCGATGGCGGCACAGCGCGGCGGGCTCACGGCCCTGCAGCAGTACGGGATCGTCACCGCCAACTACTGGGCCTTCACCCTCACGGACGGGGCCCTGCGCATGCTGGTGGTGTTCCACTTCCACCAGCTCGGTTACTCCACCCTGGAGATCGCGCTGCTGTTCGTCTTCTACGAGTTCTTCGGGGTGCTCACCAACCTCGTCGGCGGCTGGATCGGCGCCCGCCATGGCCTGCGCCTCACGCTCTGGGTGGGCACCCTGCTGCAGATCGCGGCGCTGCTGATGCTGGTGCCGGTGGCGCCGGGCTGGCCCCGGATGTTCTCGGTGATCGTGGTGATGGCCGCCCAGGCCATCAGCGGCATCGCCAAGGACCTCAACAAGATGAGTGCCAAGAGTGCCATCCGCGCGGTGGTGCCCCAGGTCTCCGGGGAGGAGGCCAGGGGCGAGGCCCGGTTGTTCCAGTGGGTGGCCATCCTCACGGGCTCCAAGAATGCCCTCAAGGGGGTGGGGTTCTTTCTCGGAGGGGTGCTGCTCACCAGCCTGGGCTTCAACACGGCGGTGGCGGCCCTGGCGGCCGGCCTGGCCCTGGCCTTTCTGCTCACCCTGCGCCTGCCGGGGGAGATCGGCCGGATGAAACGCAAACCGCCCCTGGCGGCCCTGTTCTCCACGTCGCGCGGGATCAACCTCCTCGCGCTGGCCCGCTTCTTCCTGTTCGGTGCCCGCGACGTGTGGTTCGTGGTGGCCCTGCCGGTGTTCCTCGAGGCCTCCCTCGGCTGGCGTTTCTGGGAGGTGGGCGCCTTCCTGGGACTGTGGGTGATCGGTTACGGCGTCGTGCAGGGCTCCGCTCCGGCGCTGCGCCGCAGCTGGGGTCGCCCGGCGGCTCCGGGCCCGGCCGCCCTGCAGTTCTGGGCGGCTCTGCTCACCGCCATCCCCGCCCTGATCGCTGTGGGCCTCTGGCGGGAGGTGGCGCAGCCCGGGCTGGTGGTGGTGGGGGGACTGGCGGCCTTCGGGGTGGTGTTCGCCATGAACTCCTCGATCCACAGCTACCTGGTGCTCGCCTATTCCGATGCCGAGGCGGTGAGCCTGAACGTGGGCTTCTATTACATGGCCAACGCCGCCGGCCGGCTGCTGGGCACGCTGCTCTCGGGCTGGCTTTACATGCAGGGTGGGATTCAGGCCTGCCTCTGGTGCTCGGCCCTGCTGGTGGCGCTGGCCTGGCTGAGCAGCCTGGAGCTTCCAGCTCCGCGCCCCGCCGCAACAGCCCGGGCATGACTGCTATTGAGAATCGCTTGCAGAAGGAGCGGTTCGGCGGCTAGGTTGCGCCCTGCCAGCGCTCGGTGGATCTGTCGCTGTGGTCCCTGCCAGGATTCCGATCTCCGACACCCTGATCGGCAGCCTCTGGCGCGAAGCCGATTCCCTGCGCCGCCGCTCCAGCCAGGTGCTCGGGGACATGGGCCGCTGCCAGGACACCCAGCTGCTCGCCCGGCTGCGCCGGGAATTGGCCGAGCTCGAGCAACGCCGCCGGGAGTTGCTTCAGGCCGCCCAGGGCTGGCAGCGCCGGGGGGTGGCTGAGCCCCTGGGCCTGGCCCTGCTGGTGGAACTCAGCCGCCGACCCCTGCGCGCCGCCTGATGGGGCGGGCCGACCGCTCAGGCCAGGCTGGCGGGCGCGTGTTGATCGGCGCCCAGCTCCCCATCGATGATCAGCAGGGCCGCCGGCTGGTTCTGGGCGAAGCGGACCCGGCCCAGCAGATGGGCGGCTTCATGTTCGGCGGCCACCTGCCCCTCCACCAATGGATCGAGAAACACCGTGGTGCGCAGATCGGAGGAGCGCTCCGCCAGGGCGTACAGCTGCTGGAGCGAGGTGGTGACCTCGGCCTCCATCTGGAACACCGCCGCGAAGATCTCCTCGGGGGATGCCCAGCTCTGGCGGGGGGCCGGCAGGCTCTGCAGCAGCACCGTCTGGCCGCGGCTGATCAGATAGTCGGCCACCTGGCCGGCATGGGTCTGTTCGGCCTCGGCCTCCTGCCGGAGGTAGTGGGTGAACCCGCGCAGCTCGCGCTCGGCGCACCAGATCGCCATGGCGAAGTAGGCGAGGCTGGCCCGCCGCTCCATGCTGAGGTGCTCCTGGAGGGCCTCCAGAAGGGAGCCGTCCATCGGCTGGGCCATGGCCCGACCAGCGGGGCCGGTCGCCACCGGTGTCTGGGCTGCAGCGGTCGAAACAGTCACGAGGTCGTCACGACGGAGAGGTGGAGGGACCGTGGGGCGTTGGCGGGCGGCCATGGGGGTGGCGGCGCTGGACCCCTGGTCAGCCACTTTTGATCACCTTACTGCGCTTTTTCTGCTGCCCTTGTTTGGCCCACCACCCTGTCCGCTGTCGAACAACCCGTTCGAACACCCAACCGGAGGCCTCGGGGTGCCCGTGAGCGCCAGTGCGCGCCAGGGCTGGGCAGGCCAAGGGGAGAAGGGAAGGCAGCGGTAAGGTTGCGGGTTTCGGGCTGCGTGCTTGTTCATACCAAGGCTTGAGCGATCCCAGCGGACCTGGGGAATTCTGCTCCTGGTTGTTGTCTGCGTGGTGGCCTTTTTCTGGGGAACTCAGATTCTCTATCCGCTCGACAAGACCGAATCGCTGCAGCTGGATATCGCCCGCACCATGCTGGCCGAGAACAGTCCATGGCTGCCCAGGGTCAGCGGCGAGAACTACTTCGACAAGCCCCCTCTGCCGTACTGGCTGGCCTGGCCGATGTTCCGCTTTCTGCCGTCGGCGCCCTGGCTGGCCCGACTCGGGGCGGCGTTCTCCTCCACCCTCGGGGTGATCGTGACGGTGCTGTGCGTCTGGCGGTTGGGGGGCACGGCAGGGGAGAGCGGCAAGCGCCGCTGGGCCCGGGCGGTGCTGGCGGGGGTGATCCTGGCCTGTCTGCCCGGCTATGCCGCCTTCGCCCGGGTGGCGGTGCACGACAGCTACCTCACCAGCTGCCTGGTGATGGCCCTGACCTGGCTCTACGAGCTGCTGTTCGTGCCGACGGCCTCCCTGGCCCAGCGCTGGCGCCTGGCCCTGGGGGCCGGTGCCGCCCTGGGGGTGGGCTTCCTGGCCAAGGGACTGCTGGCCTGGCTGCTGCCGGCGGCGGTGCTGATCGGCTACGCCCTGCTCACCCGCCAGGGTCGGAGCTTCGGCCGCCAGGCCGGCCTGCTGGCGGTGAGTGCCGCCCTGGCGATCGCCCTGCCGCTGCCGTGGCTGCTGGCCGCCTATCGCCAGGCCGGCATGGCCTTCGTGGCCGGTTTCCTCGGCCACAGCAACTTCGGGCGGATCACCAGCACGGTGGACGACCACGCCGGGCCCTGGTTCTACTACCTGCCGGTGCTGCTGGTGCTCAGCTTTCCCTGGGGTCTGCTGGCTGTGCCCACCCGTGCCCGCTGGGCCCTGTGGCTGGGGCGGATCCGCCAGCGTGAGGCCCCGCATGAGCCCGCGACGGATCTGCAGGTGTTCGCGCTGGTCTGGCTGACCCTCACGGTGCTGCTGCTCAGCCTGGCGAGCACCAAACTGCCCCACTACATCCTCGGCTCCCTTCCCCCTCTGGCCATTCTGGTGGCCTACAACGTGCTGCCCGAGCCCCCAGCCCCGCAGGCGGCCCCGCTGGCTTCCCCCCCGAGCGGTGCGAATCCCTATGCCCGCGGGAGATCGTTCTATCGAATCCTCGGGGTGGGGACCGCGGCGGTGCTGGCGGCGCTGGCCCTGATTCCGGGCCCGGTGCTGCCGGGGGTCGTGAAGCTCGACAGGGTCTTCCCGGAGTACACCCAGGCGCTGCTGCGGCATGTGCAGGGTCCGGGCCACTGGTTGCCCCTGCTGCTCCTGGCCGCTCTGCTGCTGGCGGTGGTGCTGGGGAGCCCGCGCCGGCGTCTGGCCCTGGTGCTGGCCTGGCTGCTGGTGGCCATGCTGGCCTGGGGCTCGATCGTGCCATCCCTGGCCGGGATTTACCGCGAGCACCGCCAGAACGCCATCCTCGCCCTGGCGGACCGCGTGGCCGAGCAGGTTCCCCCCGAGGTTCCCATCTATGTGGTGGGCAAGAGCTACCACTCGGTGGCGCTGCGGACCGGCCGCCCCATCCACCGGGTGGATTCCCGGCCGGAACTGGCCGCCCATCTGCGTGCCGGCGCCGGCACGCCGGCTGGGGTCGCGGGGGGGACGGCGGTCACCGAACGCCTGGTGCTGATCGCCCCCGCCAACCGGCCCAGCTTCCAACCCGAGGCCCTGAAGAAGGAGGGCCTGGCGGTGCTCAGCCGTGAGCACCGCCAGGGGTTGACCTACCTGCTGGTGGCCTCCCCCCCGGCAGGAGAACGGGGCCCCGGGGTGCCCTGAAGCGGTTCAGCTGCCGATGCTGCCCACGGCCTTCTTGGCGGCGCTGAGCACGTTGCCCTTGAGGGGCACGTAGCCCAGATCGTCGGCCCTGTTCTGAGCCGGGCCCAGCAGGTGGAGCATGGCCTGGCGGATCTGCCCCGCCTTGGAGCCGTTGCCGCTCTTGTAGGCCAGGATCCAGGTGAGGGTGGAGATCGGGTAGCTCTCGGCGCCGGCGGGGTTGGGGTCCTCGCCCGCCAGGTTGCCATCCAGGCGGATGTTGTTCAGGGCGGCGGCTCCGCTCCTGACGTTCGGCAGCACGTACTTGCCGGCTTTGTTCTGCAGGGCGACAGCCTTGAGCTTGCCCTTCACGAAGGCCTGGTTCACGTAGCCGATCGAGCCGGGGGTGTTGGCCAGCACGCCGGCGACCCCTTCATTGCCCTTGCCCCCGATCCCGACGGGCCACTTCACGCTCTTGCCCTCTCCCACCTTGCTCTTCCATTCGGAGGAGAAGGCGGAGAGCGAATTGGTGAAGGCGAAGGTGGTGCCGCTGCCGTCGGAGCGGTGCACCACATTGATCCTGCCCTTGCCGCACTTCAGCTGATCCCAGCTGCTGATCTTGCCGAGGAAGATGTCGACGGCTTGCTTCTGGCTGAGCTTGAGATTCTTGCAGGCCGGATTGTTGTAGGCGATGGCGATGGTGCCACCCACGGCGGGGAACTGCACCACGCCCCGCTTCACCTTGGCGGCTTCCGCGGCCTTGATCGGTTCATCGGTGGCGCCGAAGTCCACGGTGCCGGCCACAAACTGGCGCACGCCGGCGCCGGAGCCGACCGATTGGTAGTTCACCCGGATGCCCTTGCTGGCGGCGGAGGCGAAGGCCGCCTGGTAGAAGGGGGCGGGGAAGCTGGCTCCTGCTCCGTTGAGGGCACTCTGGGCGAGAACGGTGCCGCCAGCCAGAGTGGCTGACACCGCGGTGACCGTGGCGAACGCGGTGACCCTGGTGATGGCGAAGGCCTTCTTGGCGAAGGTCATGGAAAAAGTCAATGAGACCAGATAATATTTAGTATCGCTCTCTCCCTGAATCATTATGGCCACGTTATAGGTGGATTAAGCCTGGAAGAAGATCTTCGTTTGTGTCCTCTTTGTGTCCTTCTGAGCCCTGTTTTGAACTTGTTCTGAGCTTGTTCTGAGCCTGTTCTGAGCTTGCTGTGAGCCTGTTGTGAGCCGGGGTTCATCGCTGAGAGCTTCAGGTGACCACAAAAAAGCCCCCCTTGCGGGAGGCTGGTGATGGGGTGTGTGGGGTGCGGATGCACCGGTGTGAGGTGTGCGTCCTGAAGAATCAGAACTTGAAGGTGGTCTGGATCACGCCACCCCAGGCATCGTCGCCGCCATTGGAGGCAACATTGCTTCCGTAGAAGAGGGACGGGGTGATCGAGATATTGTCGGTGACCTGGAACTTGTAAAAGATCTCGTACAGCCAGGCCTCGTCGTCCTCGCTCTGATCGGTGAAGGGCGGCATGCCGAAGGCGAAGCCGGCGGCGTTGCCCTTCACGAAGGCGTCGTCCCACTGGAAGCCGACCATCCACGACTGGGAGTCGGGGAAGCCGCCGCCGCCATCGTTGTAGCCGTAGCCGAGGCTGATCGAGGGGATCCAGCCGGTGTCGGTGGGCTCCCAGTAGGCGTTCACGGCCACGCTGTTGGTGGAATCACCGGAAAGCAGGGTGCCGCTGAAGTTGGGGACGCGGATCCGGGAGTTCTCGGAGCCGTAGCGGTAGGCCACGGCCGCACCCCAGTTGGGGGCCTTCACGCCGAGCTGGGCCAGGGCGTTGATGCCGCCCTCCTCGGTGAACATACCGATGGAGGAGTCAGCAAAACCACTGCTGGAGATGTAGTTGGCCGAGAAGGTGGCGTAGGGCCGCCCTTTGTCAACCTTCTGGTTCCAGGTGAAGCCGAATCCGGAGCCGGTGGCCTTGTTGTAGGTACCGGAAGCACCGGCCAGCTGGAAGTAGTCGAGAATGTTCGACTTGTAGGCGCTGGGGATGAAGGAAATGATCTCGGTGTTGCGCACCAGAGCGCCCACCGTGAGTTTGACCGAATCACCCACCGGGAAGGTGTAGAAGAGACGGTCGATCCTCACCGAATCTGCCGTGGTTGCGGCCTTGTCGAGGGCGAAGATCTGGGAGCTGCTGCCGAAGGGCAGGGAGCTGAAGTTGCCGGCGCGCAGGCGGGTGCGCAGCAGGTCCTTGCCGCTGAAGCTGGTGTCGAAGCTCAGCCGCACGTCGTAGTTGAAGGTGGTGTTATCCGGATCGGAGTCCTCCACATTGTCGAAGTCGGGCATGCCGCCGAGGATCATGCTCGCCTCGCCCTTGAGCTTGGTGGTGGTGGAGAACTGGGTGGCCTCCAGCTCGCCCACCTTGGCCTCGAGGCCATCGACGCGGCCCTTGAGGATGGCGAGCTCCTTCTCGAACTCGGCCATCAGGCGCTTGAGCTCGTCGGTCACCTCGGTGACGCGGTCGAGGCAGGCGTTGAGCAGGGCCGCCGCTTCAAAGCGGGTCATGGCCTTCTGGCCGCGGTAGGTGCCGTCGGGATAGCCGGCGACGCAGCCGTAGCGCTCGATCAGGTTGGAGAGCGCCTGGTAGGCCCAGTCGGTCGGCTGCACGTCCGAGAACTGGGAGATGCTGGTGACTTGCTCCTGGGAGGCGTACTGGTTGACGCCGTCCATGTTGAGCTCGGAAGCGGTCGCGGCCACGGGGGCCAGCAGTCCGAGCGCCGCAGGGGCGACCAGCAGTTGCTGGAAGAATTTCATCGGGTCCTCACACCGATCGGGAATGACGTCAGACAGACGTCCGGCGCAACTTATCGGATCTTCACGATTCGACCCGTGATCTCGGTGCTAGTTGGTGGTGTCCCCGGATACATCGGGCTGTCCCCCCAGCGCCCTGTCGCCGATCAGCCCCAGCACCAGGTGGGCCCGTTCGTGCCTCTCCACAAGTTCCATGGCCAGAATCCGCCACTGCGCCCAGCACGCGAGCCGCTGCTCGTCCAGGAGCTTGTCCAGCTCCGGCAGATGCCTGGCCAGGCGCTGTGAAGCCTGGCTCTCGATCGCCTGCCGCAGCACCGCCAGATCGTTCAGTTCGCCCAGCAGCTCCTGGCCCTGTTTCAGCCGGTTGATCCAGTCGAGGCCGACGGCGCCGCCCAGCGGCTGAAGGTTCTCCAGGCGGTAGCGGGCCTCCTTGATGCCCTTGCGCAGGGCATGCAGCTCCTCCACATCGCGCTGCCCCTGGGGTGCGGTGATCCGCCAGCCCCGGTGCAGCAGCAGCGTGCCGAGGCACGGCCATTGCCATTCGAGCAGCCAGTGCTGCAGCGGCTCGTCGCCGAGGGGTGTGTAGCGCGGCTGGCGCAGCCACTTCTGCAGCTGGGCGATCAGCTTGAGGTGGCGGCTGCTGTTCAACACCTCCTGAAGCTGCTGCTGCGCCTCGCCGCGTTCGCGCTGCAGCTGCTTCAGGGCCGGCTTGAGCCGGCGGATTTCCTGCTTCGGGAGCCTGGGCAGCAGCGTCTGCTCCAGCCGATCCCGCAGCACATCGAGATCCCGGGCCGCACCCAGGCGCCGCACGGATCGGGCCAGGCGTTGCACGCCGACCCCATCCGGGAGCTCCAGGGCCGGGCCGAACTGGTTGAGGCAGGTGCGCAGGCGGCGCATCGCGACCCGCATCTGATGCAGCGGCTCCGGGTCGCGGTTCTCCAGCACCGGGGCATGCAGGGACACCATCCGTTTGCAGTGCCTGTCGAGCAGCTGGTGGGCATGGGCTCCATTGGAGAGGATCGCCATGCCGTCGGTGGACCCGCCCATGGCCCAGGCCTTGCTCGAGGGTGCTACGTCGATCTTGCCTCAGCTTCGCGAGGCCCCTCCAGGGGGCTGCTCCGCTTGGATCAGTGCGGGCTCGTCCAATCCTGGAACCAGCCGCGCCGCCACAGCCACCAGGCCTGGATCGCTGCGATGGTGGCCATCAGCAGCAGCGCGTAGGGGTAGCCGAAGCGCCAGGTGAGCTCCGGGATGTGGGCGAAGTTCATGCCGTAGATGCCGCAGATGAACGTCAACGGGGCAAAGATGCTGGTGAGGATGGTGAGCGTCTTCATCACCTGGTTCATCCGATTGCCCACACTCGCGGCATAGGTCTGGGTGATCGCATCGCACTGGTGACGCAGCAGTTCGCCGTTCTCGAACAACAGCTCCACCAGGTCGGCCATTTCACGGAATCCGGCCAGGGCCGCCTCGCCCAGCAGGCGCTGGCGCTGGCTGAGCAGCGTGCGGATCTCGTGCCGCAGCGGCCAGATCAGGCTTCGGATGCGGCGCAGATTGCTGCGGTACTGAAAGGCCCGGCTCAGCAGGCGCGGGGTGGGATTCTTCAGCGCAGCCTCTTCCAGGTCATCCAGGCGGTTGGTGATCTGTTCCAGCATCGGGAAGAGATCATCCAGCACCTCATCCACCAGGAAGTGGAGGATGTCATCCAGATCGCGATCCTCGACCGCCCCCACCCGGGCCAGCAGCCATCCGGTGAGTTCGCCGAACGGCGCGCCGATCGTGGCTTCCTCCACCGTGATCAGCCGGTTGGGCAGCAGCACCATCCCGAGCTGGGAGCTGATCAGCTGGGTGGGATCGCAGGCGAACCCCAGGCGATGCAGCACCACGAGCAGGGCTTCATCGAGCCCATCCACCCGCGGCCGCTGGGGCGTTTCCAGCAGGGGGGGCAGCAGCAGCTCCGGGATGTCCAGAGCCGTCAGCATGTCGCGGATCCGCTGGGGTTCCGCCAGTCCGCTCACCCGCAGCCAGAGCGGTGTTCCCTGGCGGGCGATCCGATTCAGCGCCGCGGGGCTGGAGAGTTCCTCCAGCCGGGGCGTCTCCCCGTCGAAGACCATCACGCTGAAGTGGGTGGGCTGGTGACCGCCGTGGACGTAGAGCTGGCTCGGCACCCCCGCGGGGCGCTCCTCCATCCGGCGGGAGGTGAGGGCACCAGGGGTCGGGCGCAGCACGGCAGTTCCGCAGGGAGTCGGGGGACGGGGCCAGGCTGGGGTCCAGGGCCTCCGCCCGCCAGCAAAGGTCAGACTGACGGCCTCGGCAATCCGCTGGACCCCCCTTGCTCCAGGTGCCGGCAGATCCGCTGCAGATGCTGGCTGACCCGCCGCAGCCAGCGCATCGCCTGAAGCCGGACGGTGGCCCGATCCACATCCAGCTCGCCGGCGGCGACCTGCACCATCACGGCGTCCCGGAAGGGGTCGACCCGGCGGTGCAGCTGATGGGCGCAGGCATCGGCCAGCGAGGCGGCCCCATCCCAGCTCCCCTGCCGCACCTGGGGGATCAGGGCCTCCAGCGCCCGGATCAGCCCATCGCGGTCCGGTGCCAGGGCCTCGGCGGTCGCGACGGTGTTGAGGCGGTCCGACTCCTCTTCGCAGCGCTCGTGCAGCCGTTGCAGGTGGTCCAGGGCGTGGAGGAGGTGCAGCAGGCAGGCGCTGCCGGGACGGTGGTGGGGCTGGAGGTTGATCTGGTCCAGATACAGCTCCAGGTGATCGAGGTCCGCCTGCAGCACGGTCAGCTGCTGGGTCGCTGAGCCGCCGGCGGAGGGCGAACGCCGCAGGCCGCGCAGCAGCATCTCCAGCAGGGCCAGAAAGGTCTGCCGCAGGGCGGTGGTGGCCTGAGCGATGGCCATGGCGGGATCGAGGGGCGGCACGTCGGCCAGCTCGTCGACGGGACGGTCCGGACCGGGGCGCACCAGGCGACGGATCAGGGCGGCGAACGGGGCGCTGAACGGCAGAACCAGCAGCACCCCCGCCACGTTGAAGCCGGTGTGGAAGGCCGTGAGGGCGAACTCCGGATCCCGCGCCATCACGCCCGGCCACCACCGCCCCAGGGCCAGCAGGTACAGGGGCAGGGCGGTGAAGGCCAGCAGGCCGGTGAACAGGTTGAAGGTGACATGGGCCACGGCCGTGCGCCGCGCCGCCAGACCGGCCCCCATGGCGGCGATCAGGGCGGTCACGGTGGTGCCCATGTCCATCCCGATCACCAGGGCGCAGGCCTGGGGGAGGGAGAGGGCGCCGGCGGCGATTGCCGCCAGGGTGGTGGCGACACCCGCACCGGACGACTGGGTGATCACCGTGGTGAGCAGTCCGAGCAGCAGCAGCTGAAGCCGCCCCGACGGCAGGGCGGCATCGAAGCGGGAGGGATCGAGCAGGAGACCATGGCCGGCCATGGCCTCCTGCAGGCCCCCGATGCCGATGAACAGCAGGGCGAACCCCGCCAGCGCCAGGCCGGCCTGGGCCTGGCGTCCGCGGCCCAGCAGGCGCAGGCAGGCCCCCACCAGCACCAACGGGAGCATCAGCATCTCCAGGTTGAGCCTGATCCCGAGCAGGGCGACCAGCCATCCCAGGCCGGTGCTGCCCACGTTGGCGCCGAGGATGATGCCCAGGGAGGCCTGGAAGCTGAGCACTCCGGCGCTCACGAAGCCCACGGTCGTCACCGTGGTGGCGCTCGAGGACTGCACCAGGGCCGTGGCCAGCGCCCCGCTGCAGGCCCCGGTCCAGGGCGAGCGGGTGAAGCGCAGCAGGGATTGGCGCAGCCGGTTCCCCGCCAGGCTGCGCAGGCCCTCGGTCATCAGCGCCATGCCGAGCAGGAATAGGCCGAGGCCGCCTGCGGCGCTGAGCACGGCGCTGCCGGGCAGGCCCATGGGGCTCGCGGGGCTCAGGCCACCAGGGCGGCCGCGGCCGGTGGGCTGGGTGGGGCCTCGTGACTCGGCTGTCGCTCGACCCCGGCGATCGCGGTGGGGGTTTCGCGCCGGAAGCTGGTGAGCTTGTGGTGGGCAGCGGCGAGTTCGTCGGCGAGCACGGCGCAGGCGCGCTCGGGCATGGTGTGGTCCCCACAGGTGAACACATCCACGGCGGCGTAGCCGGACTCGGGCCAGGTGTGGATGGAGATGTGGGATTCGGCCAGCAGGGCCAGGCCGGTGACGCCCTGGGGCTCGAAACGGTGGGTGATCAGATTGAGGAGGGTGGCACCAGCCCGTCGGGCTGCCGAGGTGATGGTGTCCCGGAGGAAGGCTTCGTCGTCGAGCCTGGCCTGATCACAGCCGTAGAGCTCGAGGATGCAGTGCTTGCCGACCGTGGCGGAGGGCGGGGGTGCGGGTGCGTCGCTCCATCCAGGGTGGGGGTGGAGGCTGGGCAGGCCTTGGGTCATCCAGGTGGGGTGCGTTGACGGGGGGGACCCTAGGGCGTTCTGCCGGTTTCCTCCGATGGTTTCTCCCGGCCCAGCGGTGGGCCGGGCCCGCTCAGGCGCCATCAGCCGCCACCAGCCGCCATGGCGATGACGTCGATCAGGGGGAGGAAGGGATGAGGATCAGGGTGGAAGAGGGATGAGCGACGGTACGTTGAATCCACACTGGTTGAATTGAGACTGCTCGAATTGACACTGGTTGTCATGATGAAAATGGCTGAGAGCCATGAACAATGACAGGAGAATCGGATCTGTAGTCTGCACTACTCCAGCTGATCTCTGCTTCTATTAATAGGGAAATGATGATTTGGTGAGCCTGCATGGACCGGATGCGAATGCTGTTCGAGTCAGTGGCCACCGAGGGCGTGACCGATGCCGATCGGATCCGGAACAGAATCGCCTCCAGCGGAATTGACGTTGAGGACTTCCGCCTGCGCACCACGATGGAGCGGCTGGCCCGCTGCGAAGGTCAGCCGATCGGCTTCGACGAATTTGCTGAAATCGTGGGCCCGGAGCTGCGGATGGTGAGCCGCAGTTTCAGCCGTCAGCTGGCAATTCCAGACTGGGAAGAATTCTGCAGTGATATACGCCTGATCTACGATAACGTTGCTCCTGATCGCGGCGGCAACAACGCGGATTATATCCCCATCCTTCGTGATGCTGACCCTGAGCGCTGGGGTGTGGCCTTCTGCACGGTGGATGGCCAAAGGATGAGGCTGGGAGATGTGGATGTCTTCCACTCCATCCAATCGGTATCGAAGCCGTTGAACTATGCCTATGCGCTGCTCCGTGAGGGTTCAGAGTTCACCCACAGATTTGTGGGTACCGAGCCTTCGGGACGGCCTTTCAATGCTTTGGATCTTCTGCCTGATATGCGCCCGTTCAATCCGTGCGTGAATGCTGGTGCCATCATGACGGCCGGGATCATTGCATCCGGAAGTCCGGATCGAGAGGCCAGGGAGATCACGGGTGATGTCATGAACCTCTGGTCTCGGATGTGTGGAGGGATCGATGAGGTTCGCTTCAGCGAGGAAACGATGCTGTCTGAGCGGGCGACGGCGCACACCAACTATGCGATCGCCTATCTCCTGCAGGGAAGAACTGGCCTGCCAAGAGATGTCAGCCTTCACACCATGCTCGACCTCTACCTGTCGTGCTGCAGTATCGAAATGACTTCCGAAATGTTGGCCATTGCGGCCGCCACCCTCGCCAACGGGGGCGTCTGCCCGATCACCGGTGAGGAGGTTCTGCCGACCGAGGTCGTCAAGAAGACCCTGGCCGTGATGCAGAGTGCCGGCATGTATGACAACGCCGGTTCGTTCACCCTGGAGGTTGGTCTTCCGGCAAAGTCTGGCGTGGCAGGTGCGGTGCTCGTCGTCGTGCCGAACCTCATGGGCTTCGCCACCTTTTCACCGCGGCTGGACGACTACGGAAACTCAGTTCGGGGAGTCGCCTTCTGCCGGCAGCTGGTTGATCGCTTCACCTTTCACATCTACGACAGTCTCTCGGGTGGTCATACCGGCTGCAAACGGGATCCCCGTGCGTCCCAGCACGATCGAAAGGAGCGCGATCTTTCGGAGTTGCGCTGGGCCGTGGCCTATGGCGATCGCTACGCCATCAAGGTGCGCGATCTGATGATGGAGAGCATGGTGGACATCTGCCTGGCTGACGGGGAAATCATGGAGGATGAGATCCACACCATTGCCACGACCTACGCCGAGATCATGGGCCAGCCGCCCAGTCGCGAGCAACTGGACGGCTGGATTGAAAACCGCCGTGCTGCCTCAGGCGGGAACGCCCCTGCAGGCGAGCAGGCGGAGGGGCCTTTCGAGCAGCTGCTGCGGCGTTTGTCCGATGAACGCTCCACGCTCGACGACAATGGCCGGGAGGTGATTCTGGAGGCGGCCTTTCGGGTGGCCTGCTCCGATGGCAGCATCGAGGAGCGCGAACGGGCCCAGCTGCGCGGCATTGCCCGTGCCCTCGGGATCAACGAAGGTGTGCTGGAGCTGGAGATCGCCCGATTCCAGCGACTTCTCGCCCGCACCTGACCACCGAGGGCTCGTGCTGATCGCCGCCTGGGGATCAGCACGGCTGAGCGAGATCAGGATGTCAGCGGTTGCGCTCCATGCTGAGGGCGAGCATCAGCGTGGGCTCAACTGATGTCCTCGACCAAGGTCCACCAGGTCGTCTTCATGAAAAAATCTTCATCAACATTCTCAACCAGTGCGCCACCCTGGCAATTGACCAGGTCTGCTGGGTAGACCTCATAGCCGGCATCCCTGGCGATGCTGGCCTGATCATCAGCATCGGCCGCACGAGCGGAGCTGCAGATCGCTGCAAGCTCATGATCCGTGAGGATCTTCAGGGCAAATTGCCTCAGTTGTTCCAAAGACATTCGTGTGTGCCTCGGCTCACGGTCATTCTATTCAACCCCGCAAGCAGGTTCGCGACGTCAACCCGGCAAGCGTGACCCCTCGGCGTGCCTGCCGCCCTTCCGGAGCGCTCAGCTGCGCGGACGAAGCACCAGCCAGGCGACCACGAGCAGGCTGCCGGTGCTGACCAGCGTGAAGATCCAATCGGCGTAGGGAGTCCAGGGCATGGCAGCAGGTCACGGGGTACCAGGCCCCTGCCATTCTGTCGTGTCTCCTGGGTCTGCGTTGGCCTGGCGGTTCAGCGCCTGCGGTGGGCTGGACCGCCACGGCTCAGTATCACCGCGACTCCATATCAGCGCAACTCAGTGTCAGTAGGAGTTCTGCCTGAGGGCCTGGATGCGCTTCGAGCGCTCCGAGCCTTCCCAGAGCGCGGATTGCGCGGCGGAGGCTTCGTTGGCCGGAGCTGCTCGCGCGGCAAGTGCAGCGGCGAAGCGAACGACCCTGAAGACCATCACAACCATGGCCGTGCCAATCGAGAGCAGGAACTCTCCTCTGTCAGGCCTTCTGCAGATGTTTCAGCAGAACCTTTTCCTGATGATGAGTGAATGTTCCTAGCCCGCCAGAACTGGGCCAGAGGCCCCAGACGCAACCGCTCTCAGCTGTGAATGTGCAGGACATTGGCCGCATGATCGTCTCCTGAGGACAGTCTCCTGGTTGGCGTTCATATGGCGCTGAGACGTTCCAGTGGTGCTGGAACGTTCAAGGTGCCTGTTGTTACTGAATGCCCGATCACTGCGGTCGTTTCGTGATGTGAAGCTCTTGCCTGTTCTGTTCGCTCTGAGCCCGGCTGCGATGAACAGCGCGAGATGTTCATTCTTGATCGATGGACTGCCCATGGAAGTTCTTGCTGTTGCCTTGATCTGTCTCGTTGTTGGTGTGGGGGCTGTACGCATGGGCCAGCCCTGAGTACTCCAGGCGGCTCCTGAGGGTGTGGGCTGGAGCACCGGCCTGCGGGCTGGGCCGTGCTCCAATGCGCCTGGTGTGAGGGGGGCTCGTTGGTCCGTCGCTCTGGTGATCGTGACGCCTCTCCGGCAGAAGCCTCTCCAGCAGAGGCCTTTCCGGCGGAGACCTCTTCGCTGGAGACCTCTTCGGTGGTGACCCTGGGCGATCCGGGCGGCCAGGACGCGCCGGCCCCCCTGGTGCTCGTGGTGAATGCCGGCAGCTCCAGCCTCAAGGCCTCGCTGGTGGGGACCGATGGCCACCGCCCCTGGCAGGGCCAGCAGCGGCGGGATCCGGATGATCCCGCCGCCATCGAAGCCCTGCTGGAGGCCTGGCTCATGCCCGCCATCAGCCCCTGGAGCGGGACCATCGCACGGGTGGCCCACCGCGTGGTTCACGGCGGGGAGCAGTTCACACGGCCCACAAGGCTCACCGCCGCGGTGATGGGGTCACTGGAGGCCCTGGAACCCCTGGCTCCGCTCCACAACGGCCCGGCTCTGCGGGCCATCCGCTGGTTCGCGAGCAGGTTGGTGTCACCCCCGCCTGCCCTGGAGCAGTGGGCCTGTTTCGATACGGGCTTCCACGCCAGCCTGCCGGAGCCCGCCCGCACCTACGCGATCCCCGCGGCATGGCGGGCGGCTGGGCTGCGGCGCTATGGGTTTCACGGTCTCAACCACCAGCACGTCGCCGAGACCGTGGCGGCCCGGCACCCCGAGCTGCGGCGGCTGATCAGCTGCCACCTCGGTGCCGGTTGTTCCCTCTGTGCGATCGGCCTCGACCCCGTCAGCGGAGCCCGCAGCCTCGACACCACCATGGGGTTCACGCCGTTGGAGGGCCTGGTGATGGCCAGCCGCAGCGGCAGCGTCGATCCGGGGCTGCTGCTGCACCAGCTGCGCCGGGGGCTGGCGCCGGAGGCGATCGACGAGGACCTCAACCACCGCAGTGGCCTGCTGGGACTCTCGGGTCTGTCGGGTGACATGCGCGAGCTGCGCCAGGCGGCGGCCAGCGGCCATGCCGCCGCCCAGCTGGCCCTGGATGTCTTTCTGCACCGGCTGTTGCAGGGGATCGGTGCGATGGCGGCCAGCCTGGGCGGTGTCGACGCGATCGCCCTGACCGGCGGCATCGGCGAGCACGATGACGCCCTGGAGGGCGAACTGCGTCAGCGGTTGGGCTGGCTCGGGCCCTGCCCCCTGCTGCGGGTGCCGGCCGATGAGGAAGGTCTCATGGCCCGCCTGGTTGGAGGCTGGGCCCCTAGCGCTTCACCCCCGGCATGAAGCGCCGCTCATGCTGGGCGCCGGTGAGCATCCGGTTCCAGTACAGCGAGGGCAGGATCTTGCGCTTGACGAACCACATGATCCAGCGCTCCTTGGTGGGGTCGAGCGGGAACGAGGGTACCGGCTGCTGCTCGTAGTTGAACTCGGCCATGATCGCCTTGCCGTAGCCGGTGATCAGGGGGCAGCAGCTGTAGCCGTCGTAGGCCGCCTCCAGGGGCCTGCGATCGAGGTGGGCCAGCAGGTTGGCCACCAGCACGGGAGCCTGGCCCCGCACCGCGGCGGCGGTCTTGGAGTTGGGGATGCCGCTCACATCGCCGAGCGAGAAGACCTCAGGGAAGCGCAGATGCTGGAGTGTGAACTTGTCGACCTCCACGAAGCCGCTGGAGGCGGCCAGGGGGCTGCCGGCCACCACATCGGGGGCGGCCATCGGCGGGGTGACATGCAGCAGGCCGTAGGGGATCACCTCCTCGCGGCTGCTCTCTCCCTCGGTGACCTTGAACACCGCTTCCCGGGTTTCGGGCCGCACCTCGGTGAGCACGTGGTTGTAGCGGGCGTCGATGCCATGGCGTTTCACCACCTCCCGCAGCGGCGCGGCATAGGTGGGAACCCCAAAGATGCCGGGGGTGGCGGTGGCGTAGATCACCCGGGCCTGGAGGCGCTTCTTCTTGAAGACGTCGTCGGCCATGTAGGCGATCTTCTGGGGAGCCCCCGGGCACTTGATCGGCATCGGTGGGCAGGTGAACACCGCGTTGCCGCTGCCGCCACTGCCCCCCTGGAACGCCTGGATCGCCTCCCAGGTGTAGGGGGCGAAGTCCCTGGAGTAGTTGCTGCAGACGCCGCCCTGGCCCAGGGCCTGCGGCAGCCCCTTGATCCGATCCCAGCAGAGCTTGAGCCCCGTGGCCACGATGAGCACGTCGTAGCTCAGCTGCTGGCCTGCGGTGGTGGTGACCCGCCGCTGGTCCGGCTCGAAGCTGGCTGCGCCCTCGCGGATCCAGTGCACGCCGGAGGGAATCAGATCGCCTTCGGCGCGGCGGGTCTCGTCCATGCTGAAGACCCCACCGCCCACGAGCGTCCAGCCCGGCTGGTAGTAGTGCTCGGTGGAGGGCTCCAGGATCGTGATGTCGAGCGCCTGGCGGGCCCGCTTCAGCTGGGCGGCCGCGGTGATGCCCGCCGCGCCGCCGCCGACGATCAGGATCTGGGGGTGTGCCATGGACAGGGCGGCAGGGGGTTCCGCCAGGGAAGGATGTACTCCCATTGAGTCACGCCATCAGCGGATGCGTGGCGGCGCGCTGCCGTTCTGATGGGAATCTTCGGGCCAGCGGCGGCTGGAGGGATCAGGCCGCCACCTGGTCGAGCTCACGCTTCAGCAGCGCATAGAGGTAATCGGGGGACTTGTAGCGGGTGGGGAGGCACTTCTGGAGAAGGCTGAGCCGCTCCCAGCAGACGGTGCGCTGGATGGCCGTGAGTGTCTTGCCGTTCTTGATCAGCAGCCTCAGCGCCTTGCAGTAGGTGGGATAGCCCGCTTCCAGTTCGCCGATCGTGAGGTTGGCCTCAGCTCCCATGGAACCCCGGATGCAGCCTGGACCCTAAGAAAATCCGGCGGCCGCCCAGGCCTGCTCGGCGCTCAGCAGAAGAATTCTTAGGAAATCCAGCGGCTGCCCTGCCAGGGTGGACCCGGGCTCCTTGGGCCCCGTTGCGCTCCCACTCGCCGATGACCGTCCAGCCGGCCCAGCAGCTCGTCCTGCGCCAACCCGATGACTGGCATGTGCATCTGCGCGACGGCGCCATGCTCCAGGCGGTGGCCATGGCCACGGCGCGCCAGTTCGGCCGCGCCATCGTGATGCCCAACCTGAGCCCGCCGATCACCACCGTGGCCGCCGCCCGGGCCTATGCCACCCGGATCCACGAGGCTCTCCCCGATGGCAGCGGCTTCCAGCCGCTGCTCACCGCCTACCTCACCGACACGATCGACCCGCGGGAGATCGCCCGGGGCCACGCCGAGGGCGTGTGGGTGGCCTGCAAGCTCTACCCGGCCCATGCCACCACCAACTCCGCGGCCGGGGTGGGTTCGATCGAGGCGATCACGCCGGTGCTCGAAACGCTGGAGCGGATCGGCATGCCGCTGCTGATCCACGGCGAGGTGGTGGATCCGGAGATCGACATCTTCGACCGCGAGGCGGTGTTCATCGAGCGCCATCTGGAACCGCTGCTGGGGCGGCATCCCGGTCTGCGGGTGGTGCTGGAGCACATCACCACCGCCGATGCCGCCGACTTCGTGCGCAGCGGACCCGCCAACCTGGCGGCCACGATCACACCCCACCACCTCCACATCAACCGCAACGCCATGTTCCGGGGAGGCCTCCGTCCGGATTTCTATTGCCTGCCGGTGGCGAAGCGGGAGCTGCACCGCCTCGCCCTGCGGGCCGCCGCCACCTCCGGTGACCCGCGCTTCTTCCTGGGCACCGATTCGGCCCCCCACGCCCGGGCGGCGAAGGAGGCGGAATGCGGCTGCGCCGGCATCTTCAACGCCCCCTACGCGATCGAGAGCTATGCGGCGGTGTTCGAGGCCGAGAACGCCCTGCACCGCCTCGAGGGCTTTGCCTCCGAGCACGGACCCCGCTTCTACGGGCTGCCGCTCAACGACGGGCGGATCACCTTGCTGCGTCAGCCCCAGGAGGTGCCGAGCCGGCTCCATCTCAACGACGCGGCCGGCCAGGCTGTGGACCTGGTGCCCTTCCATGCCGGCGAAACCCTGCCCTGGCGCCTGCTCTGAGCTGGCCCTCAGGCCTCCCCGCCGCGGCCCCCCTCTAGACCGATCGCCCGGCACACCCTGGGCAGGGTGAGGCCCTGCACCAGCAGGTTGAGCACCACCACCACGAAGACGATGCCCTGGGCGTTGCGGGCCAGGGGCTCCGCCAGGGACGGATCGAGCCCCCGCAGCAGCGGAATGGCCGCCACCACCTGATACGACAGGGCCAGGGGCACGGCCCCGCGCAGACCGCACCAGCCGATCAGCAGGCCTTCCCGCCGGCTGAAGGGGGAGAGGGGCTGGAAGGCCAGAACCCCCAGCGGTCGCGCCACCAGCATCAGGGCGGCGGCGGTGGCGATCCCCATCGGCAGGGCGCCGATCAGTTCGCTCGGTTGCACCAGCAGACCGAAGATCAGGAAGATGGTGATCTCCGTCATGGTGTTGAACGGCAGCAGCACCTCCTGAATCGATTCGTGGTTCACCTCCGGGGTCCGGTAGGTCATGTTGGTCATGAACACCCCGGTGACGTACACCGCCACGAAGCCCGAGCCGCCCAGGAAGTGGGCACACCCGTAGTCGACGAAGGCGATCGACATCGCCACCACCAGCAGCTGGGAGCTTTCGTTCACCAGGTGGTCGATGACGAACTTGGCGACGTAGCCGAACAGCACGCCCACGATCAGACCTGAGCCGATCTGCTGCACGAAGTCCTGCAGGGCCTGCAGCAGGGCCTGGCTGAGGCTGCTCTCCATGCCAGCGCCGCCCCCCGGCAGGGACGGGCGGGTGAACAGCTTGATCAGCAGGCCGTAGACCAGCAGGGCGGCCGGATCGTTCACGGCCGACTCGAACTCCAGCAGGTGCTGCAGGCGTTGCGGCACCCGCTTGCTGACCTGGGCGAGCACGCTCAGCGTGGCGCCGGCGTCGGTGGAGCCCAGGCAGGCCGCCACCAGGAAGGCCGCGCCGATCGGGATGCCGTTGCCGAAGCCCGGCAGCAGCCCGTCGGCGGTGCTGGAGGACAGCCACCAGATCATCCCGCCGAGCGCGGCCGAGGTGATCACCACGCCACCCAGGGCCAGCAGCAGGCCGTACTCCAGGAAGCCCCGGATCGCCTGCAGATCGGTCTTCAGGCCGGCGTAGAAGAGGAGAAGGGCCAGGCCGAAGACCTGCAGGCTCTCCGCCTCGACGTGGTTGAGGTCGAGATAGTTGACATTCACCACCAGCCCCAGCAGCAGCACCCCCAGCACCCCGGGGATGCCCAGCCGGATCGAGAACTTGCTCATGGCGAGGGTGCCGAGAAACAGCATCCCGATGAACAGCAGCCGCGCCTGGATCGGCACATCCTCCAGGCCGGCGGAGGTGGCCGTGACGGTCGCCGTGACGTTGCCCATGACGCTGGCGAGCATCGGCGTCAGGACCTGCGTCGGCACCGGCATCGGTGGTGGGCGGCGGATGCCGCGACCGTAGGCGCGGCTGCCGCGCTCGGCCTGCAGCCATCCCCGTGCGGCCATCGGGGCGACCATCGGGGCGACCATCAATAAGAGCTATGTCGGCCCCTCGCTTCCGGCCTGGCCCCTGCCCTAGCAACAGGCTCAGCCAGCCTCAGGGCGATGGGGTTCTTCATTCGCCTCACCGACGCGATCGCCGACCGCCAGTCGCTGCTGGTCACCGGCCTGGACCCCAATCCGGAGATGCTGCAGAGCTGGGTGGCCCGTCGCGGGCTGGCCGGCCGCTCCTTCCTCAGCCAGGCCCGCCACTGGATCAAGGCGGTGATCGAAGCCACCGCCCCCCACGTGTGTGCCTACAAGCCCAGCCTCGGCTTCTACCAGGCGCTGGGGCCGGTGGGGCTGGAGCTGCTCCTGGAGGTGCGGGATCTGGTGCCGCCGGACCTGCCGCTGATCATCGACTGCAAGCACGGCGATCTCAACTCCTCCTCGGTGCTGGCCCACTACCTGTTCAAGGATCTGCTGGCCGACGCCGTCACCCTCTCGCCCCTGGCCGGGCAGGACATCGCCGCTCCCTTCCTGCTCTATCCCGACAGGGCGGTGGTGATCACCTGCCACAGCTCCAACCAGGCGGCCCGCCAGATCCAGCACTTTCCCGACGACGACCAGCCCCTCTACCTGCGGATCGTGCGCGAGTGCCTGCTCTGGGCCACGCCCGAACAGCTCCTGCTGGAGGTGGGCACCAGTGATCCGGCGATCCTCGCCCGGGTGCGCCAGGTGGCCCCGGAGCGCTTCCTGATCCTGCGCAGCCTGTGGGGGGTGGAGGAGAAGCTCGAGGCGATGCTGCAGGCCGGGCTGACCGCCGCCGGCGATGGCCTGCTGCTGCCCCTGCCGCAGAACCTGCTGGTGGAGGACGACATCGCCGAGCGGGCCGCGGCCCTCAAGCTGCAGATCAACGCCACCCGGGCCCAGTGGCTGGAGCAACGCGGCGCCGGCACCGCCGAACGCTGCGACCTGTGGTTGCCCGCTCCGCCGCCCCGCCCGGTCCTGGAGCGCGGCCCGGCCGGCCGGCCCCAGCCGGCCGCGGGGGTGACGGCCAGCCTGAGCACCGGGGCCACCGCCACGGTTCCCCCTCCCCCTCCGGCCGCGGCGGGTGTCGCACTGCAGGAATCGCTGCTGCCCTCGGCGGATGTGCTGGAGTCGCTGATCGTGGATCTGTTCGATATCGGTTGCCTGCTGTTCGGCGACTATGTGCAGGCTTCCGGGGCGGTGTTCAACTACTACATCGATCTGCGCCAGATCATTTCCGATCCCAACCTCTTCCACCGGGTGCTGCACGCCTATGCGGGCCGGATGGAGGAGCTGGTGTTCGACCGGATCGCCGGCATACCCTACGGCTCCCTGCCCACAGCCACGGGTCTTTCCCTGCTGCTGCACAAGCCGCTGATCTACCCGCGCAAGGAAGTGAAGGCCCATGGAGCGCGCCGCCTGATCGAGGGGGATTTCGAGGAGGGGGATCTGGTGGTGGTGGTGGATGACATCCTGATCACGGGCGGCAGTGTGCTGGAAGGGATCAACAAGCTGGAGAGCTCCGGCCTGCAGGTGCAGGATGTGGTGGTGTTTCTCGACCATGGCGGCGACCATGACCGTCGCGCCAAGGAGCGGCTGGCGGCGGCCGGTTACCGCTGTCAGGCCGTGCTCGGCATCGACGCCATCACCCGGGTGCTCCACGCCGCCGGGCGTCTCAGTGATGGCCAGGCCGCGCTGCTCCTGCCCGAGCTCTGAGCGCGGCAAACCCGCCATGGCCTGGGGATCCTCAAGCCCCGAGACCGCGGACTCCTAGGGTGAACAGGCGCCCCTGAACCCCCCGGGCGCCCCTCCCGCCATGAGCAGCAGCACCGGCCTCACGATCGGGGAACTGGAGGCGAACTACTCCCTGTACTGCAAGGCCCTGCGTCGTTTGCTCCAGGAGGGCCGCAGCCGGGCGGCGATCGAGCGCACCGTGTGCTGGAGCCGGCTGGCCCAGCTGCACCTCTGCCTGCCGGGCCGCTACAAGGCGCCGGATTACCTCTGTGTGGTGCTCAAGCGCGATCTCGCCTAGGGCCGTTCTCCCTTCGATCCACGCTCTTCCAGTCCGCTCTCTCCTAGAACGTGCCTGCGCGGCCCGGATCCGGGCCCTTCCCAGCTGCGCAGACCTGCCTGAAGCCCCCGCGTGAAATCGATCTCGGATCCCTTTCTGCGCCGGCCGGTGCTCACGCTGGTGATCAGCCTGCTGGTGCTGCTGGCCGGATTCGTGAGCCTGCCCGGGCTGCAGATCGAGAATCTGCCCCCCATTGCCCCAGGCCGGGTCACGGTGAGCACCAGCTATCCGGGGGCCAGCCCCGAGGTGGTGGAGCAGGGGGTGACCACCCTGCTGGAGAAGCAGCTGAATGGCCTGGAGCGCCTCGATCAGGTGCGCTCCACCAGTTCGGCCGGCAGCAGCAGCATCACCCTCAGCTTCGAGGGCGGCGATCCGGAGATCAACCAGATCAACGCCCAGAACGAGGCGGCGGTGGTGAATCCGCGCCTGCCGCCCCAGGTGGCCCGCTTCGGGGTGCGGGTGCGCCGCAGTTCCGACGACCTGCTGATGGTGCTGAGCTTCAGCGCCGACCGTGACCTCTACGACGACACCTTCCTGAGCGGCTGGGTGGAGCAGGTGGTGATCGACCGTCTGCAGCGGGTGTCGGGGGTGGGGGAGGCCCGCCTGTTCGGCGGCAGTCCCCTGGCCTTCCGGCTCTGGCTCGATCCGGCCCGGCTCAACCAGCTGGGGCTCACCATCACCGATGTGCGCGATGCCCTCGAGGAGCAGAACGTGCTGGCGGCCCTGGGCCAGGCCGGTGATGCGCCCGCTCCCGACGACCAGATCCTCACCCTGCCGCTGCGCATGGAAGGCCGGTTGCGGACGGTGGAGGAGTTCGAGCGGCTCGTGGTGGCGCCCACGCCGGAGGGCGGGGTGACCCTGCTGCGCGATGTGGGCCGGGTGACCCTCGGCAGCGAGAACTACGACGCCATCGCCACCAACCTGCAGGGCAGGACCACCGTGGCGATGGGCATCTTCCAGCGGGATGGCAGCAATGCCCTGGATGTGAGCCGTGGCATCAGCACCGCCCTCGACGAGATCACCGAAAGCCTGCCGCCCGGGCTCGAGTTCCAGGTGATCATCGATGAGGCCGAGACGGTGCGTGAGAACATCGACCGCACCCTGGCCAGCCTGCGGGATGCGGTGCTGCTGGTGTTCCTCTCGCTGCTGCTGGGCCTGGGCAACAGCCGCCTGGCCCTGATTTCCGCGCTGGCGGTGCCGGTGGCGCTGGTGGGGGCGCTCACGGTGCTGCGGCTCACCGACAGCTCGATCAACACCCTCACCCTGTTCGGCATGGTGCTCGCCACCGGCCTGGTGGTGGACGACGCCATCGTGGTGAGCGAGGACATCGGTCGCCGGCTGGAGCGGGGGCAGCCACCGCTGCTGGCGGCCCGCGAGGCCATGGCCGAGCTGGGTGGGGCGGTGGTGGCCACCTCCCTGGTGCTGATCGCCGTGTTCCTGCCGGTGCTCACCCTGGGCGGCAGCACCGGCCGCCTCTATGCCCCGATCGGCCTCACGATCGGGGCCACGATCGTGTTCTCCACCTTCAACGCCCTCACCTTCACGCCCGTGGCCGCCAGCCGGCTGCTCAGCTCTGAGCAGCGGGAGCCGGCCTGGCTGCGCCGCTGGATCGATCCGCCGCGGCGGGCCCTCGAGGCCCTCGAAGTGCCCTACGACCGCTGGCTCACCCGGGCGCTGGGCTGGCGCCGCCGCATCGTGGCCCTGCTGCTGGTGGGCCTGCTGCTCACCGCCGCGGCCTACCAGCAGCGGCCCAAGGCGTTCATTCCCCAGGAGGACGGCAGTCAGCTGCGGGGCATCGTGGTGCTTCCCGACGGCATGGCGCTGGCGCGGACCCAGGCGGTGATGGAGCGGGTACGGCAGGTGATCGCCCGCGACCCCCTGGTTGTCTCGGGCAACTTCTACGCCGGTCGATCCTTCGGCGACAGCGGCCCCAACAAGGGCATCTTCTTTCTGCGCCTCAAGCCCGTCGAGGCGAGGCCGGGCAGCGACCAGACCCCGGCCGCCCTGGCCGGCCGGCTGAACGGCCAGCTGGCCTCCACGATCGACGATGCCCAGGTGGTGGTGATCGAGTCGCCCACGGTGCGCGGTTTCGGCAGTGAGGGGGGCATCGAGTTCGACCTGCTCGACACCAGCGGCGGCCGGCTCAGCCTCACCGCGTTCGAGCAGACCGCCCAGGCCTTCATCGAGGCCGCCGAGGCCACCGGCGCCTTCGAGCGGGTGAACACCCGCTTCCAGGCGGATGCACCGCTGATGCGGCTGGAGCCGGATCGGCTCAAACTGGCGTCCCTGGGGGTGGATCTCGAGGAGCTGGTGGATGTGCTCGGCGCCAGCTTCGGCAGCGACTACGTGAACGACAGCTTCGAGGGCGACCGGGTGCGGCGGGTGATCGTGCAGCTCGAGGGCTCCGAGCGCCGCAACGTGCAGGATGTGCTGTCGCTGCAGGTGCGCGGCAGGGATGACACCCTCATCCCCCTGGCCCAGCTGGTGCGGGTGGTGGAGAGCACGGGTCCCACGGCGATCAACCACACCCGCCTGGTGCGCTCGATCGGCATCCGGGCCCAACCGCGGCTGGGGGTGAGCACGGGCCAGGCCATGGACCGGCTGCAGGAGGTGCGCCGCCAGCTGGGCAGTTCCGCCACCGATCTGGAGTGGGCGGGCCTGGCCCGGGAGGAGGCCCGCGCCGGCGGCGCCAACGAGCAGGTGTTCCTGCTGGCGGTGCTGGTGATGCTGCTGGTGCTGGCGGGCCTCTACGAGAACTTCATCGACCCGATGATCATCCTGGTCACGGTGCCCCTGGGGCTGCTGGGCGGCATCGCCGGGCTGGCGATCCGGGACCTGCCCCTCGACGTGTACGGCCGCATGGGCCTGCTGGTGCTGGTGAGCCTGGCGGCCAAGAACGGCATCCTGATCGTGGAGTTCGCCAACCAGCGCCTGGCCGCCGGAATGCCGCTGGAGCAGGCCATCCACGGCGCCGCCGTGGCCCGTCTGCGCCCCATCCTGCTCACGGCCATCTCCTCCCTGGCTGGCTTCCTGCCGCTGCTCTTCGCCTCCGGTGCCGGCGCCGCCAGCCGCATCAGCATCGGCACGGTGGTGTTTGCCGGCCTGCTGGTGGCCACGGTGCTCAGCCTGTTCGTGGTGCCGGTGATCTACAGGATCGTGAAGGGCTGGGAACTCCGCCGCCGCGCTCCTCGGGCAGGCGAGCAGCGCGGCTCCGAGGCGTTCTAGGGATCCCGCTGCTGCTCGGCCCTCTGCTGCTCAGCCCTCTGCTGCTCAGCCTTCTGCGGCGGCTCGAGGCTGGGGGGCTGGGCCAGGCCCTGTGGCTGGACTGTGGAGAGACGGCTGATCAGCAGGCCCATCACCGCCGCGATGTAGAAGGTGCCCACCACGGCCAGCCCCACGCTCACCATCTGCGCCATCGGCGTGAGGGGGGTGATGTCGCCGTAGCCCGCCGTGGTGAGACTCACGAAGGCGAAGTAGTTGAGCCGCACGAAGTTCAGGCTCCATACCGGGTACACCTCGGCCTCGGTGGCCGGGATGGAGCCGGCG
This sequence comes from Aphanothece stagnina RSMan2012, assembly GCF_046764815.1. Classification (NCBI taxonomy): domain Bacteria; kingdom Bacillati; phylum Cyanobacteriota; class Cyanophyceae; order Chroococcales; family Aphanothecaceae; genus Aphanothece; species Aphanothece stagnina. The sequence continues at coordinate 59,269 of NZ_JBKOUC010000006.1, forward strand.
AGGTTGATGTTGCTGAAGCTGCCCGGCGTGGTGGTTTCCAGGGCCGCGCATATCAGCCCCCCCGCCAGGCCCAGCATCAGGTAACCGGCCAGGGATCCCCGCAGCACATCCATGCTCACCTCCTGTTCCTCCGCCAGCCCCCGGATCAGCCGGATCGCGCTCCAGTTGCTGAACAGGGCCCAGAGGATCAGCACCGGCACGCCCGACTGGCGCAGCTGCAGCGGTGTGAGGAACCAGAGGAGCCCGCTCACGAAGGTGGCCCAGCCGAGCAGCTTGAACAGCCGGCGGGGTACGGCGCCGACCTTCAGGTGATCCACAGGGTCGCCCAGGCCCAGCACCATCACCAGCCCCAGCAGGAGATAGCCCACGCTGGAGATTCCATGCCAGGTGGGCGGCAGGGTGAAGCTGATCAGCAACAGCAGACAGGCCGCCAGCAGGGTCTTGTAGGTGCGATGGGGGCGGCGGAGCTGGAAGCGGTGGCGCGTCATCGCGGCCGGACGATCAACCGCCACTCTCCAGCACGCAGTTCACGGCCAGCTCGAAGGGCACCGCTGCGGCCGGCAGGCTCAGCAGGTGGGCCACCGTGTCGGCCAGGTCCTCGGGCTGGGTCATCGCCTCGGGCGGCACGGCTGTGACCGCCGCGGCCATGGCGGTGTTGACCCAACCGGGGCAGATCGCCGTGACGCGGATCCCCGCCTCCCAGCCCTCGTTGCGCAGGGCCTGGCACAGCCCCATCAGGGCGAACTTGCTCACGCCGTAGGCGGCGAGCCGTCCCTTGACGCGTTTACCGCTCATCGACACCAGCGTCAGCACCCGGCCGTCACCGCTGGCCTCCAGGTGGGGCCAGGCGGCGCGGCTGAGGCGCCAGGGACCCATCAGGTTCACGTCGAGGAGCTGCCGGATCTCACCGGCTTCCTGGGTCGAGTAGGTCACCCCCACCCGCGACAGGATGCCGGCGCTGTGCACCACCGCATCCACGCCGCCCCAGCGGGCCACCGTGGCCTCCACCCAGGTCTCGCCACTGTTGGCGCTCTGCTCAGCGGCCAGGGCGTCGTAGGGATGGATCAGCAGCCTCTCGGCTGTCCCGGCGATGGAGGGGCTGGACGCCCACCAGGCCTCGGGCGCTTCCGGATCCCGGACCCCGAGGCTGAGGCGGTGCCCGGCCTCCAGCAGCCGTGAGGCGATCGCCCTGCCGATGCCCCGGCTGGCCCCACTCACCAGCACGGTGCGCTGCCGCAGCGCCGGGGAGGGGCCGGGGTGCGGAGGGGGCTGGGGGGAGCGCTGCGGGCGGGCCATCGGTGCGGGAGCCCCGCTTTCGGCCGCTCCAGGCTGCCATTCGGGCTGCGGATTCAGGCTGCGGATCCGGGTTGCGGATCCGGGCTGGGCCCCGGTGGCCATCTGACTGATGATTCCCGGACGGCTTCGCCAGCACCATGCCTGCTGTTCTCAGTACCACGGCCCTGGGTCGGCAGCTGGAGGCGGATGCCCGGCTCGATCAGGAATTTGTCGTGCTCACGGCGGCCGCCGCCCTGATCGCCACTCTGGGACTGCTGGCCAACAGTGCCGCCGTGGTGATCGGCGCCATGTTGATCGCCCCCTGGATCCTGCCGCTGCGGGCCACGGCCTTCGCCATCCTGCGGGGCCGCCTTCCCCTGGCAGGGCAGGCCCTGTTGACGCTGGGCATCGGCGTGGTGGCCACCGTGCTGATCTCGGCCCTGCTGGGCAGGATCGTGGGACTGGCGGTCTTCGGTTCGGAGGTGATCGGCCGCACCTCCCCCAACCTGCTCGACCTGGGCATCGCCCTGGTGGCCGGAGCGATCGCCACCTACGCGAAGGTGCGCACCAAGGCCATCTCCTCCCTGGCGGGCACGGCCATCGCCGTGGCGCTCGTGCCGCCGGTCTGCGCCCTTGGCCTGCTGCTGGCGGTGGGCCAGTGGCAGCAGGCCTGGGGTGCCGGCCTGCTGTTCGCCGCCAACCTGCTTGGAATCCTCAGCGGCGCCCTGATCACCCTGGGGATCACCCGCCCGGAACTGCGGCAGCGGTTGCTCTCCAGCCGGCTCGGTCTGGTGAGCCTGCTGCTCACCGGCCTGCTGCTGGTGCCCCTGAGCACCAGTTTCCTCACCCTGACCAGCGAGGCCCGTCGCCAGGCGGCCCTGCTCCGGGTCGAACAGGCGATCGATCAGAGCCTGCGCAACGAGACGATCACGCTCGGTCAGGATTCGGAACTGGTGGGCATCACCATCGACTGGGCTCAGAACCCCCCGCTGATCATCGCCTCGGTGCGGGTCAGCAAGCCCAACCTGCCCACGCCCCGGCAGGTGGCGGAGGTGCAGGACTTCATCAATTCCCGGCAGCCCTACCGCTACCGCCTGCTGGTGCAGCGCACCTCCATCGATGTGATCGGTCCGGAGACCGAGCCCAACCCCGAGAGCGTCCGCTCCGAAGGGACCACGCCCTCTCCCTTCGTGCCGCCGGTGCCGCCCCTGCCGAACAATCCATCAACGAATCCGCCAAAGAATCCACCGTCGAATCCGCCCAAGGAGCCCCTGCCCCAGGCGCAACCATCCGACGGGGCCCTGTCCCCCCAGACCTCCCCCCAGTCCTCTCCCCGGACGCCCATCAGGACCGCGCCGGCGGAGTGAGCAGCCGCTGCCGGATGGCCGCGGCGGTGCTGCTGACCGGGGTGGCGGGCTCCACCTCGATCGCGGCGGCCCGCTCGGCGGGGGTGAGCGGCTCCAGCCGCTCCCACTGGGCTGCCAGCACAGCCAGATCGGCGTCGGAGGGGTCGCCGCCGCTCTGCTGCCGCTGCAGGATCCGTCCCTCGATGAGGGGGCGGGGTGCGGTGAACGCCAGGATCAGCAGGGGAACCCCCGCCTGCGCCGCCAGCCCGGCCATGGTCTGGCGATCGCGAAGCCGCAGGAACGTGGCATCCACGATCACGCAGAAACCCGCCGCCAGCAGGGGCCGCGCCAGTTCCGGCAGCAGACGCTCGAACAGCTCCTCCCCCACGGCCGCCGCGTAGGGATCGCCGCGGCGCGGCTCCCCGTCGCCCTGGCCCCAGAGGCCGAACAGCCGCTTGCGCTCCACGTCCGAGCGGAGGCGGATCGCCCCCAGCTCCTCGATCAGCCCGGCGCTGTGGTGGGACTTCCCCGAGCCCGAGACGCCGTGGCAGAGCACCAGGGCCTGGGGCTGGGGCGGGCCTGGACTCTCCCCCAGGGCGAGGTAGCGCTCCACCGCCGCGCCATCGCCGCCGAGGGCGGCCACCTTGGCCCGCACCAGGGCCCTGTAGCTCAGGTACCAGGCCCAGAGCTCCAGGCCGGCGTAGTCGCCGCTGTGCTCCAGCCACTGGTTCAGCAGCCGCCAGCCCTGCGGGGCGCAGTGCCGTTCCTGCAGGTCCATGACCAGGAAGGCCATGTCGCTGATCACATCGATCCAGCGCAGAGCGGCATTGAACTCCAGGCAGTCGAAGACCTCGATGCGGTCCTGGAGCAGCAGCATGTTGCCCAGGTGCAGATCGCCGTGGCATTCCCGCACCCGGCCGCTGGCGAGACGCTGCGCGAAGCGGCTCTCCAGCCGTCCGTAGCTCCCGGCGATCCAGTCCTGCAACCGCCGCAGCCGGTGTTCCAGGCCCGGATCGGCATGGGCCAGCAGGCTGGTGACGTTGGCCAGCACCGGTTGTCGCACCGCCGCCGGGGTGCCGAAGGCGCCGTCGGGTCTTGCCGTCGCGGCGGCGGCGTGGAAGCGGGCCAGCCGCTCGGCCAGCCCGTCCAGGTGGCGGCGGGTCACGGCTCCCCGGGCCAGGGCGGCCGGCAGCAGGGCCTCCTGGGGGAACTGCCCCATGCGGACGGCGTACTCAAGGATCGGGGCCTCGTCCTCCCCCGGCTCGCTGTCCTCGGCCCGGGGGGTTGCCTGCAGCCGCGGCCGCTCGGGGCTGCCGACGATCGCCACCACCCCCTGGTAGAGCCAGGGGGTGAGGCGGCGGTTGAGGCGCACTTCCTCATGGCAGCAGCGGCGCCGTCGCTCCAGGTTGCTGAAGTTGACGAAGCCGAAATCCACCGGCTTCTTGATCTTGTAGGCGACGGTGCCGGTGAGCAGGATCCAGGAGATGTGGGTCTGCAGCAGCCGGATCTCCCCCACGGGGTGGGGGTAGGCCTGCGGCTGCTGCAGGCCACGGATCAGCGCTGGCAGGGCAGCGTCGGCCGCGGCCGCGGCCACGGCTCAGTCGAAGCCGAGCAGGTCGAAGATCTCCCGGTCCTTGAGGGATTCGGCCTCCAGGGGCTCCACGGTCTCGAGCATCGACTGGGCCAGGCGCAGGTATTCGTTCTGGACCGCTTCCACCTCGGGGGTGGGCTCCATCTCGAAGATCGTGCACTTCTTCAGCCGCGAACGGCGGATGGCATCGAGGTCGGGGAAGTGGGCCATGGTCTTCATGCCCACCCGGTCGTTGAAGCGGTCGATCTGGTCGGTGTCCTTCGAGCGGTTGGCCACCACGCCGCCGAGCCGCACCTTGTAGTTCTTCGCCTTGGCCTGGATCGCCGCGATGATGCGGTTCATGGCGAAGATCGAGTCGAAGTCGTTCGCCGTCACGATCAAGCAGTAGTGGGCGTGCTGCAGCGGCGCGGCGAAACCGCCGCACACCACATCGCCGAGCACATCGAAGATCACCACATCGGTGTCCTCCAGCAGGTGATGCTCCTTGAGCAGCTTCACGGTCTGGCCGGTCACGTAGCCACCGCAGCCGGTGCCGGCCGGCGGTCCGCCGGATTCCACGCACTGCACACCGTTGAAGCCCTCGAACACGAAATCCTCAGGGCGCAGTTCCTCGGTGTGGAAATCCACGGTCTCGAGAATGTCGATCACCGTGGGCACCATCTGCTTGGTGAGCGTGAAGGTGCTGTCGTGCTTGGGATCGCAGCCGATCTGCAGCACCCGCTTGCCGAGCTTGGAAAATGCCGCGGAAAGATTGGAGCTGGTCGTGCTCTTGCCGATGCCGCCCTTGCCGTACACGGCGATCACCAGGGCGCCGGTCTCGATGTTGACGCTGGGGTCCTGGTGGACCTGGAGGCTGCCTTCCCCATCGGGACGGCGCAGAGTGGTGGTCATGGGGGAATTCAGGGGGACGGGGGCTCAGGCGGAGAAGTGGGCTTTGGCGGCGTAGAGGGCCTCGCTGTCGATCAGGGCGAGGCCCTGGTCGCGGGCATAGGCCTCGGTGTTGCGGCGCACCTTGCCGCGCACGAAGAAGGGGATCTTGGCCAGTTCGGCCTCGCCGGTCGGGCTCCAGGCTGGTGTGCTGGCCCCGACCGGCGTTCGCTCGCCGCTCTCCCCGGTCTGGTCGGCCGGGGCCCGGCCCGGCGGCGGTGTTTCGGCCTGTGCTGTTTCGGCTTGCGGTGTGGCGGCCTGCGCCGTCGCCGTCTGGCCGCCCAGGTGGCTGCGGTGGCCCTCCACGAATTCGAAGTCGTGGCGGAACATGCCGATCAGGTGTTCCTCCAGGCCCATCATCAGCGGGTGCACCCAGCTGTCGAAGAGCTCATTGGCTCCTTCCCAGCCCATCTGGGGGGCATGGCGGGCCGGCACGTCCTGCACGTGCAGCGGGGCACTGATCACGGCACAGGGAATGCCCAGCCGCTTGGCGCTGTGGCGCTCCATCTGGGTGCCCAGCACCAGCTCGGGCATGGCCTCGGCCATGGCCTGCTCCACCCGGAGGTAGTCGTCGGTGATCAGGGCCTCGAGGCCGAGATCCGCCGCCGCCGCCCGGACCTCGCGGGCCAGCTCGCGGCTGAAGCTGCCCAGACCGACCACCCGCAGGCCGAGCTCCCGGCTCGCCACCCGCGCCGCCGCGATGGCATGGGTCGCATCGCCGAAGATGAACACCCGCTTGCCGGTGAGGTAGGTGGAGTCCACCGAACGGGAATACCAGGGCAGGCGGGAGCGGCGTTCGGCCTCCCGCATCCCCTCGCCCTCCGGGCTGAGCGCAGCAGGCCGCTCCATGCCCAGCCGCTCGTGCAGTTCCCGCAGAAAGTCGCCGGTGGCGCCGATGCCGATCGGCACGGTCTTCACCACGGGCATGCCGAAGTTGCGCTCCAGCCAGCTGCAGACCGGGGCGGCCACCTCGGGGTAGAGGCACACGTTGGCATCGGCGCTGGGCAGGCGCAGCAGGTCGGCGGCACGGGCCCCGAGAGGAGCCACCACGGCCACGTCGATGCCATGCTCGGCCAGCAGGCGGCTCACCTCCCGCACGTCGTCGCGGCAACGGAAGCCCAGCAGGCTGGGCCCCAGCAGGTTCACCCGCGGCCGGCGGCCCTCGGCGCGCCAGCGGTCCGGCGCTGGTTTGGCGCTCCCCGGAGGCGGCACCTCCGATCGGAGCAGCCCCCGGACCAGTTGATAGAAGGTCTCGGCGGCGCCCCAGTTCTCCTTCTTGGAGTAGGCGGGCAGCTCCAGGCTCACCATCGGAATGCCGCCCAGATCCATGCCGGCGGCCAGGGCACCGGGCTGGTCCTGGATCAGCTCGGCGGTGCAGCTCTCGCCCACCAGCAGGGCGTCGGGCCGGAAGCGCTGCACGGCGTCGTGGATCGACCGCTTCACCAGATCGGCCGTGTCGCCACCCAGATCGCGGGCCTGGAAGGTGGTGTAGGTGACCGGGGGACGCTGCTCCCGCCGCTCGATCATCGTGAACAGCAGATCGGCGTAGGTGTCCCCCTGGGGGGCATGGAGCACCAGGTGCACCCCCTCCATCGAGGCGGCGATGCGCAGGGCCCCCACATGGGGAGGGCCTTCGTAGGTCCAGAGCGTGAGTTCCATCAGCTGAAGCGCAGCAGTTCGCGGCGACGCAGGGGGCGGGCGAAGAGTTCGGCCAGATCGCCCGCCTGGTCGCAGCCATGGATCGGGCTGAACACCAGCTCGATCGACCACTTGGTGGCGATGCCCTCCGCTTCCAGCGGATTGGCCAGGCCGAGGCCGCACACCACCAGATCGGGGCGTGCCGCCCGCACGCGGTCGAGCTGGTTCTCCAGGTGCTGGCCCTCGCTGATCGGGGTGCCGGGCGGCAGCAGGGCGAGTTCACCCTCCAGCAGGGCCCGATCCAGGTAGGGCGTGCCCACCTCCACCAGGCTCATGCCGCATTCCCTTTGCAGAAAGCGGGCCAGGGAGAGCTCCAGCTGGGAATCGGGCAGCAGGAAGAGGCGCTTGCCCGCCAGCACCTCCCGGTGGGGGGCGACCGCTCGGCGGCCGCGCTCCACCAGCGGATCCAGCACGGCCGCCACCTGGGCGGGCGGGATGCCGAAGGCCTCGGCGGCCGCCGTCATCCAGGCGGCGCTGCCCTCCACGCCCAGGGGATAGGGGGCCGTGATCAGCTGGCCGCCCCGGGCGGTGAGGGCCCGGGCCGTGGCCGAGAGGAACGGCTGGGCCAGCAGCACCCGGGTGCCGGGGCCGATCGACGGCAGGTCTCGGGACTGGCGGGGGGGAAGGCTGCTCACCCGGGGGATGCCGAGCCGGTGGAACAGGTCCACCAGGCGGTCCTCCACCGCATCGGCCAGGGTGCCCACGATCAGCAGCTGGTCGGCCTCGGTGCCTGGGGGGCTGGCCGGCATCAGCGGCACCATCGCCAGCAGGGCCTGGTCCTCCCCCTGGGTGAAGGTGGTTTCGATGCCGCTGCCGCTGTAGTTCAGCACCCGCACCCGGCCGGCCAGCTGAGCGTTGAGCCGTTCGGCCGCCTTGCCCAGATCCAGCTTGATCACCTCGCTGGGGCAGGAGCCCACCAGGAACAGGGTGCGGATCTCAGGCCGCCGCACCAGCAGGTCGGCGACCAGCCGATCGAGTTCCTCGTTGGCATCGGCCAGGCCGGCCAGGTCCCGCTCCCCCAGGATCGCCGTGCCGAAGCGGGGCTCGGCGAAGATCATCACCCCGGCCGCGCTCTGGATCAGGTGGGCGCAGGTGCGGGAGCCCACCACCAGAAAGAACGCGTCGGGCATGCGCCGGTGCAGCCACACGATCGAGGTGAGGCCGCAGAACACCTCGCGCTGACCGTTTTCCCTGCGCAGCGAGAGCTCCGGGTTCCGCGTCGCCACCGGCGGCGCAGCCGGTTCCACCGATAGAGACCCACCCATGCTGGCGATCTGCCGCAGCGTTACCCACCACTGCTAGGGGAGATCGGCGGCCCCTGCAGCCCTTTGGCGTGGAATTGTTCGGGATCGCGTCTGCTTTGTCATTTATGGGATCGGGAGCGGTGGGCTGAGCGGCAGGCGCAGATCCACGCTGCAGGGCCGGTCGGGATGGGGTTGCCAGGGCGGAGCCTGGGGGCTGGCCAGCGGTTCCGGGGCCATGGGCTCGAAGGCCTGCCCGTCGGCTGGAAGCTGCCACTGGGCGATCGGCTGGTTGCCGGTGGCGGGCAGGAGCTGCAGCACCAGCGGCATGGTCGGGGCGATCCCGGCGTGGAAGCAGGGGTAGAGCCGGGAGGCGCGGTAGCGCACCGCCAGCGGGCCGGGGGTGTCGAGGGGCAGCGGCCGACCGTTGAGCACCAGCCGGTAGGCCTGGCGCAGCGCCGCACTCGCCACGACCTCGAAACGCCGCAGGGAGCCATCGACGAACCGGCTGGTGAAGCCCCCCTCCCGCGGCGTGTCGCAGATCAGGGGCCAGGGCTCCAGGGCCAGTCGAAGCTCGAGCCGGGCCGTGGCCTCACCCTCCCAGCTCAGCAGGAGCGGGAAGCGCCACGCCCAGATCTCGCGGTAGGGATCCGCGTCCAGGGGCAGGCCGGCGCCGGCCAGATCGGCCAGCACCGCTTCGAGATCAGCCCAGAGCTGGCTGGGCAGCAACAGCCGGTCGTGCAGCTCCCTGCCCCAGTTCCGCAGCTGGGCCGGCCGCCGCTCCGGATCCAGCAGCAGGGCCGCCAGGTGAGTCCAGAGCAGGGCGATCGCCGCCATCCAGTCGGGCCGGGGCAGCGACTCGAGGGCCCGGAATTCGATCAGCCCCAGGCAGCCGGCCGGTGCGCCGGGGTTCCAGAACTTGTCGAGGCTGATCTCGCTGCGGTGGTTGTTGCCGGAGCGGTCGGCATGGAGATGGCGCAGGGTCTCGCCGATCAGCTGGCGCTGCTCACCGCTGTGGGCCTCAAGCACGCTGTAGGCGAGCTCCAGGTCGAACAGGTCCCCCAGGGCCTCGTCCGGCCGTGGGGCCTGGGAGGCCGGCCCCACGCCGGAGCCGCTGAACAGGTAGCTGAGGCTCGGGTGGTGCTGGAAGTAGCGCAGGATCCCCACCAGCCAGGCCGGGCGAGGGAAGAACGGGTGGTCCTGCAGATCCCTCCCCCCCCAGAGCAGGTGGTTGCCGCCACCGGTTCCCTCCTCGCCACCACCTGGGGTCTGCTTCCAGCTGCGCAGACCGGCCTCCGCGGCGGCGTCCGCCAGCAGCACGATCCAGTCGCGGTAGGCACTCCAGCTCTCGCAGACCGGCAGGTTGATCTCCAGCACCCCGGGGTCGGCCGTGAGTCCGAGCACGTCCCAGCCCTCGGAGGCATCCACGGGCAGCAGGCCGCTGAAATCCGGGGTGTTCAGCGGAGAGCCGCTGAGCGGACAGCGCGGGATGCCGCTGATCGCGGTGAGCAACGCCTCGGTGGGGCCGCGCTCCAGGGGGGGCAGGAAGATCCCCCAGCCCTCCGCTCCGAAGCCGCCGCTGCCGATCTCCAGGGTGAGCAGTTGGCGGGGGATCTCGGCGGGGAAGTGTTCCAGGGGCAGGCGCAGCCCCGCAGGGCCCTGTGCTCCGGTGAGGCGGCGCTCTTCGGCGGGCAGATCCCAGCGGTGGCTGCGCCACTGGCCGTCCTCCCAGGTGAGGGGGGTGGCCCAGACCGCCCGCTCGGGATCGTCCCCATCGCGGAAACGCTGCGGGTTCAGCTGGATCCCCAGGGCCTCGCCCAGCTGCTCCAGCCAGGCCTCGCCGGCTTCGGCACTGAGGGCCTCCCCCTCGCCGGGGTGTTGGGGCCAGGGGGCGATCGGCCGGCCGTCGAGCCGCGTGACCAGGCGCAGTGCCCAGCGGGGGTTGACCTCCCCTTCGTAGCGCTTGCCGCTGCAGTAGAGGAGCGTGCTGCCGGGCCAGGTGCGTCTCTGGATCGCCGCGGCCATGGCCCGGGCGATCGGCAGCTTGGTGGGGCCATCGGCGGCCACCGACCACTCCAGGCCTTCAGGCTCCACCGGCACGAAGGTGGGTTCGCCGCCGAGGGTCAGGCTGATGCCGGCAGCCTTCAGCCGGGCCTCAGCACGGCTCGCGGCTTCTTCCATCCAGTGCATCAGGGCTGGGGCGGTGCGGGTGAAGGTGGAGGAGGCCGTAGCCCCACACCACGATCCGTCATGGGGCTGCGGATTGCCAAGCTGAGGCGGGATGGGTGGGCCCTTGGGCCCCCTGGCTGGGGCGGGTTTGGGGTTGGTTTAATGACGCAGAGATCCGGATGTCCGGGTCGGGATCCCCATGGCCAGCCTCCGCTGGCGCCCCTGGCGCCGCCGCCCCCCCTCGACGCGGATCCGCCGCCCCTGGCGCGCCCCCCTGGCCCTGGTGCTGCTGGTGAACCTCGCGGCGATGGGCTACCGCCTCACCGAGGGCTGGCCCTGGGCCGATTGCTACTGGATGGTGGCGATCACGATCAGCACGATCGGCTTCGGCGAGGTGCAACCCCTCTCGCCGGCCGGTCGGGTGGTGACCGTGCTGCTCATCCTGGGGGGCCTGGTGGTGGTGCAGATCAGCATCCAGGGGGTGCTGGGTCTCTCCGAATCGGGCTACTTCCGGCGCCTGCGGGAGCGCCGATTCCGCCGCTGGCTCAAGACCATGCAGAACCACGTGATTCTCTGCGGCTATGGCCGCATCGGCCGCGAGATCGCCGAGCAGCTGACCCGGGAGCGGGTGCCGCTGCTGGTGGTGGAGATGGACCACGACCGTCGCATCGCGGCCGAGGACCGGGGCCTCCCCGTGCTGATGGCGGACGCCACGCTGGATGAAACCCTGCTGGAGGCCGGCATCCACCAGTGCCGCTCCCTGGTGGCGGCCCTCTCCAGCAATGCCGCCAACCTCTACGTCGTGCTCAGTGCCCGGGGCCTGGCGCCGAACTGTCGGCTGATCGCCCGCTCCGACAGCGATGAGGCGGAGCGCAAGCTGCGGCTGGCCGGGGCCGACCAGGTGGTGAGTCCGTACGTGAGCGGTGGACGCACCATGGCCGCCACGGCGCTGCGGCCCCTGGCGGTGACCTTCATGGATCTGCTGGCCGGATCCGACTGTGAGGTGGAGGAATTCCGGCTCAGCAGCAATCCCATGGTCCTCGGTTCGCTGAATGGCATGAGCCTGGGCGAACTGCAGCTGGGTCGCCGCACCGGCGCCCTGGTGCTGGCGGTGCAGCCGGGGGAGGCTCCCGTCGCGGGGGGGCTGCAGTACCGCGGTGCGTCCTATCCGGAGCAGGACCGTACCCTGATCGCCAACCCAGGCAGCGACCACCGCCTGGCCCCGGGCCAGATGCTGGTGGTGATGGGCAGCCAGGAGCAGCTGGAGCAGGTGACCAGTCTGCTGGGCGCGGCGCTCGAGAGCGTCGAGCAGATGGCCGGCTGATGCGGCGCCCGCGGCCGCAGCAGCAGGGCGCTCAGCTCTCAGCCTCTTCGAGGATCTGGCGCTGCAGCTCGATCTGGTAGCCCTCCACCATGGCCTCGAGGGCCGCGGCCTCGTGATCATCCACCTGGAGAGCCTCGGCGAGGGTGAGATCGGGCACCTGGGCGGCGCCGATGGCCGTGAGGGCCATCCCCAGGGACGCACCGTCGCGATGCCAGATCGACGCGGCCTCCGCCAGTTTGGTGCGCACCTCCTCCCCCACCGCCTCGCCGCTGCGCTGGGCCAGGGCCACCGCCAGCCGGCGGTCATCGAAGACCGCGGCCGCGGCCAGGTGGGCCGCATGGAGGGCCCCCAGGCTGTAGACGGCCTCGCTGCGGAGCGTCATCAGGCTCTTGGTCATGGCGCGTTCCCGCAGGGTCTGCCACGGCACCGAGGGGGTGGTCTCGGTGCCGGCGGCGGGGGCCCCATCCGGGTCGGCGAGGCTCGGCAGCTTGCGGCTGGCCAGCCCCATCTCCCGGGGGCCGGGGGCGGGATCGAGCCGATCCCCCAGCCGCCTGAACCAACGCCCCAGGGTTGTGCGCATCCCCATGTCCCGCGACCCCAGCAGCTCCTCCCACTCTGGCCGCTCCACGCCAGATCGGCTGGGACGGGCCTCAGAGCACCAGGAAGGCCGGTCGGTTCCCGCCGGCAGCGAAGCTGGCGGCGATCGCCGCGAGGCTGACGCCGGCCAGCCGCACCCTGAACTCTGCGCGGCCGTCGCCGTTCAGATCCCCCAGCAGCTTCGAGGACCCCGGATCGATGCGGGTCTGCCGGAACAACAGTTCCCCGGCCTGGCCGGAGAAGCTGCTCTCCCCGGCGTGCCCGCCGGGGCTGAGCAGCCGGAAGCGGCGGAAGGGCAGGGGTTCGGCGTCGGGCATGCCCGAGAGGTCGATCCGGTCGCGCCGCAGGTCGAAATCCGTGATCACGTCGGAGCTCCGTCGGCCGACCGGGCTGCTGGCGGCGCTGAGGTACAGGAAGCGGTCCCGGCCGCCGCCGCCGCTGAGCCGGTCGGCACCGACTCCGCCGGTGATGACATCAGCCCGCGGGGACCCCTGCAACCGGTCCCGCCGACCGGTGCCGGTGAGGGCGCTGCTGCTCGAGAGACCGTGAACGATCAGCCCCAGGTCAATCGTGGCGGGGGCGCCCGCCTTGCGGGGTGGGATCAGGGGCAGCTGGGTCCCCCCGTAGAGATTCTCCTGGGGGTAGGTGTAGAAGCCCTGCCAGTTCGGTTCCGCTCCATTCGGCTGGGGCCCGATGCCGCCGGCCGAACGGGCGGCGTTGCGCAGCGCGGTGGTGTAGCCGTTCGGTTCGGGGGTGCCGTCCACCGGGGAGGGCAGGCCCGGGGGCAGTCCGCCGTTCCACACGTTGAGGTTGCTCTCCCCCGTGGTGTTGAGATCGGTGCCGTTGAACGGCACCGCCTGGACGAAGCGCCGGATCCCGGCCGGGGTGGTGGGGGGAAAGCCCCCCTGCTGCACCTGCCAGGCGGAGAGGGGGCCGAGGATGCGGTTGCCGCCAGGCCAGATCAGGTCGCCTGGCCGGCCTGCGGCCCGGGGGTTCGTGCCCTGCCCGGCGGCCACGAAGCTCGCCTGGGAGATCAGCTGCTGCTTGACCGCATCCAGGCTGTCGAAGCCGTAGGTCCGCCCACCGCTGCGGAGCTGGATCGGGAACGACCACTCGTTGATGTAGGAGTTGTTGAAACTGAAGCCCCTGGCGTCGTTGGTGAACTCCCAGAAGGAATAGGGCGTGGATCCGCCGGCATCGCTGCCCCCGAACGGGTCGGGAGCGGTGGGGTTCGTGGGGTCGGTGAGGGAGTGGAGCGGTGCCTGGGAGACGTAGAGCCGAACACCGGCGGCGAAGGGCAGCCTCCGGTTGCCGGTGTCGCGGCTGCTGCCCGGCAGGGTGAGGGATCGGGGGTCCTTGGCCAGGGTCCCGGAGCTGATCAGGTAGGGCCTGATCGGATTGGGGGTGCCGGTATCGACGGGGTAGCCCTGGCTGCCGCTGGGCAGGGTGTTGTACTGCCAGATGTAGTAGCGAAGCGGTGCTCCGCTGTGGTTGGTGAGCCGGAGGGTGACCTCAGGGGCCATCAGCGCGCTCCGGATGCATGGAATCCCTGGCGGGCGGCCCGATCATGCCGCGGATTCCGGGTCTACGGGGAACCGCACCCCAGCGCCTCGATCGGCTTTGTAACGTCATGTAAAGACGTGGTTTCGCGATGGACTCCCTCCCCCTTGCCCGCCAGTTCGCCATCGAGGCCCACGCCCGGGCCATCGATTCCTGCGAGAGCATCGACGAGCTGCGCGCCGTGGCGAAGAACCTGCTCCAGGCCTGGCAGCTCCAGGCTTCCGTCAGTGAAGACCTCGTGGCCCAGCTGATGGGACTGCAGCCTCGGCCCCTCGGGCTCTGAACCAGGGTCTCTGAACCTCGGTCTCTGAACTCCCGGGCCGGTTGCCCTCTCCCTGTCCCCCAGGATCCCGCCTCACGCCTGGCCGAGCTTCCTGGCCCCGAATTCCTCGGCAAGGTCGTCATCGCACTGGTCGGCGGCACTCGCCACGTTCAGCAGCATCCGCATGAACCCAGGCGTGTCCAGCTCGGGCAGGGTGCGCTCGGAGGCCACGACCACCCGGTCCTGATCCACGCCGATCGAGCACCCCACCAGAAGCCGGTTGAGTTCCAGGCAGCGTCTGTAGAAGGCCAGCAGGTTGGAGTCCGGCAACCTCAGGATCGCCGAGCGGATCTCCAGGGTCCATTCCTGCAGGATCTCGTTGAGGTGCAGCTCGATCGTCAGCTCGGCGCTGCCCACCTGCAACCCCCAGCTCCAGCCCTCTTCGCCGCTCTCGAGCTCCGCGTCGATCCCCAGGTTGGCCAGCGCGTCGTCCACCAGGTCGACGTAGGACTCCAGGGGTCGGGGTTGCTGGGGCGCCGCAAAGCGCCGCAGCAGTTGCTCCATCAGCCTGGCCACCCTGGCGCCTGCCGCTGTGCCGATTCTGAAGGGCTCAGAGGGCGCTGCCGCAGGTGCTGCAGTAAGGACTCCCGGGCGGGTTCTCGCGGCCGCACACCGGGCAGGGCACCGGCCCGGACCCAGGCTCAGGGGCCGGATCAGGCCTCGGGCCAGCCGGCGCCGGATGGGGCGCGTCCACTGCCCGACCCCCTGAAGCGGGATCCACGCCGTCCACCTTCACGCTGTCCACTTCCACGGCGTCCACCAGGGCGAGCAGCGCGCCGCACTGATCGCAGTAGTGCAGGTCGGCCGAGGCCGCGCCGCAGACGCTGCAGTAGCGACGCTCTCCGGCGCCCAGCTCCTGCCGCACCTGGGCGAACTTCGCGTAGATCACAGCGGCCGGGATTGCGAAGTTGATCCCCTCCGACTCCACCCGGCTGCAGGTGCTCAGCCCCACCAGCTCCCCGCTGGCGTTGTAGATCGGCCCGCCGCTGTTGCCCGGGTTGATCGCTGCGTCGATCTGCAAGTAGGCCTGGCCGTCGATGCGGCGATCGAGGCCGCTCACCACCCCCCGGGTGAGGGAATACTCGAGGCCGTGGGGATGGCCGATGGCGATCACCTCCTCCCCGACCCGCGGCGGTCGGGCCGCCGGCGGGTGGTCGGCGATCAGTCCCCCCCGCACCCGCTGCAGGGCGGCGGCCAGGGCTGGGGGCTCGAGCTGCAGGAAGGCGAGGTCGGCATCGCGGAAGGCGCGCACCACCGGGGTGCGGTGGCCGCTGCCGTCGACGAACCGCACCAGGGCGGTGCTCCAGCCCTCCACCAGGTGGTGGTTGGTCACGATCAGGCCGGAGCGGCTGAGCAGCAGGCCGGCTCCCCGGCCATCCGGCACGTCGATCGCCACCACCGCATCGGCGCGCAGCCGGTAGATCTGCTCGGCGGTGAGCGGTGGGGCCATGGTCCGTCTCTAGCCCAGGGCGCTCCACAGCACGGTGGCGGCACCCAGCACCATCAGGGCCGCCGCCAGCAGGCGTCGTGCCCCGTTGGCCTCGCCCAGGGCCAGCACGCCCGCGCCGCTGCCCAGCAGGGTGCTCAGCCGTTTGAGGGCGATCACGTGCACCACGGCGGTCTGGCTGATCGCCTGCATCTGCCACACGGTGCCCACCGCGCCGGCCGTGCCGGCCAGCAGCAGGGCGACCACGAGCCGGGGGGCGGAGGCCGCCCCGCGGCGTTCGAGGGGTCGGGCAGGGCCGTCCTGCACGGAGAGTGCCAGCAGGCTGCTGCCGATCACCAGCTGCAGCGCCAGCACCCAGAGCAGGCTGCCGCCGGCCCGCACCCCCAGCTTGTCGATGCTGGCTCCCACCCCCCACAGCACGGCCACCAGCAGCATCCAGCGGCAGCCGGGACTCGACCACAGCCGCCGGAGATCCCCGAGTTCCGCCTCCGCGCGACCCCGGCTCTGGCCCAGCAGCAGGGCGCCCATCACCAGCAGCCCCACCCCCAGCACGGCCAGGGGACCAGGCCGTTCGCCCAGCACCCACCACCCGGCCAGGAGCAGCACCAGCGGCGAGAGGTTGATCAGCGGCAGCACCAGGCTGAGGTCCTCCTGGGCGATGGCCCGGCCATAGCTCCAGAAGGCCAGCGCGTTGAGGCTGCCCCCCAGGGCCAGGGCGGTGAGGAAGGCCGGCCAGCCCACTGCCTGGGGTGTGGCCAGCACCAGCGGCAGGAGGATCAGGGTCGCGATGCCGCTGCACAGGCCGATCACCCGCAGGGTGCTCCAGCCCGAGTGACGCAGCACCTGGCGCAGCGCCAGGTCCCGGATGGTTTCCCCCACGGCCGTGCCGAGGGCCAGCAGCACCCAGGGGGCTGCCACCGGCTAGGGCCTTCGCTGGCTATTGCGAGCCGCCACGGTCATGGCTCCCCCTGGATCAGGCCCACTGTCGCCCTCGCGAGCTCCAGCGGCAGCCACACGGAATCTGCACACTGGAGGGTCGGGGTTCCGGCGTGATCACCGAGGGGTATGGCGAAGGACCGTCGTCACCGACTGCTGCTGGCCATCCTGGGCCTGCTGCTGGCCCTGGTGCCGCTGCTGGCCCCGGCGCCCGCCAGGGCCGGCGGACCGGTCCTGGAGGTGTTCGTGCGCGAGGGCTGTCCCCATTGCGCCCAGGCCGAGCAGTTTCTGCCGGAGCTGCGCCAGCAGCGGCCAGACCTCCAGGTCCGGCTGCGACGGCTGGAAGCGGATCCCGCGGCGATCGACGACCTGCTCCGCGCGTCCAGTCAGGCGGGCATTCAGGCGCCCGGGGTCCCCACGTTCGTGATCGCGGGCCAGGTGCTGGTGGGCTTCGATGGTCCAGCGGGCCGTGGGCGGGAGCTGCTCGCCCTGGTCGACCGACAGGCGCCCAGCTCCGCTCCGGTGCGGCTGGGGCCCTTGGGGGCGCTGGATGTGGGCCGGCTGGGACTGCCGCTGTTCACCCTCGTGCTGGGGCTGCTGGATGGCTTCAACCCCTGTGCGATGTGGGTGCTGCTGTTTCTGCTCTCGCTGCTGGTGCACTGGCGCGACCGGCGCCGCCTGGCGTTGGTGGCCGGCACCTTCGTGCTGGTGAGCGGAGCGGTGTACTACGCCTTCATGGCCGCCTGGCTGAACGTGTTCCTGCTGCTGGGGTTCGCCACCTGGCTGCGGCTCCTCCTCGGGGCCCTGGCGCTCCTGGTGGGTGGCGTCAACCTGCTCGAGTTCTGGCGGGAGGGTTCGCGCTTCACCCTGTCCATTCCGGACTCCGCCAAACCGGGGTTGTACGAGCGGATGCGCGCCGTGACGCTGAGCCGCTCGCTGCTGCCCGCTCTCACGGGGGTGGCGGCCCTGGCCGTCGTGGTCAACGGCGTGGAACTGCTGTGCACGGCCGGCTTCCCGGCGGTCTACACCGCGGTGCTGAGTCAGCAGCAGCTCAGCCCGCTCGCCCACTACGGCTACCTGGGCCTGTACATCGTTGGCTACATCGCCGATGACGCCCTGATGGTGAGCCTGGCGGTGCTGGCCCTCGGCAGCCAGCGGCTCACCGAGCGCGCCGGCCGCTGGCTGAAGCTGATCAGCGGTGGGGTGATGGTGGCGCTGGCCCTGGTGCTGCTGCTCAGGCCGGGCTGGCTGCTGTGAGGGCTGCCCGGCCCGCCGGGTTGGGGGGGTCGGCCGTGGCGACGGGGGGCAGCCCATGCAGCGCCAGCACAATCGCGGGAGGCAGCATCACGGGGGTTGTCTGCCCCTGGCCGTCGGTCGGCACCTCCAGCAGCAGCGGCAGCGCCTCGTGGGGCCTGGGTGTCAGGGCGCCGAGGTCGAACTGAGCCGAGCCCGTGGGGATCAGTTCCGTTCCGGCTGGCACCAGTTCCTCGCTGCGGTTCGGCAGGGACCAGCCAGCGCCGAGGCCATCGCGCAGGAGCAGGGGCCGCTGGTGATCCGCGCCCTGGCCCGGCGAGAGGGCCGTGAGGCGCAGCCGCCAACCGGCCGGATGGTTGGGATCGGGTTGCTCGAACAGGGTCAGGCCCCAGCGATGCCCCGAGCCATCGATCAGGGTCCAGTGCTCCAGGTCGGCGGCGGCGCGGGCCGGGAGCGGCAGCAGCAGCAGGCCCACCAGCAGGGCCATCAGCAGGGGCACGACCCGGGCACGCCCCCGCCTTTGCGTGGTTGAAGGCATCATTCGTTTTGCGTCATACACCGGAGTAACGCTAGTGTTATGTAGCGATGACTGGGAGCGATGGCTGGGTCATGCGGCCGGTCGCCTGGTCTGCGGTCCGTTCTCTAGCCGCGTCTGCAGCTCCGGTCTCCCCGTCTCGCCTGTGTCCTGTGCCTCTTCCCTTGCCATGACCACGACCTCCCTCGCTCCCTCCCGGAGCCACCCGTGGGAGTCCTTCAAGGACTGGATCACCAGCACCGACAACCGGCTCTACATCGGCTGGTTCGGCGTGCTGATGATCCCCGCGCTGCTGGCGGCGGCGATCTGCTTCGTGATCGCCTTCATCGCCGCGCCTCCCGTCGACATCGACGGCATCCGTGAGCCGATCAGCGGCAGCCTGCTCGAGGGCAACAACATCATCACCGCCGCCGTGGTGCCCACCACCAACGCCATCGGCCTGCACTTCTATCCCGTCTGGGAAGCCACCAGCCTTGACGAGTGGCTGTACAACGGCGGCCCCTACCAGCTGATCGTGTTCCATTTCCTGATCGGCATCTTCTGCTGGATGGGCCGGGAATGGGAGCTGAGCTACCGGCTCGGCATGCGCCCCTGGATCGCCGTGGCCTATTCCGCCCCCGTGGCTGCCGCCACCGCCGTGCTGCTGGTGTACGCCATCGGCCAGGGCTCCTTCTCCGATGCCATGCCCCTCGGCATCTCCGGCACCTTCAACTTCATGCTGGTGCTGCAGGCCGAGCACAACGTGCTGATGCACCCCTTCCACATGCTCGGCGTGGCCGGTGTGTTCGGCGGGGCCCTGTTCTCCGCCATGCACGGCTCGCTGGTGACCAGCTCCCTGGTGCGCGAGACCACCGAAACCGAGAGCCAGAACCGGGGCTACAAGTTCGGCCAGGAGGAGGAGACCTACAACATCGTGGCCGCCCATGGCTACTTCGGCCGTCTCATCTTCCAGTACGCCTCCTTCAACAACAGCCGCAGCCTGCACTTCTTCCTCGCCGCCTGGCCCGTGGTGGGCATCTGGTTCGCCGCCCTGGCCGTGGTGAGCTTCTCCTTCAACCTCAACGGGCTCAACTTCAACCATTCGATCCTCGATAACCAGGGCCGGGTGATCGACACCTGGGCCGATGTGCTCAACCGGGGCGGGCTGGGCATCGAGGCGATGCACGAGCGCAACGTGCACAACTTTCCGCTGGATCTGGCTCTGGTGCAGGTCGAGCCCGTGGCGCTGCGCGCCCCCGCGATCGGTTAGTGGGACTTTGACCCCCGCCCAGCCGATGGCCGCTCCCAGGCCCGGATCCGTCCGGGCCTTTCTCCCTTTCCCCCCACCACCCCTCGTTGCCCTCGCCATGAACCCTGTGCTGTCCACCCTGCGGAGGGTGGGGCCGCTGATGGCCACCTCCGCCGCCCTCGTGCTGCTCGGAGTCTTCCTGCTGGGCCTGGCTCCCTCCGCCGCCCTGGCGGCGCCGGCGGAAGCCCCGGTGAATCCCGAAGTCCTGGCCAAGGCCGTGGACCTGATGGAGCAGCTCGACCGGATGCGCATCGGCCTGGCGGCCACGCTCGAGGGCAGCACCGAGGAGCCCACCCTGGACACCATGAAGGAGGTGTGCATGCCGGTGGGCCGCCGCGCCGCGGCCATCGGCCAGGAGAACGGCTGGACCGTGCGCCAGGTGGCTACCCGATACCGCAATCCCGACCATGCCCCCGCCAACGCCCAGGAGCGGCAGGTGATCGATCTGTTCTCCCGCCATCCCCAGATCCAGGGTCTGTGGCAGCCCGCCGCCGAGGGCCAGCCCGCCGGGGTGAGCTACTACCGCCGCATCGCTATGCAGCCCAGCTGCCTGGCCTGCCATGGCAGCAAGGACAGCCGCCCCTCCTTCGTGAAGGAGCGCTATCCCCAGGACCGCGCTTTTGACTTCCAGCCGGGGGACCTGCGCGGCATGTACGCCGTGTCCATCCCGGAGGTCACCCAGGCGTTGGAGACCGCCACCGGTGGCTGAATCCCACGTGCGGGTGCTGATCGCCGGCGGCGGCACCGGCGGCATCACCCTGGCCAGCTGGCTGCGCCGCCTCCGCCCCGACCTCGAGCTGGCCGTGATCGAGCCGTCGCCCCATCACGACTTTCAGTCCGGCTGGGTGCTGGTGGCGGGTGGCTTCGTGGATCCGGCCAGCACCCGCCGGCCCGAGGCCGAGGTGATGCCCGCCGGGGTTCACTGGATCCAGGCCGCCGTGGACGCGTTCGAACCGGATCAGAACCGGGTGCGGCTCTCCGACGGCCAGTGCATGGGCTACGACGTTCTGGTGGTGGCGCTGGGGCTCGAACTCCAGTGGAGCACGGTGCCGGGGCTGGCCGAGAGTCTCGGCCGCCATGGGGTGACCAGCATCTACCGCCGCGACCTGGCGGCCCACACCCACCGCTGCCTGCAGGCCTTCGAGGGGGGCACGGCGGTGTTCACCCACCCCGCGACGGCGATCAAGTGCGGCGGTGCCCCGCAGAAGATCATGCACCTCGCCGATCAGCAGTTCAAGGCGCGCAGCGGCGTGGGGGTGCGCTCCCGGCTTGTGTTCTGCACGGCCCAGCCGGCCCTGTTCCCGGTGGAGGCCTACAGCCGCAAGATGGTGGCCATCGCCGATGAGCGCGGCGAGGAGGTGCGCTACCGGCATGAGCTGGTGGCGGTCAACGCTCCGATGCGGCTGGCCACCTTCCGCGTCCAGGAGCCGGGTCAGGCTCCCCGCGAGGAGGAGATCCGCTTCGATCTGCTGCATGTGGTGCCGCCGATGGCGGCGCCGCGGGTGGTGGCCGAGAGCCCCCTGGCCGTGAACCCCGAGCAGGGCTGGGTGGCCGTGGATCCCCGCACCTGCCGGCACCCGCTTTACGCCAACGTGTTCGCGATCGGCGATGTGGGCGACTTCCCCACGGCCAAGACGGCGGCAGCGGTGCGGCTGCAGGCCCCGGTGGTGGCGGCCAACGTGCTGGCGCAGCTGGAGGGGCGGCCCTTGGATCCCGGTTATGGGGGCTACAGCGCCTGTCCGCTGATCACCAGCGACCACAGCGTGATGCTGCTGGAGTTCGACTACACCAACAGACCGGTGAGCAGCTTCCTGGTGAATCCGGTGAAGGAGCGCTGGTTTGCCTGGTTGCTGGAACGCTTCGCCTTCCCCTGGATCTACTGGAACCGGATGCTGAGCGGCCTGCCCCATGAGGGGGCCTACCTGAAGCCCTTCGAGGGCCTGGCCCGCCGGCTGGGGCTGATGCGCTGGCAGGGCTGAGGGCAGCCCCGCTCAGACCGCCGTGCCGAACAGGCGGCCCACGGCGGCGGTGAGGCCCATGGCCAGGGCGCCCCACACCAGCATCCGCAGGGCGCCCTGACGCCGCGAGGCTCCGCCGGCCCAGGCGGCCAGGGCCCCCAGCCCCGCCAGCACCAGCAGGGCCGTGAGGGTGGTGGCGGCGGCGATCCGCTCCGGCGGGCGCCAGCAGGATCGCCAGGATCGGCACCAGGGAGCCGAGGACGAAGCTGGCGGCTGAGGAGAGGGCCGCCTGCACCGGCCGGGCCCGCAGGGTCTCGCTGAGGCCGAGCTCGTCGCGGGCATGGGCGGCCAGCGGGTCGTGCTGCATCAGCTGGAGGGCCACCCGGGCGGCCAGCTCCCGCTCCAGCCCCCGCTCCACGTAGATGTCGGTGAGCTCGGCCAGCTCCCCGGCCGGGTCGCTATGGAGTTCCATGCGCTCCCGCGCCAGGTCGGCCTGCTCGGTGTCGGCCTGCGACTGCACCGACACGTACTCACCGGCGGCCATGGACAGGGCTCCCGCCACCGTGGCGGCCACCCCCGAGAGCAGCAGCTCGCCGCGAGCGGCGCCGGCGGCGGCGATGCCCACCACCAGGCTGGCCACGGAGATGGTGCCGTCGTTGGCCCCCAGCACCATGGCCCGCATCCACCCCACCCGATCGCTGCGGTGGCGTTCGGTGTGGTGGCGCCGGGCCCGGGGATGCTGTTGCGCCATGCCGCCGCCCTCAGAGGATCTGGTCGAGGAAGCGGCGGGTGCGCTGATGGGCGGGGTTGGCGAAGAACTGCTGCGGTGGCGCCACCTCCACCACCTCGCCCGCGTCCATCAGCACCACCCGGTGGGCCACCTGCTGGGCGAAGCGCACCTCGTGGGTCACCACTACCATGGTCATGCCGTCGGCGGCCAGGCCCTGCATCACCTCCAGCACCTCCCGCACCATCTCCGGATCGAGGGCGCTGGTGGGTTCATCGAAGAGGATCAGCTGCGGGTCCATGCAGAGGGAGCGGGCGATCGCGACCCGTTGCTGCTGGCCGCCGGAGAGCTGGCCCGGAAACTTGTCGGCCTGTTCGGCGATGCCTACCCGCTCCAGCAGCTGCAGGGCCCGCCGCCCGGCCTCCGCCCGGTTGCGCCGCCGCACCAGCACCGGCGCCAGGGTGAGGTTCTCCAGCACGGTGAGGTGGGGGAAGAGGTTGAACTGCTGGAACACCATCCCCACCTCGCGGCGGATGGCGTCGATGTCGCGCAGGTCGGCGGAGAGGGGGCGGCCGTCGATGTGGATGCTGCCCTGCTGGAAGTCCTCCAGGGCGTTGAAGGTGCGGATGAACGTGCTCTTGCCCGATCCCGAGGGCCCCATGATCACCACGACCTCGCCCCGCTCGACGCTGAGGCTGGCCCCCTTGAGGGCCTGGAAGCCGTTGGGATACCACTTGTGCACGGCCTCGGCCCGCAGGATCGGGCCCGGGCTTGCGGGGGAGGAATGGCTGGTCATCGGACGCTGGCGGTGTGACGGGGATCGAGGCGGTGTTCGAGCGCACGGCTGCCCAGGCCCAGGGCGGTGCAGCAGCCCCAGAACAGCACCGCCAGCGTGAGGTACACCTCGCCGTAGTCGCCCAGGAAGGCCGGGTTGGCCATCACGGCGCGGGCGGTGCCGAGCAGCTCCAGCAACCCGATCAGCGAGAGCAGTGTGGTGTCCTGCAGCAGCGAGATGAACTGGCTCACCATCACCGGCAGGGCCACCCGCAGGGCCTGGGGCAGCACCACGTGCTGCAGGGCCTGCAGGGGGCCCAGCCCGAGCGAGCGGGCGGCCTCGAGCTGGCCCCTGGGCACGGCGGCGAGTCCGGAGCGCACCGCCTCCGCCAGGTAGGCGGCGGCGAAGCAGGTGAGCACCCAGGCCGCCCGCCAGACCCGTTCAGGAGCCAGGCCCCCCGGCAGCAGAAAGCCCAGGATGTTCTGGCCGAGGAACAGCAGGGTGATCAGTGGTGCCCCGCGGATGAACTCGATGTAGAGCACCGAGCCCCAGCGCAGCAGGGGCAGATCGCTGCGCCGTCCGAGGGCCAGCATCACCCCCAGCGGGAAGCAGAGCAGGATGGCGAAACTGGCCTGCAGCAGGGTGAGCAGCAGCCCGCCCCACTCGGCGCTGGGCACGGCGGCCAGGCCCAGGCCGCCACTGATCAGCACCATGCCGACCAGATAGAGGCCCGGCCACAGCAGGGCCAGACTGCGCAGGGCCAGCGAGGCCTGGCGTGGGCTCAGGGCCTGTCCCAGCCGTCCGGCCAGCCAGCGCAGACCCAGCAGCAGGGCCGCCAGAGCGGCCCAGCGGCCGCCGATCGCGGCCGAGAGCTCCAGCGCCCAGGGTGTCCAGAGCGCCAGGACGGCGATCAGGGCGCAGGCCCAGCGATCGGGCCCCGGCCAGAGCCTGCCCTGGCGGTCGGGCCGGGGCTGGCTGCGCAGCAGGCCCCAGCTGAGGCCGGCCGCGGCGCAGAGCAGCGCCAGCAGCCCCCACAGCCGCCACTGCTGCTCCAGGGGGTACCGCCCCACGGCGAACAGGGTGCTGTTCAGCCGGATCACGGCCCAGTCGGCTCGGGTGAGGGCCCAGCGCAGCAGAGCGGTGAGTCCGCCGCCGACCACGCCCAGCAGCGCGACGGTGATCAGGGTGTCGGCGGGGCTGGCGAACAGCTCGCGGCGCAGGCGGCCTGGCAGGGTCCGCAGCGGTGAAGGGACGGCCATATCTCAGCGCTCCCGGATCTGCACGAGCCGGTTGAGGCCGTTCATCGCCGCCGAGATCAGCAGATCCAGCACCAGGTAGGCCGCCAGCAGCAGGATCACCATCTCCACCGCCCGGCCCGTCTGGTTGAGGGTGGTCTCGGCCACGGCGTAGAGATCGGGATAGCCCACCGCCACCGCCAGGGAGGAGTTCTTGGCCAGGGAGATGTACTGGGTGTTGAGGCCCGGCACGATCACCCGCAGGGCCTGGGGCAGCACCACGTGACGCACGGTGGCCAGCCAGCCGAGGCCGAGCGAGGAGGCCGCCTCCCACTGTCCAGGGGCCACGGCGGCGATGCCCCCCCGCACCACCTCGGCGATGTAGGCCCCGGAGTACACCACCAGCCCGCAGAGCAGGGCCCCGAACTCCACGCTGAGCCGCAGCGGCGCCTGCCACACCCCGTTCACCAGGGTCGGGCCCGCCCACTGCCAGCCCGGTGCGAAGCCGGCGATGTAGAGGCCGGACTTGGCCAGGGTGACGCCCGGGAGCTGCAGGGCTGCCGCGCCGTTGGGCAGGGCCAGGAACACCACGAAGTACCAGAACACCAGCTGCAGCAGCAGGGGGATGTTGCGCACCACCTCCACGTAGCCCCGCACCAGGCCGCGCAGCAGACCATTGCTGCTGAAGTTGGCCATGCCGGCGGCGGTGCCCAGCAGCGTGGCGCCGACCAGTCCGGCGATCACGACCCGCAGGGTGTTGGCGAGTCCCGCGAGCAGGGCCCGCCAGTAGGGCAGGGCGGCGTTGAACGGAATCGCCGACTCGCCGATGTCGAAGCCGGCGGGCTGGCCCAGCCAGCGCCAGGTGAGCAGAAGTCCCGCCGCGGTGAGGTTGCGGATCAGGTTGCCGAGCAGGAAGGCGATCAGCAGGAGCACCACCAGGGTCACGCCGAGCTGCAGCAGCCAGGGGAGCAGGCGCCGGTGGCGCCACCAGGGAACGGGGCCGGCGGGTCGGGTCGGCAGGCCCATCAGCGGAAGGGCTGGGCGTAGATCAGGCCGCCATCCTTCCAGGAGCGGTTGAGGCCGCGCTCGAGTTTCAACCGGGAGGTGGTGCCCACGTTGCGCTCGAAGATCTCGCCGTAGTTGCCCACCGCCCGGATGGCCCGCACCGTGAAGTCGGCGGGCAGGCCGAGCTGGCGGCCGAAATCCCCCTCCACACCGAAGAAACGGCGCAGATCGGCCAGGTTGGGATTGGCCTTCGCCTCGGCGAGCCTGGCGTCCAGGTTGGCCTGGGTGATGCCCCACTCCTCGGCCTGCATCAGGCTGAACACGATCCAGCGCAGGGCATCGGCCCAGGCGGGATCGGCGTTGATGCTGGCCGGCGCCAGGGGTTCCTTGCTCAGCACGTCGTCGAGCAGGCGGTGGTCGCCGGGGGCGGGGAAGCTGCTGCGCTTGCCGGCCAGCTGGGAACGGTCGCTGGTCACGGCGGCGCAGCGTCCACCCAGGTAGGCGGCGTAGGTCTGGTCGCTGGTCTGGAACTTCAGGGGGGTGTAGGGAACGTTGATCTCGCGCATCCGGTCGGCGAGGTTGAGCTCGGTGGTGGTGCCGCTCTCGACGCAGATCGGCTTGCCGGCCAGGCCCTTCAGGTCGGTGATGCCGCTGCGCACGGGCACCATCATTCCCTGGCCGTCATAGAAGGTGACCGGCGCGAAGCTCAGGCCGTTGCCGCCGGCGGCATCACGGCTCAGGGTGGCCGTGGTGTTCCGGGCCAGCATGTCGACCTCGCCACTGGCCAGGGCCGCGAAGCGCTCGCTGGAGTTGAGGTTGCGGTACTCCACCTTGCCGGGATCGCCGAGCACCACGGCGGCGACCGCCTGGCAGGTGTCCACGTCGAGGCCCGAATAGCGGCCGTCGGGTTCGACGAAACTGAAGCCCGGCAGGGTGCCTTCGACGCCGCAGACCAGCTTGCCCCGCCCGGTGATGCCGGCCAGCTTCTGGCTCTGCACGCCGCCGCCGCCTTCGGGTGCACAGGCGCCCAGGGGCACCAGCAGGGCCAGGGCGGCCAGGCCGGCCGGCAGGTGCCTGGTCGCGGCGGAGCGCCCCGGGCGCAGAGGGGGGTTCCCAGGCAGAGCAGCGGGCATCACACCAAACCTCAGGGGGGCTGGACGTGGCGTGATCCTGTCATGGTCGACCGGCCGGCGCTGTGCTGCTGGTGCCGGGTGCGGATCAGGCGGCCTCGAGCTGGGCGAGCTGGGCTTCCAGCCGCTGCTTCAGGCGGGTCTGCACCAGGTTGCAGAGGTCATCGACCAGATCGCTGTCGGCATGCCAGATCGTGCGCACCCCATCCCGTTCGCAGCGCACCAGGCCGGCGCGCTGCAACTGGCCCAGCTGGCGGCTGATGTGCGACTGGGAGAAGCCGGTGGCCTCGATCAGGGCGGCCACGTCCATCGGTCCCTGCTTCAGCTGGCAGAGCAACTGCAGCCGTGCCGGTTCACTGAGGATCCGGAAGAACTGGCAGTACTCCTCGAGCAGCTGGGGAGAGGGCATGGTGCCCGGGCAGGCCATGGCTGTTCTTTATGACGCTAGAAGCATTGTGCCATGGCGTTCACCGCGCTGCCCAGGGGTGGAGGCGGCGCGGGGACCGGCGGCATGGATTGCGCTGGTCCCCTTTATGCGGCTATCGTCATACCAGTCTGCAGGGATGCCGCATGGCCGTTCCTTCCCCCGGGGGCATCGCCCCCACCGCTCCGGCGCCCACCGCTCCAGCGCCTGCCGTGGTGGGCTCCTCCCTCCTGGCCGCCGCCGCCGGTGGTGCTCCGCTGCTCCTGCGCCAGCTGTTCGATGCCGACACCGGCACCTACACCTATCTGCTCGCCGATGTGGCGAGCCGGCAGGGCGTGATCATCGATCCGGTGTACGAGCAGCACCGGCGCGACCTCTCCCTGGTGCAGGAGCTGGGCCTCGAGCTGGTGGCCTCGCTCGACACCCACGCCCATGCCGATCACGTCACCGGCAGCTGGCTGCTGCACGAGGCCACCGGCTGCGCCATCGGCCTGGCCGCCGCCGCCGGCGCCGAGAACGTGACCCTGCCCCTGGCCCATGGCGATCGGGTGAGCTTCGGCCGGCGCTTCCTGGAGGTGCGCAGCACGCCGGGCCACACCAACGGCTGCGTCACCTACGTGCTCGATGACCACGCCATGGCCTTCACCGGCGATGCCCTGCTGGTGCGGGGCTGCGGCCGCTGTGATTTCCAGCAGGGCAACGCCCACACGCTGTGGAGCTCGATCACCGGCCAGATCCTCACCCTGCCGGACAGCTGCCTGCTCTATCCCGGCCACGACTACACCGGCCGCGGCGTCACCTCCGTGGCGGAGGAGAAGGCCTTCAACGCCCGCCTGGGGGGCAGCGCCACCGAGCGGGACTTCGTGGGGCACATGGAGAACATGAAGCTGCCCCATCCCCACCGCATCGCCGAGGCCCTGCCCGGCAACATGCGCTCGGGCCGGCCGCGGCAGCCGGAGCCCCAGGCCAGCTGGGCGCCGCTGGTGCGCAGCTACGCCGGTCTGCCGGAACTCTCCCCCGCCTGGGTGGAGGCCCACAGCGGCGAGGTGGCCCTGGTGGACGTGCGGGCACCCGAGGAATTCACCGGCCCCGACGGCCGCATCCCCGGCAGCCAGCTCCTGCCCCTGCCGGAGCTGGAGGCCCGGGCCGCCGAGCTGCCCCAGGACCGCCCCCTGGTGCTCGTATGCCATTCGGGCAGCCGTTCGGCCCTGGCCACCCAGCAGCTGCTGAAGGCCGGGCGTCAGCAGGTGGCCAACCTCCGTGGCGGCCTGCGCCGCTGGCGCGACGAGGGCTACCCGGTGGAGACCGGCGCCCCGCCGGCCGGAGCCTGACGCCCCGGCACCCCTTCTTGCTTCCGACCTGATTCCCCCCACCCCAAGCCACCTCCCATGACCACGACCTCCCCCCCCACCAACCTCGGCGCCACCCCCCCCACCGAGCTCGCCCGCATCTCGCCCCAGGAGCTGGCCGACCGGCTGGCCGCCCGGGCGGTGACCGTGATCGATGTGCGTGAGCCGGTGGAATACGCCGGCGGTCACATCGCCGGCAGCATCAACGTGCCGCTGGCCCGCCTCAGCCGCACGGAGCTGCCGGGCGGCCCCCTGGTTCTGGTGTGCCACAGCGGCAACCGCAGCGCCAAGGGGCTGGCCCAGCTGCTGCAGCAGGGCCACCCGGAGCCGGTGGTGGACCTGGAGGGCGGCGTGCCCGCCTGGCAGCAGGCCGGCTACCCCGTGCGTCGGATGGCGGGGGCGCCGCTGCCGCTGATGCGGCAGGTGCAGATTGCCGCCGGTTCCCTGGTGCTGCTGGGGGTGATCCTCAGCCAGACGGTGGCGCCGGGCTGGATCTGGCTGTCCGGCTTTGTCGGGGCCGGCCTGGTCTTCGCGGGGATCAGCGGTTTCTGCGGCATGGCCCGCCTGCTGGCGGCCATGCCCTGGAACCGGGTGACGCTGTGATCGAGGCCACGGCCCTGCTGCTGCTGGCTGGCGGTGGGCTGATCGGCTTCCTGCTGGCGGTGCTGGGGGCGGGAGGTTCGATCCTGCTGCTGCCCCTGCTGGTGAGCGGCGCCGGGCTGCCCACGCGGCAGGCGGTGCCCCTGTCGTTGATCGTGGTGGCCCTGCTGGCCCTGGGGAACGTGGGGCCCTACCTGCGCCGTCGCCAGGTGGCCCTCCGGCCGGCCCTCATCCTCGGCATCCCCGCCCTGGCCGGCAGCTGGATCGGCGGCAGCCTGGTGAAGGCCGGCCTCATCCCCGAAGCCGTCCAGCTGGGGGTGTTCACCGTGGCGGCGCTGGTGGCCTCCTGGCTGCTCACCCGCCCTGGGCGCCACCCTGCCGAGGCCACCCTGCCCCGCGGCCTCGCCGGCGCCCTCCCCCTGGCGGCCCAGGGGGTGGTGGTGGGCCTGCTCACCGGCATCGCCGGCGTAGGCGGGGGGTTCGCGATCGTGCCGGCTCTGGTGCTGATCGCCGGGTTGCCGATGGCCCTGGCCAGCGGCACCAGCCTGGTGCTGATCGCGGTGAACGCCGGGGTGGCCCTGCTGGCCCTCGGCCACTGGCCCAGCAGCGCCGTGCCGCTGCTGCTGCCCCTGCTGGTGGGTGGCGCCGCCGGGGCCTTCCTGGGGCAGTGGCTGGCTCCCCACCTTCCCGATCGACGCCTGCGGCAGGGCTTCTCGGCCCTGCTGATCGGTTCGGCCCTGCTCACCGGAGCGGAGGCCTGGCGCCGCCATGAGCCCGTGGCCCCTGCGGCCGTGCCTGCCGCCCCGATGGCCCGCTCCGGACCCCGGGCCAGTACTCCTGCCCCTTTCGCCCACCCCTGATGGACCAGCGCGTCTTCCAGTTCCGGCTGCGCAGCAGCCATCCCGCCCCCGAGCGCGCCACCAGCGCCCTGGTGGTGGAGTTCCTCACCCCGGCGGGGCTGTGGGAACCCCAGCAGCTCAGCCTCACCATGCCGGGCTTCCGGCTCTACCTGATCTCCCTGCTGCTCTGTCAGCACACGTACCTGGTGGCCAACGCCCGCGAGCGGCGGATCCCCCTGGCCACGGTGGAAGCCGCGTTCACGGTCCGCACCAGCAGCACCTGGATCGTCGAGAGCGTCGAAGGCGACTTCCGCATGCGCCTCGATCCCGCCGCCACGGTCGAGGAGCGCGGGCTGGCCGACGCCGAGGCGATCGCCTGGATGCAGGAGCGCATGGCCCTCTGCCCGATCTCCCGCAATCTCCCCGAGGGGGTGCGCAAGCGGATCGCGCTTCAACCCGCCGAGGCGCCGGCCTGAGCAGGCCCGAGCGGGATCAGTAGCCCGAGGAACCGGGCGGCGGAGCGCTGGCGGGCGACTGCTGCAGGAAGGCCAGCAGCGGCACCCGCTGGGCGTGGTCGTAGCCCACCGGCAACCAGACATCCCCGGCGGCGGTGCCGAAGTGGATCTCCCAGTGGTAGAGGCCGATGTAGGCGCGCGGATCCTCCTCGATCAGGGAGGCGTAGTGGAGCACCGCCCGGCCGTAGTGGTCGCTGTTGTTGTACCCCCAGAGGCCCTTGCGGATGTCCTGGAGTCCGCCGCGGCGGACCAGGTAGCGGGCCGCGGCCTGGATGGCGTCGTGGGGATTGCGGATGTCCCCCTTGCCGATGCCCCGTTCGGCCCAGGTGGTGGGCAGGAACTGCATCGGCCCCTGGGCATTGGCGACCGACACCCCATCGATGCGGCCCATGCCGGTTTCCACCAGGTTCACGGCCGCCAGCACCTCCCAGGGGATGCCCGTGGCCGCCTCGGCCTCCCTGTAGTAGCCGATCAGGGCTTCGGCGGGCTCGGGTTCGATGATCCGCCAGGCCGGCAGGGAGGTGGGCTTGCGGCCGCCTTTGTGCATGGCCAGGAACTCGCGCCGGGCGGCGAGATGGCGGTCGAAGATGCTCTGCCAGCGGGGCTCGAGCTGGGCGCGCACCTGTTGGGCCAGGGCGTTGCGGTGGGAGAGCACGCGGTAGATCACCTGTTGCTGGTGACCCAGGTCGGGCAGCTCAGCCTCGGGGGTCTGCGGGGAGCGGAGGGCGGCCTCCACCTGGCCCAGCAGGGCGGCCAGCTGGCGGGGATCCGAGGGCACCAGGGGGTAGTGGCGGCCGTCGGCGGTGCGGCTCAGGGAGGGATCGGTGGGCAGCAGGCTGGTGAGCTGCGGCTGGGGCTGCTGGGGGACTGCCCGGGGTGCGGCCTCGGGGGCCCAGCTGCTGGCCAGGTAGGGACGCAGCCAGACTCCGAGCCCGAGCAGGGCCAGCGACCCCCCCAGAACGGCTCCAAGGCGGCGTTGCACGGCAAGGGGCATGGCCGTTCTCCCTGGTGATCAGGGTTCCGAGCCTATGGCGGCCGCCCCGATTGCCAGGGCGGACTTCCGCAGCTGGGGGTTGAGGTTCGTCTGGCGCGGAGTGCCCAGGGGGATGCCTGCCCCGCGCAGGTTCTGCAGCAGGCGCAGCCGGAATTCCCGGCTCACGTCCCACTGGCGGCCGGGGGCGGTGTCGATCCAGGTGGTGATGGTCAGGCCGGCGTGGCCGATCGCATCGAGGCCCAGCACGGCGGGTGGCGCCAGGATGCTGTCGGCCCAGGCCGGGTCCTGGTGCAGGTGCTCTCCGGTGGCGCGGGTCACCGCCAGGGCCTCGAGCGGATCGGCGTCACAGTCCACCTCCACGCTCACGTTCACCCGGGACCAGTTGCGGGTGAGGTTGTTGACCTGGGTGATGGCGCTGTTGGGGATGGTGATGAATTCCCCGCCGGGGCTGCGCAGCTGGGTCACGCGCAGGTTGAGACTCTCCACCAGTCCGGTGGCTCCGGCGGTGCTGATCACGTCGCCGACGGCGAACTGATCCTCCGCCAGGATCAGGAAGCCGTTCACCAGGTCGCGGATCAGGTTCTGGGCCCCGAAGCTGATCGCCAGGCCGAGCAGGCCGCCGATGGCCAGGATCGAGCTGCTCGGCACCCCCAGCACCCCCAGTCCGGAGAGCACCCCCACCAGGGCGATCAGCACCACCAGCAGGCCCTTGGTGGCCTCGATGATGGTGGAGAAGCGCAGGCGCAGCCTGCGGCTCTGGTCGGCGGCGCCGCCCTGCACCGGATGGCGCTCCTCCCAGCGGGCCTCGACGCGGTCGAGCAGGCGCGAGCAGAAGCGGATCGCCAGTGTGGTGCAGAACCACACCACCAGCAGCTTCAGCGGCAGGCCGGCGAAGTCGCGGCTGAACATGGCCAGCCCCGGGAACTGGCGCAGCAACAGGTAGACGCCCACGTACCAGAGCAGCAGCAGGGCCCAGAACAGCAGCCACTGCAGCAGGTTCCAGCCGCCCAGCCGCCGTTTGATCGGCAGGCGGTTCAGGGTGGCCTCCAGGAACCGGTGCCGCCCGAGCAACAGGCTGTCCTGGCCGGCACCTTCGTGGCCCTGCTCGGACGGGGACGGGGCCTCCTGATCGGCCTGGTCGCGGATCGCCTGCAGCTTCTGCTGCAGCACCAGCTGGCGTCGGGCGATCCGCCGTTTCAGGAAGAGGATCACGCCTGTGGCCACCACCATCGCCAGCAGGATCCGCAGGAAGCGCCACAGGCTGCGCGTGAGGTTCTCCGGCTGCAGACTGATGTCGTAGTCGCGGATTTCCCGCTCCAGCTCACGGCGCCAGCGCTGGGCCAGCTCCTGCACCGGGACGCCATGGAAGTTGGCATCGGCACTGGTGACCGATGCCAGCACCATCGGACGGGGATGGTCCTCGTCGCGCACCGTGATCACGGTGACGTTGTTGAGCTTGGCCGTCTCCACGCGCATGCTGTCCCCACCCATGCCCCGCTCCAGGGCCGCCAGCTCCACCCGGGCATGGATCTCGCGGGCCCGCTGCTCCACCGGAACGCTTCCCTCCGGCGGCTGGCTGCGGTCGTAGACCGTGGGGGAGGCGATCTTGAACAGTTCGCGCCCGTTGATCGGTGAGGTCACGGCGGACACCTCGATGTCGCCGAACCGGTTCACGCTCTCCGGCACCACCCGGCCATTGGTGCCGGTGAGGTTCTCGCCCAGGCTGATCTGGGCGTGGCCCGGGCTGGACGGCAGCCACACCAGCAACACGGCCAGCACAAGAGCGAGCACTGGACCCAGCAGCTGACGCGGCAGGGCGGCCGGAGCCCCGATCACCGCTCCGGCGGAGCCGCGCGGACCGGCAGGTCGCTGCGCTCTTGGTCGGGTCGGGCGGGTCGGCACCATGCTCCGGACGCTGTTGCAGGGATGGTTACACAGCCAGCCAGGGCCCGGCTTCGCCAGGCTGGAGCCCGTATCGGACCGCGCACTGGAGCTCGGCAATGGCCATTCGTCCCGTTCTGCGCCTCGGGGATCCCCGCCTGCGTCAGGTGGCGACGCCGCTCTCTGGCGAGGCGATCGGTTCCGGGGAGCTCCGCGCCCTGCTCCAGGATCTGCGCGACACCATGGCCGCCCGCGATGGCGCCGGCCTGGCCGCACCCCAGATCGGCGTGCCGCTGCGGGTGGTGATCTTCGGGGTCAGCGCCAATCCCCGCTACCCCGAGGCACCGCCGATTCCTGAGACGGTGCTGATCAATCCCCTGATCTCGCCGCTCGGCCTGGAGCGCGAGAGCGGCTGGGAGGGGTGCCTCAGCGTGCCGGGATTGCGGGGTCGGGTGCCCCGCTGGAGCCGTATCCGCTACGAGGGCCTCGACGCGGAGGGGCGTCCCCTGGCGCGGGAGGTGGCGGGCTTCCATGCCCGGGTGGTGCAGCACGAGTGCGATCACCTCGATGGGGTGCTGTTCCCCGACCGGATCGAGGAGCGCACCACGTTGGGCTTCACCGAGGAGCTGGCGGCAGCGGGGCTTCTCCCGACCGCGGGCTGATCGCTTCGCCCAGCTGGCGCGGGCAGGGCCAGCTCAGGCGGCCTGGGCTGCCTCCGCCGTGGGGTCGCCTTCGAAGAAACGGCGCAGGTTCACGCCGGCCTCGAAGGCGGCGCGGCTGAGATCCGCCTGCTGCTCCGGGCTGAGGCCATCCCAGAAGGCGTGGAACAGATCCAGCGAGGCCTTGCCCATGCCGACCACCCCCACCAGCGTCAGCGGCAGGCTCATCCAGGGGAAGACCAGCAGCACCACCCCCAGGGCGGCGCTCACCACGGCCCCCTGCTTGCTGGATTCCCAGACCGTGGCGCCGATCGTCTGGATCTGGGTGGCACGGTCGATCTCGCCGCGGCGCCGCATCGCTTCGGTGCGCATGGCGCTGAGCAGGGCCTGGTAGATCGCGTAGACGGCGATGCCGCCGAGGGTGGATTCGGTGACGAACTCCCCCCCGCCCAGGGCGCCGCCGCTGCCGTTGAGATCCAGGGAGGCCAGGCCTGCCGCCGGGGCGACTTCCCAGCCGGCGCGTGGAATGCGGAAGGGATCGCGTTCGCGGCCCATGGCTCGGGATCGTGCAGGTGAGACTCATTCTGACCCGGTTGCCGCGGCCTGGGGGCCCTGAGTACAGCGAACCGCCCCCGGCACAGGCCGGGGGCGGCATGGATTCAGGACCGGTGAGGACGGTTCAGCGCCGGGTTCAGCCTTCGACCTTCACGGCCACGGAGGTCACCTTGTGGGCCTTGGGGGCGGTGATGGTGAGCAGCCCGTCGCGGTAGACGGCGTTGAGCTGCTGGGCCTCGATCGGCATCGGGAAGCGGAAGCTGCGGCTCCAGGTGCCGTAGCGGAACTCGCTCAGCAGCGGGCCGGCCCCGGCGCTGGGCTGCTGCTTGGAGGTCTGGGCGCTGCCCGCTTCAGCCTGTCGCTCGGCCGCCGGTGCGGACCGCTGGCTGCGGCGCTCGGCGCTGATCACGAGGGTGCGATCGGTGGCTTTGACGTCGATCGCGTCGCGGTCGACGCCGGGAAGTTCGAGCGTGATCGCATACCCCTCGGGAGTTTCATGGACCTCGGCGGCGGGTACACGCTCGGCTCCCTGCAGCTGCTGGGTGAGTTGTTGCTCGAGGCGATCGAACAGTTCGAAGGGGGAAGATGTACGCAGACTCAGCATGGTTCTGGTGGCGAAGGTGCGGTGGTGGCGGGGTCTCATCGCCCCCGTGGCAACACTGTCGCCGCTGCCGAAAGGTTCCGGGATCGGGTGAACCGAACGCCGCGATTCGGCCCTCACGACTGTGTTCGGCAGACCGCCATCGGTTGGAGGGCGAACCGACCGTGGCTCGAGCTCCCGGCCGGGATCGGCCTCCTGAACCACGCCCCACAACAAAGCCCCACAACAAAGCCCGGGACAGCTGTCCCGGGCTCTTGTCTGCTCAGCCGTGGTGCCTGCCCGGAGGGGCGGGGCGCAGCTGTGCGGTCGGTGGATCGTCAGATCGCTGGTGTATGAGGTTGTGGTGGCGGAGCTGCCGGCGCTGGCACCTGGGGCCAGGTGTCTAGGGGGACGTCCCGTCGGATCCGGGGCACCTGGGAGCGAGGTCGAGGACTGGCTCGTGAACGGTGCGGTGGACGGCGACGGCTGAAGGGGGTGATACAGCCTGCGACACGCCTGGGACGTCAGTGATCCGTTGAGAGTGTTGGAGCAGGGGCCGGATCGTCAGCGCGCTCCTGAAGTCTGCTGCGGGGGGGTGTCTTCCATCCGTGGAGCCTCCGAATCCCGATGCGCACAGCTTCGTCGAGCAGCCCCGGCGGGGCAATGGGTGTTTGTGCCTGTCCTTGGGGCCTGGCCCTGGGGCTGGCCGGATGCTCAGGCGAAGGACACGTAGTCGCGGGGGTTCTGGGGGAGGCCGTTGTGGAAGATCTCGAAGTGGAGATGGGGCCCCGTCACCCCGCCGGTGGCTCCCACCACCCCGAGGGGCTCTCCCTGGCGGATCGTGGCGCCCTGGCGCACATCGATGCGGGCCAGGTGGGCATAGGCGCTGGTGAGTCCATCGCCGTGGCTGATCTCCACGAAGTTGCCGTAGCCCGACACCACCCCGGCGATCACCACCGTGCCGGTGGCGGACGCCACCACCGCCTGGCCGGCATTGCCGCCGATGTCGATGCCCTTGTGCAGCCGCAGTTCCCCGGTCACCGGATGCACCCGGTTGCCGAATTCACTGGTCACCACGCCGCCCACCGGCGCGCGGAAGCCCGTTGGCTTCCCCTGGCCCGCCGGAAAGACCGGTGGTGGTGCCTGCAGCAGTTTGGTGGCGAAGGTGGGCCCCAGCAGCTGGGTCTGCATGGTGTCGAGGTACACCGCCTGGCAGAACAGGATCAGGGCCCGTTCGGTGATCGGTCCGTAGAGCCCATCGAGATCGCCGCCATAGGCGCCGATCTGGCGGAGCTTGCCCTGGATGTCCCGCAGCAGATTGGTTTTCTGTTCCTGCAGGGCATCGAGGCCGATCACCTTGCCGGAGTCGATCAGGTCCTGCAGGGTGTTGATGGCGGGCACGGTGCCGCATTGAACGGGGGCGCTGCTGTTTTAGATCTGGCCTCGGGTTCTGGCCTGGTTTCCATGCAGCGTTCGAGGCCTCCGGCCGGCGGGGATCGCCCGGGCCTGCGCCGTGCCGAGCGGCAGGCCCGCTGCTGATGCCGGCACCCGGGGCCCTGGCCGCGGCCCTGACCGCGGCCCTGATCCAGCTCGAGGGCCCGGCGCTCCGGCCCGGATCCCTGGCGGGTTCGGTGAGCCTGCCGCTGGAGCGCGCGGCTGGGGGAGACACGCCGGTGCTGAGCCTGCAGAGCGCCGGCCGGCCGGTGCGCTTCCTGGTCGACACGGGCGCCTCCTCCACCCTGGTCTCGCCGCAGCTCGTGCAGCGGCTCGGCCTTCCCAGCGCGCCCATCCCACCGGCCGACTTCGGCCTGGCCGGGGCCGGCCAGGGTTGCCGGGCCCTGCAGCCGCGGCGCACCACGCTGCCGGTGCTGACCGTGCTGGCCCAGCCCCAGCCGGCCGGCCGGGCCGAGGAACCCCTCAGCCTCCGGGATGCCGAGGCCCTGGTGCTGCCGGTGGGAGGACTGCCGCCGGATGTCGATGGCGTGCTGGGGGCCCCCCAGCTGCGTCAGCTGCCCCTCTGGATCGACCCGCTCGGCGGCAGGCTGGCCTTCGGCCGCCAGGCTCTCCACGCCGCGGCGGGGGCGGCCACCCGGGAGGTGACGGTCCCCCTCCGCTGGCACCGCGGCGTGCCGTTGCTGTCCCTCGCCACCGGCCGCGCTGCAGGCAGCGTGCAGGCCCTCGCCGACACCGGTGCGGAAGGACTGTTCATCACCCCCGCGCTGGCGCTGGCCCTCGGGTCGCCGGGACCGGGCCGGCCGCTGCGGGTGGCGGGCTTCTGCGGCGAGCAGCCCGCTCGCTGGATCCAGGTCCACGGGCCCCGCCTGGGGGCGGGCCCTGCCGCTTCGGCGCCTCCACTGCAGGCGATCGTGACCGCCAACCCGGTGTTCACGGCCCTGGGCATCGAGGCGATCGTCGGGCAGGAGCTGCTCCGCCCCCATCGCCAGCTCTGGCGCCTCGATGCCATCCCGCCCTCCCTGCGGCTTCGCTAGGCGGCACCGCCAGCCAGGACGCCGCGGTGGTTGTGGGCCGAGGCGGCCGGCACGATGCTTGGGGCCCACGTCACGACGCACCGCCATGGGGGCTCTGATGGCCTATGTGGTGCTCAAGGGTCTCGAGAGCACCGTGGTGCGGGCCTTGCAGCTGCTCGGTGTGCGCCATTCCGTCGATGGTCTCAACCCCATCAGTGCCTGCAACCTGTTCTTCTTCGCCCTGCTCGTGGTCGGATTGAGCCTGATGGCCGCCGACCGGTCGGCGCTGCGCCGGCAGCTGCCGGGGCTGGAGCGCCATCAGTGGCAGCTGCTGGGGCTGGACATGCTGGCCGGGAGCCTGGCAGGGCCCCTGGGCAGCTACATGGCGATCGAGGCCCTGGCCGTGATCGAGAAGACACTGCTGTTCACCCTGGTGCTGCCGGTCTCGGCACTGCTGTCGTGGCTGTGGCTCGGCGAGCCGCTCCCCCGTCGCTTCTGGTTCACCACCGCCGTGATCGGCCTGGGGCTGGTGCTGGCTTCGGCGGGCCGCGGGGAGCCGATGGGGATGGACCGACTGGCCGGGCTGGGCTGGGGGGGCCTGGGTGTGGCGGGCTTTTCCTGCAGCGCGGTCACGGCGCGGCGGCTGGGGCGGGAGGGTCTCGGCATCGGCCTCACCACCGGGCTGCCGTCGCTGCTGGCCGCCCTGGTGTTCCTCGGGATCGGGCTGGTGCTGTTCGGGCCGGAGCACTTCATGCACCTGCAGCTGTGGTGGGTGGCCGGGGTGATCGGCCTCTATGCCCTCACCGTGGTGCTGGGCAGTGAGTGGAGCCTGCGCCTCTGTTACCGCCGCTTCAGCGTGGCCACCGTGGCGATCGTGGGCTCGCTCACCCTGGTGGTGTCGGTGTTCAGCGCGGCGGCGGTGCTGGCGGAACCCCTGGGCCTGCCGGTGCTGCTGGGCACGGCGCTGGTGCTGGTGGGGGTGCTGCTGGCGGTGCGGCGGGTGCCCTCCCAGGCCTCGGCCAGCGTTCTTTCAGTCAGTGACGCCGAGGCTGGACCAGGCGGGGTGTGTTCACGATGAAGGGGTCCCTTGCCGCTTCGCCATGCTCCTGAGACCGTCATCCCCCGGCCGCCTATGGGCGGGATGCCTGGCCGGCAGCCTCGCCTGTGGGGCCCTGCTCGCTCCCCAGCCGGCCTCGGCGGGGCCCTGCACCTTTCTTCAGCCGATCGGCGGCACCGGCCCGATCGTGAAGAAGCGGGTGCAGCGTCCCAAAGGTCCGATCGGCTCGACGATCGGCCGCACCAACTGGAACACCGACTTTGCGGTGGACGGCTCCTACAGCAGCTACAAGCTCTTCTTCACGGCCGACTCCACCGACGTGGGGAGCTACCCGATCGAGGCCTACCTGAAGTTCACCGACGGCAGCAATCTGCGGGTCGTGAATGAAACCCTGAAACCCGCGCTGGGCACCGGCAAGATGTTCGGCCCGTTCCCGGCGGTCCAGGGCAAGCGCGTCAGTCAGGTGAACTTCAAAGTCGGAACGGCCAAGGAGCCCGGCTCCACCGGCTTCAGCTACCGGATCTCCGTGCAGGGCTGCCGCTGAAGCCAGGGTCCCCCATCCGGGGGGATGGTCCGGCTCACCGCACCGCTGGTGGGTGTCGGTGAGCTGGCCCGGGGGCAGGGGCCAGGGGACGGACGGTCCGCCATCGGCAATTCCGGACCCAGCCGATGGCGGGGCCTCGCCAGACTGCGCAGAATGGGCTTCCATCTCGCAGAGCCCGTCAGCTGCTCGATGCCCTTGTGCCAGACGGGGATTCGCCCAGGGCCTTGCCGGATGCATGGCTTGATGCGCTGGCGCGCCAAGGCCTGATTCACGCTCTCAAGCATTCGTCTTAAGCACTCGCCCAGGCTGGGGAATGGTCATCTTTCACACCATCCTTCTCGCCTTCCTTCTGGAGCTGGTGCTGCTTGCGGTGTTGTTCATTTGCCGCAAGCGCAGGCTTCCACCCATTCCGGTGCGGCTGCCCACGCTGGCCATCATCAGCTGGCTGGTCATCACCATCCTGCGCCAGCAGTCGTTTCCCCCTGACGTCCTTCCCTGGCTGGACACGGTGCAGCTGATCACTGCCAGCTATGCCTATCTGCAGCTGTCGGTATGGCTGACGCTGGAATTTCCCACGATTCTCTCCTGGTGGCCACGCCCACCCAAGATCCTGCGAGATCTTGGCTTGTTGGTGATTGCTGGGGTGATCACGGTGGTTGTCCTGCAGGAACAGGCACGCATCAACGTGGTGGGCCTGGTGACCACGTCTGCCATCCTCACAGCCGTGATTGGCCTGGCTGCTCAGGAATCCCTCAAGGATTTTTTCGCCGGCATTGTTCTACAGCTTGATTCGCCCTTCCAGGAGGGCGACTTCATCGTCGTCAGTGATGAGATCGAAGGGTGGGTCGTGTCGTTGACCCTGATGAGTACCCGCCTTCGGCACGTGCATGGTGCCCTGATCACCATGCCCAACAGCAGGATGTGGTCGACGGAGATCCGACGCTTCGGGCCCTCTGGCCCGATCGCCCGTGAGATTCATCTCAACCTCGACCTCACCCTGCCGCCGGAGCGGGCCACGGAGCTGTTGATGCAGGTGGCTCGGCGCCATCCATTGGTGTTGGCCGAACCTGAACCGACGGCCTTTGTGTATGCCTATGCGGATCATGCCATCACCTATGAACTGGAAGTATGGCAGGAAGATCCAACGGATAACGGCTTCGATATTCTGCGCGGCCAGTTGCTTGCGCAGATCTGGTATGTGCTGGAGCGGGAGGGTACAACCCTGCCCTATCCGGTTCGTGAACTGCGGCCCAAGCGTCTGCCGGCCCCCATCGATGATCCGGCTGGTTATGGCCTGGAAGCTCGGGTGGATCTGCTCAGGGAGAATGTGCTCTTCGGCCACCTCAGTTCCGAACAGTTGGAGCGGATCGCTCCGCTGACCCGATGTCTGCGCTTTGCGGCCGGGGAGGCCGTGGTGGTGGAAGGGGATGAGGGTTTTGCGATGTTCCAGGTCGTCACTGGCCGTGTTCAGGTCATCAAGCTGATGGAGGGCGGCATCGAGAAGAAGGTCGCTGAGCTCGGTGTCGGAACAATCTTCGGCGAAATGAGTGTGTTCACGGACCAACCCCGTACCGCCACCGTGCGGACAACGGAGGAAAGCGTGCTGCTCGAGGTGGAGCGCAACGACCTGCGACCCCTGCTCGAGGGCAATCCCAGACTGGTGGAACGTCTGGCCCAGCTGGTCAATGACCGCCGCGCCCAACTCACCACCCTGAGTCAGGAGGTTCAGGAAGCCCAGGCCAACCAGCTGCTGCAGCAGATGATGGCGATGTTCAGCACCCTGACCGGCGGAGATTCCCGGGAGAATCTGGTCAAGCGTGTCTGAGCCGGCTGCGCGAAGGGGGAACCTCGTTCCCCCCCCCCCCCGCGTGATCGTCCTCTGCGAGCGTCCTGTGCGATCGGGATTGAACCCCTTCGGGACGGGCTGGCAGCCTCGGGATCGGCTTCGGGATCGGACTTGGCCTCGGGCAGGATTGGTGATTGACGCGGATTCCGATGGCCGACCACGAAGGACAGACGCTGAGCCCCAGGGAAATGATCCGGGCCCACGCCTATCCCCTGCTGGCGGCGATCAGCAGCCTGAGCCTGGTGGCGATCGCGGTGCTGATGGTGCCCGGTGCTGTGCGCGATCACCGCTACAACCGCTGCATCGACGAGCAGATCCGGTTGCGGGCCTCGGACCGGCTCCAGGGCCAGGGCGGGCCCGGCAAGCTGATCTATCTGCGCGCCGTGGAGCACTGCGAGGGGCGCTGACGCCATTGGTTCTGCAGCCATGACCCCGGGGCCACCGGCCCAGCTGCTGTTGCTCCCCGGCGCCTCCGGCAACGCCGGCTTCTGGCAACCGGTGGCGATTCGGCTCCGCCATCGGGGGCAGCGGCTGGCTGGGCGGCTTCCATCGGCCCGGCTGGTGGTGCTGCCCGGCGGCGACCATGATCTGGCCCAGGAGCACGCGGCCACGGTCGCGCCCCTGATCGATCAGCCCCTGGGCACTACGCCAGCCGTCCCCCGGGGGAGGTGCATGGCCCGTTCCGCACCGATCAGGGCTGCGTGGTGCTGGATGTCTCCTTCCCCCAGCAGTGCCGGGAGATTGCCCCGTGACCCACCGGATCGCGCTGGCCGAGGTGGCGGATGCCCCTGCCGGCCTTCCCCCGCACCCTGGAGTTCTATGAGCGCGACGGCTTCGCCGGCAGCGGCGGCAGGAAGCTGCGGGCTCTGCTCTCGTGATCCGGATTCAACCGGGACGCAGGGGCAGCATCAGCAGCCCTGCCACCATCGCCCCACCCCCCGCCAGGCGGCCGGCCCAGACGCCGAACGGCAGCAACTTCTCCGCCAGTACGAACAGCGAGATGGCGGCGATCAGGCCCAGATTCATCACCCCTCCCACAAACAGCAACGCCATCAGGATCCAGCAGCATCCCAGGCAGTAGAGGCCGTGTTCGAGCCCCATCCGCACCGCGCCGCACCAGCCGGGCTGCCAGTGCCCCGAGAGGAAATGCACCGGGGAGCGGCAGTGGGCCAGGCAGGCGTGCTTGGCCGGGGTGAACTGGTAGAAACCGGCGGCGATCAGAATCGACCCCCCGATCCAAGGACTGCTGAGCACCAGCATCGGGGAGAGCAGCGCAGCCTGATCGAGGCCCCATTGCAGCAGGGTGGCGACCACTGAAAAGGCGCTCCAGACCAGCAGGTAGCCGCTCAGAAAAACCACCGATGGAGCCAGCACGGTGCCCTGATCCCTGGCCTTGCGAGCCACGGCGCCATAGAGCAGCACCATCGGCGCTGCTGAAGGCACCATCATCGCGATCATCATCACGATCCACATCGCCACCATCGCGGCGGCATCGCCGAGACTCCAGGCCTGCTCCCCCAGTGGCTCGGGGGCCATGGGTGCCTGCATGGTCGCCGCCATGTGGAGGAGATCCGCCCACGCCAAGGTGGTGACGAGGATGAGCGCTGCCGTGAGGAGCCAGCGGTCCCGACGGGCCAGGCGGAGCTGAACCTCAGCGGATGACCCCATCTTGATTCATGTGGAGTTCATTGAACTGGCCGTAGCTGTCACTCAGATCCAGGGTGATTCCGGCCCGCACGCGCGAGCTGCCTGAACCGATCTCGGCCTGGGTGTATTCGAACCCGTTGGGGAGATTGATCCTGGCCTGGAAGTCGCCCTCGCCGAAGGGGTTGGGGATGGGGGTGCCGGTGGAGTCCACCAGATCGGGAACGTGGATCCGACCACGGCGCGCTCCCACATCGATCTCCACGTGAACGGGGGCGTGCAGTGTCTCCAGCACGGAGGTCATCGTGCTGTTGAAGACAAAGAAGTGCGTGGCGCCCGGACGGGTGGCCTCGCCGTGCAGGATCCGTCGGAGAGCCTCCCT
Organism: Aphanothece stagnina RSMan2012; assembly: GCF_046764815.1. Classification (NCBI taxonomy): domain Bacteria; kingdom Bacillati; phylum Cyanobacteriota; class Cyanophyceae; order Chroococcales; family Aphanothecaceae; genus Aphanothece; species Aphanothece stagnina. The sequence goes on from NZ_JBKOUC010000006.1 coordinate 101,946, forward strand.
CTGCTCGGGGTCGGCCCGCTCATCGATGATCGCCTGCTGGGTGCCGTTGCCCTGCACGATCTCACCGGGCCACTGGAGCACCATCACCCAGCGCAGGCCGTCCAGCACGGTGGTGTTGAAGTGACCTTCCTCGATCACTCCACCCGCCACGGCCTCGCAATGGCCATGGGTGCTGGGAGCGTTGAACTGGCAGGGACAGCCCCAGGCACAGTTGCAGTTCGTGTACTCCATCCCATGGATCATCCAGGTGTCAGCCATCCAGGTATCAGCCATGGCGCCTCCAGCGGGATTGCTGTCTATCAACTTTAAATGGTGTTGATTGATGCCTCCAGGCGCAACGTGCCAATCGTTACCCACTGGTTCATTTCGCTACCTTTCTGATTCAGCCCTGTCTGATCAGCATCGCAGCCTTGCCACGGAAGGGCAGCCGTACTTTGTCGGTGCCCTGCAAGCAAGACCGCCAACAAACAAGACCGCCAACAAACAAGACGGCCAACAAACAAGACGGCCAACAAGCACCAGGACCCCTCGCCCTCGTGCTGGCCCCTGACATCCCCTCCAGGGGCGTCGCCGAGGCGTTCAAGCTCTCTCACCCCACCCGGCTCACCAGGTCCACCAGCACGGCGGCGTAGGTCTGGCGGTCCACCGGGGCCACCTCGCGGCCGTGCAGCAGATCCTGCATCAGGATCAGGTGCACCAGGGCGCCCATGAACACGCGGGCCCGCATCTCGGCGTCAGGGCCGGCCGGCAGGGCTTCGAACAGGTGCACCACCTGGGCCACGCCGGTGCGCTCCAGCTGGGCCACGAAGGTTCTGGCCAGCTCGGGGAAGCGCTCCGACTCGCCGATCACCAGGCGCAGAAAGGAGAGGAACGGAGGCTGGCCCTCGCGGCTGGCCAGGCAGCGGGCGGCCAGTTCGCGCAGGGCGGCGGCGGGCTCGCTCGGCAGGGCCTCCCGGGGGGAGGCGCCGAACAGCTCGCTGAGGCGCTCCCCCACCAGCTGTTCGGTGAGGGCGCGGAACAGGGCCTCCTTGTCGGAGAAGTGGCTGTACACCGTGGCCTTCGACACGGCTGCCGCCCTGGCGACGCGGTCCATCGAGGTGGCGGCGTAGCCGTGGCGGAGGAACTCGCGGCGTGCCCCTTCGAGGATCGCATTCCGCTTGCGCAGGGTCCGCAGGCCCCGGGCGCCGTTGGCGGCCGCCTCGGCAGAGGGCATGGCAGAGGGCACGGCAGAGGGCATGGCGCGGCCCGCTCCACAAACTGAACTGAACGGTATAGTAACTGCATCTGGGAGGGCGAGCGATGGCGTTCCCGCGGCTGCCACTCATGCCCCGCCTGCCACGCATGCCGCACCTGCCACCCCTGCAGCGGCGCAGCTGGTGGCTGCTGGGCGGTGGCGCCCTGGTGCTGGGCCTGGCGGTGCTGGCCGGCCGCGGTCTGCTGCAGCGGCCGGCTGCACCATCAGCGCCCACCGTGCAGCAGCCGATCCGCACCGTCACGGCCCTGGGGCGGCTGGAGCCGATCAGCGAGCTGCGCACGATCGCGGCACCCACCAGCGGAGCGGGCCAGCCCACCCTGCTGAAGCTGCTGGTGGAGCGGGGCGAGGCGGTGAAGGCCGGCCAGCTGCTGGCGGTGCTCGACAACCAGCCCCAGCTGGAGGCCGCCGTGAACGCCGCCCGCGCCGAGGTGAACCTGGCCCGCTCGCGGCTGGCCATCGCCCGCGCCGACGCCGGCAGCGGCGAGGCCAGCCAGCTGGCCAAGGTGCGCTCGCTCGAGGCCCAGCAGCGCACGGCGACCACCGAGGCGCGGCGCTACCAGAACCTGTATGCCAGCGGCGCCGTGTCGGCGGAAGACCGCGACAACCGTCAGCTCACGCTCGACACGGTGAGCGCCGCGCTCGAGGAGGCCCGGGCCCTGCTGGTGCGGCAGCAGGCCCGCAGCACGGCCGGCACCGGCGGCGTGGACCTCGACGTGGAGGCGGCCCAGCGCGGCCTCGAGCAGGCCGAGGCCAACCTGGAGCGGGCCGTGGCCAGCCGTGATGACAACCTGATCCGCGCTCCGATCGCGGGCACCGTGCTGCAGGTGTTCGCCCGCGCCGGCGAGGCGCCCGGAGCCAGGGGGATCGTGCAACTCGGCCAGGTCGGCCGCATGCAGGTGGTGGCGGAGGTGTACGAGAGCGATCTGCCCCGGGTGAAGCCGGGCCAGCCGGTGCGGATCACCAGCCCTGCCCTGGAGCAGCCCCTGGAGGGGCGGGTGGGGCAGATCGGCGCCATCGTGCTGCGCCAGAACGTGATCAACACCGATCCCAGCGCCAACACCGACAACCGGGTGGTGGAAGTTCGTGCACCACTCACGCCCGAGAGCAATCCCCTGGCCGCCCGCTTCACGAACCTGCAGGTGCGGGTGGTGATCGGCCCATGAGAACACCGCTCGGCTGGCTGCAACTGCGCCACGACCGCGGCCGCTTTCTGGTGGCCCTGGCCGGCATCGCCTTCGCCGACCTGCTGATGTTCATGCAGCTGGGCTTCCAGGCGGCCCTGTATGACAGCAACACCCGCCTGGATCGCTCCTTCAAGGCCGATGTGGTGCTGATCAGCCCCCGGGCCCTCAACCTGCAGAACCTCTCCACCTTCCCGCGCCGCCGCCTGCTGCAGGCCCTCGATGTGCCCGGCGTCACGGACGCCCAGGGGCTGTACATCCGCACCGTCACCTGGCGCAATCCCCAGACCCTGCGCAGCGCCACGGTGCAGGTGCTGGGCTTCGACCCCGATGCCGATGTGCTGCGCCTGCCGGAGGTGATGGCCCAGGCCGATCTGCTGAAGCTCCCCGACACGGTGCTGTTCGACCGGGGCGCCCGGGGACAGTACAAGCAGGCGATCGCCCGGATCGACCGGGGCGAGCGGGTGACCAGCGAGATCGAGCGGCGCACGATCACGGTGGGCGGGCTGTTCCGGCTGGGGGCCTCGTTCGGGGCGGACGCCACCTTGATGGCCAGTGACCAGACCTTCCTGCGGATCTTCCCGCGGGTGAGCGCCGCCAGCGTGAGTGTGGGCCTGCTCACCCTGGCGCCGGGGCAGGCCACGGCACCGGTGGTGGAGGCCCTGCGCCGCCACCTGCCGGACGACGTACAGGTGCTCAGCGATGCCGACTTCGTGGCCTTCGAGGAGAACTACTGGCGGGTGGCCAGCCCGGTGGGCTTCATCTTCGGCCTGGGCACGGCCATGGCCTTCGTGGTGGGGGTGGTGATCGTGTACCAGGTGCTCTCCACCGATGTGAATGCCCATCTGCAGGAGTACGCCACCTTCAAGGCGATGGGCTTCCGCAACCGCTACCTGCTGCTGGTGGTGGTGGAGCAGGCCCTGATCCTGGCGGCGCTCGGCTTCATTCCCGGCGCCCTGATGCCGCTGTGGCTCTACGCGGTGGCGGCGAAGGCCACCAGCCTGCCGATCGCGATGACGCTGCAGCGGGCGGTGGTGGTGTTCGTGCTCACCTTGGTGATGTGCCTGGCCTCGGGGGCAATCGCCACCCGGCGGCTGCAGGCGGCCGATCCGGCCGAGCTGTTCTGAGCCGGAGCTCCGCCATGGCCAGCGCGATCACGATCCAGGGGCTCAACCACCACTTCGGCCGGGGGGCGGTGCGGCGCCAGGTGCTGTTCGATGTGGCGCTGGAGGTGGCGGCCGGGGAGATCGTGCTGCTCACCGGGCCCTCCGGCTCGGGCAAAACCACCCTGCTCACCCTGATCGGCGGGCTGCGGGCGGCCCAGGGGGGCTCGCTGATCGTGCTGGGCCGGCAGCTGGTGGGCGCCAGCGCCCTGGAGCTCACCCTGGCCCGGCGCGAGCACGGCTACATCTTCCAGGCCCACAACCTGCACCGCAGCCTCACCGCCACCCAGAACGTGCGCATGGCGCTGGAGATGCGCGGCACCCTGAGCGCCGCCGAGATGGAGCGTCGCTCCCGGGCCCTCCTCGAGGCCGTGGGGCTGGGGGATCACCTGGAGGTGAAGCCCGCCCAGCTCTCGGGGGGACAGAAGCAGCGGGTGGCGGTGGCGCGGGCGCTGGTGGGGGAGCCGCCGCTGCTGCTGGCCGATGAGCCCACCGCCGCGCTCGACAGCCGCTCGGGCCGCGAGGTGGTGACGCTGATGCAGCGGCTGGCGCTGGAGCACGGCTGCACGATCCTGCTGGTGACCCACGACAGCCGCATCCTCGACATCGCCGATCGCACCCTGTCGCTGGAGGACGGGCGCCTGCACTGACACTTCTGCCAGAAGGAGCACTACTCCACCCGGAAGGTCACCCCCATCACGGCGGTGATGTCCTTCTCGATGGTGGTCGTGTCGTAGGAGCCGTAGCTGCTCATCTCGGTGGAGTTGGGCACGGTGATCTGGAAGGAGCCGGTGTCGGCCTGGGTGATCACACCGATGCGGGAGCCGGCCTGGCGGGCGATCTCGCGGGCGCGCAGGCGGGCATCGCGGGTGGCCTTGGCCAGCATGTCCACCCGTTTCTCAGGGAGCCTGGTGTAGGTGTAGGCGGGATCGTTGATGGTGAGCGGCACGCCTTCACCCACCAAGGCTCCGATCTGCCGGGCCACGGCGGCCACCTTGGCCACGTCGGGGCTGCTGATGCGGATCGGCTGGCGGGTGGTGAAGGTGGTGGACTGCAGGGCGCCGGTCCGGGAATCGCGCACGTCGGATTTGTCCGACTTGATCGGCTGGGGGCTGATGGCTTCGGCGGCGATGCCCTGCTGCCGCAGAAACGCGAGGGTGCGCTCCACCTGCGGTTGCAGTTGCTGGTAGGAGGCCTGCAGGCTGGGCGCGCTCTCGGCAACCTCCACCGTCCAGTCCACGAAGTCGCTGGAGATGCGCTCGGTGCTGGAGCCAGTCACGGTGATGGTGTCGTTGCCGCGGCGGAGGCCCTTCACCAGCACACTGCTGGCCACCACCAGGCCGGTGGCCAGCACGGCCATGGCGAACACGAGCGGTGGCGTGCGGCGCAGGGTGTGCAGGAGTGGAGAGAAACGTCCCATGGTCCAGGGCAGAAGTTCTTGTGCTGCTGACTTGTATGGCTGTCTTGATGTTGACTTTTTCTGGTCTGATCTGAATCAGAGATCTGATTTCATCTAGAGTATATCTGGTTCATTCAGAGCAAATCTGGCCATAAAGGCTTTCGCTGATCTTCGAGCCCAATGCGGCACCCCTCTTGAGATCTTGGCAGCCATCTTGTTTATCGCCAAGTTTTGTCTTTGCCAGCCCTCTGTTGCCCCATGCTTCTGCGTATCGGGGTTGTAGCTTGAGGCTTAGGCTGAAATCCTGGACTGCCCCCTTGTAGTCGCCAAGGTGTCTCTTGGCGTCTCCTCGATTGTAGTAAGCCATCGCAAAGCTGGGGTTTTTGGCGATGGCGTTCGAATAGTCTGTGATCGCTCCTGCCTTGTCTCCCGAGAAAAATCTTCTGACGCCGCTGTCGAAGTAGTCGGTGGCTGTCGATCGATCTTGATCATTGGGAGGGGTTGTTGGCTGGGGGTCGATGAGCTCTTTCTCTTGTATTGTCTTAATGCCGGAATCCGCGCTTTCGGCATTCACTTCTGGTTGTTGCTCCTGTGCCGTCGCGTCCTCTTTGATGGCAAGTCTGTCTCCTGCACTGATCTGCTCTGACTCTTTACTCCTGAGCAGCATCAAGCTCCAATTGAGTGATGCCAGGAAAAGCAAGATCAGCAAAATAGGGAGGAAATCGCCACGCAGCTGACTCGTCAGTCGTCGCATCTGAGCACCTGATGCTTCTCCCTTTGCACCGTAAGCCTTGAAAGGCTTTGTGTCACGGGTGTGGGGGGCGCCCTGCCGTGCCGCCGGCGGCGGCGAACGCCAGGGAGGACCGAGTCGCCGGCATCCGGACGGAGCATTGGGAAAATGGAGACCTGGGTGCTCCCCGACCCGCTCGTCGCTCACGGCCATGGTGATCACCTACCTGTTCTGCTTCCTTGCCGGGAGCCTGCTGATCGTGCTCGCGATTGCTTCAGGAGCCGACGCTGATCTCGATGGTGGTGACGGTATGGGTGGGCCCTTCAGCATCCTGCTGAGTACGCCGTTCTGGTCGTTCGGGATGGCCGGCTTCGGCCTCTGCGGACTGCTGATCAGCCTGATTGATCCTCAGCTGGCCCCGACCCTGTCGCTGCTGGTGGCCGCGAGCACGGGTCTGCTGCTGGGTTTCGCGGCCAGTCGCACCCTGCAGCTCCTGGGCGGCCGCCGTGTCAACAGCCTGGTCTCCAGCGAAGATCTCATCGGCTGCGAGGGTCGGGTGACGCTGCCGATGGATCCACGCCAGCGGGGGTTCGTGGAGGTCAGCGTGAGGGGCACCTTGATCCGCCGCCCGGCTGTGAGCACCTCCGAGCCCCTGGCCCTCAACGAACGCGTGATCGTGCTGAGCAACGAGGGGCACACCCTGACAGTCATCCGTGCAGACGATCTGTAAAGAAGTTGTCTCCTGTCAAGAAGTTCACTCGGGCCGCCCAACTGAAGAACTCTACAAAAATGAAGAAAGCCAGTACAAGCCTTCAGCGCCAAACCATGCCTGCTACACCGGCAGAGGCCGGGAGAACCAGCTCAGATGGCAACAAACGCCCTGTTCCTGCAGTCTTACCCACCACCTCTGCCCGTCAACAACCGTGACCCTCAGCTTGGCCTGATTCTCGGTGCCAGCTCTGGGATCTTCGTCGGACTGATCGCCCTGACGATCATCAGCAAATGGATGATCCGCATCTGCAGACCCCATGAAATGCTGGTGGTGACGGGCTCCAGAAGCCCTGACAGGGGCGAGGGCAGCAAGGGTTATCGGGTTGTGGCCAATGGTGGCTGGACCTTCGTCAAGCCCGTTCTGGAGACAGCTCGGCGCATGGATGTCACATTGCTGCCGGTGCTGGTTGAAGTCAGCAACGCCTACTCGAAGGGGGGCACACCGCTGAACATCCAGGCGATCGCCAACGTCAAGGTGAGCACCGACCCCGAGGTGCGCAACAACGCGATCGAGCGGTTTCTGGGCCGCGATCCCAGCGAGATCGTGCAGGTGGCCAAGGAAAACCTGGAAGGCAACCTGCGCAGCGTGCTCGCCCAGCTCACCCCCGAGCAGGTGAACGAGGACCGGCTGCGTTTTGCCGAGCAGATCGCCGACGACGTCGGCGAAGATCTCCGGCGGCTGGGCCTGCAGCTGGACACCCTCAAGATTCAGAGCGTCTCCGACGACGTCGACTACCTCAACTCGATCAGCCGCCGCCGCATTGCCCAGATCGTGCGCGATGCCGAGATCGCCGAAGCGGAGGCGATCGGCCAGGCGGAGCGCATCGAAGCGGAGATGGAGGAGGTGGCCGAGGTGATGCGCACACAGACCGCCACGGCGGTGCTGGAGAAGGGCAATGCGGTGCGCACGAAAGTGGCCCTGATGGAGAAGACGGCCCGCTCCGAAGAGGAGCGCACCCAGGCGGCCGAGCTGGAGGCCCGCGCCCGCGCGGAGCAGCAGCTGCAGAAGGTGCGGGCGGAGCTGGAACGGCTGCGCCTCAGGGCCGAGGCGGTGCTGCCGGCCCAGGCCCGCCAGAAGGCCGAGGAGCTGCGGGCCCGAGGCCGTGCCTCCGCCACGGCGGAAGACGTCAAGGCCAGCGCCCTGGTGAACGATCTGCTCACCGACGTCTGGAATGAAGCCGGCAGCACGGCCGAACTGGTGTTCCTGCTGCAGCAGATCGAGATGGTGCTGCAGCAGGCGGCCCGGCTCCCGGGTCAGCTGCATCTCAAGCGCATCACCGCCATTGACGGCAATGACGCCACCAGCCTCGCCAGTCTGGTGGCGCTCAATCACGTCGTCGTGCGTCAGTTCTTTGAGCAGGTTCACGAGATCCTCGGCATTGATCTGCTGGGGACACTCCGGTCCTCCGCCAGCAACTCATGATCTTTTTCGCCATCGGTCTTTCCGGTCTTGCCGGTCTGGGGGCTTTCTATGTGCTGCTGAGTCGGCTGTATTTCATCTGCCAGCCCAGTGAGGTTCTGATCCTTGCCGGTCTGCGCCGTCGCACCGGCAGCGGCAGCGCCGTGGGTTACCGAACGGTGCGGGGCGGCAGTGCCATCCGCATTCCCGTGCTGGAAGAGGTCATGCGCCTCGACCTCAGCAACATGATCATCGACCTCAAGGTGGACAACGCCTACTCGAAGGGCGGCATTCCCCTCAACGTGGCTGGGGTGGCCAACATCAAGATCTCTGGAGAGGAACCAGGCATTCACAACGCCATCGAGCGGTTGATCGGCAAGTCGCAGGATCAGATCCGCCACATTGCCAAGGAGACGCTCGAGGGCAATCTCCGCGGGGTGATGGCCAGCCTCACGCCAGAGCAGCTCAATGAAGACAAGGTGACCTTCGCTCGAACGCTGCTGGAGGAAGCGGAGGACGATCTGCAGCGGCTTGGGCTGGTGCTCGACACCCTCCAGATCCAGAACATCTCCGATGATGTGCGCTACCTCGACTCCATCGGTCGCAAGCAGCTGGTGGAGCTGCGACGGGATTCCCGCATCGCCGAGGCCGAGGCGGCCTCCCAATCGGCCGTGAAGCAGGCCGAAAACGAGCGCATCACCTCCCTGCGTCGACTCGACAAGGAGCTGGCCATCGCCACCGCCAACGCCCAGAAGCGGATCACGGATGCCCTCACCCGCCGCGACGCCATGGTGGCGGAAGTGGAAGCCGAGGTCGGAGCCGAACTGGCCAGGGCCGAGGCGGAGCTGCCGATGCAGGAGGAGCGGATCAAACAGGTGATCCAGCAGCTGGAGGCTGACGTGATCGCCCCGGCCGAATCGGAATGCCAGACGATGGTCGCCGAGGCCAAGGGGCAGGCCGCCACCATCGTGGAGCAGGGGCGCTCCCAGGCCGAGGGTCTGCGCGAACTGGTGCAGTCGCTGAAGCGATCCGGCGACGATGCCAAGCGTCTGTTCCTGCTGCAGAAGCTTGAACCCCTGCTCACCATGCTCAGCGGCACGGTCGGGGACATCGAGGTCGAGGAGGTGACCCTGATCGGCGAGCGTCAGGGGCAGGTGAACCTCTCGCTGGCCACCCTGCTGAAGCAGCTGCAGGACAGCACGGGCATCCGGCTGCTGCAGGGCGGCCAGCGGCCCTCCGAGCCCAGCTCCGACATGGTCCGCTGAGTGGGCCAGGAGACCGGGTCGCGGCAGGTCCCCTGGTTGATGGCTGTGTCGAGAGGAGGCAGCTGGCGCTGTTCCGCCAGGTGGGGGATCGGCTGCCATCAGCTGCTCCGCGACAGCGGTGCCGCCTACAGGTCCGAGGGCTCAGCTGCTGGCATGAACACCCTGGTGGCCAACCACACCTGAGCATCCATTCGGATCACCCGGCTTCATGATCTGAATCCTTCGTTACCTGTTGTCAGCTCGCCACCGCGGTGTTCAGCGTTCATCAAGGGATCAGCGCTATCGAGATCCACTCCCATGTGCCGGCTGGTCAACGGTGCTTGTCGTTCGTGTTGGCTTTCTTCCCCTTGCTGGCGCCATACGAGCTGGTTATCCGGCCCAACTGGAGCAGCTACTTCAATGTGTTCTTTCTGTTTGCGGCTGTCATTTCGCTGGGGGCTGTTGCCGTCAGTGCGCTGCTGTTCTGGGCTGCAATGGCAAGCCTGAATTCCATGCTCAGGTTCGACAAGGATGATGGCGTCTTCACATACTCGGCTGGCGCTCCCATTGTCCCGAGGCGCACCCTTCAATTCCGACTCAGAGAGATTGCACGTCTGTGGGTTGAGAAGCACGACTGGACCGATGGAGCGCCTAGCTACGCCCTGATGATTCAGATGTCTGATGGGCACAAGCTGCGATCGGGCTCCTCGTGGTCCAGGAGGGAAGTCGAAGACATCGTTCGACGACTCTCGACGTTTCTCGGTATGTCAGCGCCAGTCTGAGACATGGTGGCATCTCCACCACACGCTGCAGACGCACCCGCATGCGCCTCATTCTTCTGGGCAATGCTGGCGCTGCCGCCTGGATGCGTTCCTACCCGACCCGCGAAGCGGAGTGCGGCCTCAGGCTGCACCGGGCGCTGTTTGAGGCCTTCCCAGGGCGAAGCAGGGGGCTCAACCAGTCTGATCGCTACAGCATGGTGCCATGATTGTTTCCACGCTGGTTGCATCAACCTCATGGGCATGACGCTCCTGCTACGTGCTCTGGAACGGAAGGATCTTCGATTTGTTCATCGCTTGAACAACAATCGAAACATCATGTCCTACTGGTTCGAGGAGCCCTATGAATCCTTTGATGAGTTGGAGGAGCTCTACAGCAGGCATATTCACGACAATGCTGAACGGCGGTTCATCGCTGAAGACAGCCTGGAGCAGCTCATCGGGCTGGTTGAGCTGATTGAAATCGACTACATTCACCGCCGGGCTGAATTCCAGATCATCATTGATCCCGTCCATCAGGGTAAGGGCTTCGCCAGGGAGCTGATCGGCAGGGCGTTGGATTATGCCTTCAACATCATGAATCTCCATAAGGTCTATCTCGTGGTGGCCATTGAGAACCAGAAGGCGATTCATCTTTACGAAGACTGTGGCTTCGCGGAAGAGGGCTACTTCGTTCAGGAGTTCTTCAGTGGTGGCCGCTACCAGGATGTGAGGCGAATGTATATTCTGCAGGACACCTATTTGCAGCGTGTTCCCCTGCCGAATCCTTTGCAGGAGTCGGCGGACTCCGGCCCGGGGCGCTCATGCGCGGCACAGTCGCCGAGCCCGGTGAGCTGACTGGTGGCCTCGGGGCGCGTGGGTCCGACTGTCACGCTGGAGGGAAGTGGATGGTTCCCGATGAACGGTGCTTCCGGCCTTCGCCAGCTGGCGCCGCAGGCGATCCTGCTGGCTCTGCCCGTGGCCGCCGCCGCCCAGCCCCTGGCGGGGGGGCGGGCGGTGATCGGGCTCAGCTGCGAGCGCGACAGCTGGACGCTGTTCCGGCTGTCGCGGGCCGGCCAGGAGGTCTACAACTTCGGCGCCGATCCAGCCTGGAGCTACCTGCCCGCGGGCTCGATCGCCGGCACCAGGTTCTGCACCGAGCCGGTGCGGATCGCCGAATGAGGCCTCCCCCGTCACCGTCCGGGTCCCCCGGGGGTGCGAGGGTCATCCCGGCCGTGCTGCATGGCTTCGGCTGCATCCTTGTGCTGCCCTATGTGGCGCTGGCGCTGCTGTTTCTGGTCATCGGCGATCTGGCCCGCTCCAAGGGGCTGTTCGCCCTCCTCGAAACGGCCCTCCACCATCTGAACGGGTTTCTGGTCTGGGGGATCTATGGGCTGCCGCTGCTGTGGCTGGCTCTTGTGGTGATGGGCTTTGTGCCGAGTCTGCGGCGGGCAGGGGCGCTGGCTCTGGCGTTGCTGGCCCTGAGCAGTGGCCTGGTGATCGTCACCCTCTCCTCCACCCCGCTGCAGGCCGACGACCTGGTGTTCCTGCTGCCCTGCCTGGCTGTGGCCGGGATCAGTGCCTGGCGTTGGTGGATCCAGGCGCCCTGATCACCCCGTTGCTGCGTTGCGTTCCATGCCCTGCCAACCGATCCTGGTCCTCGGCGGCTTCCTGATCAGCCCCGAGGCCTATGCACCGATGCTCCAGCGGCTGGAGCAGCTGAGCGGCCAGCCGGTGCGGCTGGTGCCGGTGGGCAAGCCGGAATGGCTGCTCACGGTGTTCGCCTTCGCCTGGGCCCGCATCCTCGATCGCGTCGCCACCGCCGCCCGCGAGCTGGCCAGCCAGTCGCCCACCGGCCAGGTGACCCTGATCGGCCACAGCTCCGGCGGCATCATGCTGCGGCTGTTCCTGGATGACGCCCCCTTCCAGGGCCGCCGCTACGACGGCAAGGCCCTGGCGAGCGCGCTGGTGATGCTGGGCAGTCCCCACACGGCCCTCAAGGCCACGGTGCTGCGCCAGATGGTGCAGCGGCGCCTGCCGGGCTGCCCCTTCGCCGATCGGGTGCGCTACGTGTCGGTGGCGGGGGATCTGGACCTGGCCGAAGCCAGCCCGATGGCCCAGCGCCTGGCGCCCACGGCCTACCGCAACAGCACCGGCGATCCCCACGACCGCGGCGATGGCCTGGTGCCGGTGGCCTCGGCCCTGCTGGAGGGCTCCACCCCCCTGGTGCTGCCCGGCGTGGCCCATGGCGGTGCCTTCGGCACCAGCTGGTACGGCAGCCCCGCGGTGGTGGAGCGCTGGTGGGCGGCCCTTCAGGAGCCCGGATCGAGCAGCTCCGCCAGTGGCACGAAGCTGTAACCCCGGCGCCGCAGCGCGGGGATGATCCGCTGCAGGGCCTGGCGGGTGCGGCCGTTCAGGGCCGGGGTGTCGTGCAGCACCAGGATGCCGCCGGGGTGGGCGTTGGCGAGCACGAACCAGCGCACGAATCCCAGGGGCGGCTTCAGGGTGTCCCACGGGAAGATCGAGCCCAGCACCAGCCGGTAGCGGCGCCCCGCCAGCCACGCCAGCATGCGGTTGTGGAACCAGCCCTGGCCGGGGCGGCACCACCGCCAGGTCACCGATTCGGGGCAGGCGGCCCGCTCCACGCTCCGTTCGGTGTCGCGGAGCTGCTGCAGGAAGACGGCCTCCTCCAGGGCAGCGGAGCGCTCATCGCGCCAGAGGTGGTTGCCGAGGCTGTGGCCCTGCTGCAGCGCCCGGCGCGGGAAGGCCGGATCCCGCTCCAGATGGGAGCCGATCAGGAAGAAGGTGGCCGGCACCTGCAGCTCCTCCAGCAGCTCCAGCAGGGCCTGGGAGCCGGGGCCGCTGGGGCCGTCGTCGATGGTGAGTGCCAGCCGCTTGCGCGCTCCCGTGCCGCAGAAGATCACGCCCGGGTTGAGCGGCGCCAGCACGCCCCGGATCAGCAGCGAGGGCAGCAGCAGCCCGAACACCAGCAGATCCAGCACCACCACCAGGGCCAGGCCGGCCAGCAGCGGGGCCATGGCGCTCACGCCGGCGCCCTTCGGCCAGGCCACCAGCCACGCCACCAGCCGCGCCGGGCCTGCCGGGTGTGGCTGCCGTCGCAGAGGGGGTAGTGGTGGGAGCGGCCGCAGCCGCACAGCGTCACTGTGGTGGGCTGCTCCAACCGCAGTTCGTGGGAGATACGGCCCGTGCCGAGGTGGGCGCCATCACAGAACCAGCCGTGGCGACTGCGGCCGCAGCTGCAGAGCTGGTGAACGCCGGCCGGCAGATCGAGCCGGATCGGCCCCGCTGGCAGGGGCTGCTGCTCTTCCATCGGCGTGCGACCAGCTGGGAGTGGCGGTCACCGACCAGTCTGGGCCACTGAATTGGTGGGACTGAATCGTTGAGCGTTCGCAGAATGGCACCGAAACCTCTGCGAGAATGGGCCATCCGCATGGTCGTTGATGCGAGGCCGGCAGCAGCGCCATGGCCCTCTGTTCTCCTGCGTTTTGAACGAAGAGCGGATTCCGGCGAATCGTCCGCTCAGGCCCAGCGAAGGAGATCAGCTGCTGCGTGGCAGCGGACGGCCACGGGCTGCTTTCTCGGGGCTGCCATGGGGACTGACCGCAGCCTTGCTGGCCCTGAGCTGCTGGTTGGCGGTCGGCGAGCGGGTGCTGGCCCTTGAGCCTGTAGGCGAACCGATTCCAGCGTGCGCCAACCCCGAGCCCAGCTCCGGGCGGTTGGCCTACGACGGGTTGGGCTACCTGGCCGGTGGCGGCGGGTTCCTGTTCACCTGCGCCAACCGGCTGGGTCGGCTCGATCTGACCAACCGCCGCCTGGAGCTTTTACCCGCTGAGACGATCATCGCGGGCCGGCCCGACGGACGTCTGCTGGTGATCGGCACACCGACCTTCTCCGGAGAGGCCAGCTCCCCCCCCGATGGCGGCTACCTGTCAGCAGATGGACAGACACTGGTGATTGTCGGGGTCGATCACCTGGAGGTGCGGTCTGCCAGCGGCGCTCTGCTCGTCAGCACCAGCTATGCGAAAGGTATGGTCGGCGGCGAGGCCGATGCCTTCATGGTCCCGAGTGCCATGGCCCTGGCTCCGGATGGTCAGTCCGTTGTGATCGGATTTCCACGGGGTCTGGCGCAGCTGTGGGGAGTGGATGGAAAACTGAGGCACACCTTTCGCGGCTTTCCGATCACGTCTGCCGATGCGGCGGATCAAGGGGATGGAAACATCCGGTTCCTTGCCTATCACCCCGATGGGCAATCCTTCGTGGCGGTGAGTGGCGATGGCCGGGTGAACCACTGGCGGCTGGAGGGAACGCTGATCCGCTCCTTCCCCACCGGCCTTGTTGCGGGAACCGACGCACCTCGGGCCGATCTATCCCCCGATGGCACGCTGCTGCTGGTGGCGCCGATGGAGGGCAGGCCGGCGCTCTGGTCCCTGCAGGGAGCCCAGCTGCTGGTGCTGGCGGATCCCCAGGCCGGCGACCTGCCGCCCTCCCCGCCGGAGGCGGTGCGGTTCAGCAGCGACGGCACCACCCTGCAGGTGCAGACCCTGGACGAGATCCAGATCTGGAGCCGCCAGGGAACCCTGCTCCAGCGCCTCTCCCGGTACAACCAAGGGATCAGCCTGGCCGGGCTTTCCCCCGATGGTCACTGGCTGGTGGGGGGCAGCCATGAACCGGACGTGAAGGTGCGGCTGTGGACGCTGCCGTGAGCTCCCGCGGGCGACGGGCCCGGCCTCACCCCGAGTCCTATGTGCTGATGGACTGCATGGTGGCCTAACAGCCAGGTGGCCACAACCGGTGGCCAAACAGCCAACGTGCATGACCTCACGCCGGTAGCTCAGCTGCCGTACCAAGGGGAGCCGGCGTGCGACGGATGGTGTGTGACCCGATCGGGCCCAAACAGGGCTGAAAACGGCCAGGGAGGAGGTGACGCCAGCGCCATTCTGCGCTAGTACAGGTGTATCACCTCCGTGGTCGCCATGGTCCCCCTTGCCCTCGCCTCCATCCAGCCCTCCCGCCTCGAGCCGATCGAGGAGTGGCCCGCCCTCGGGGCCGAGCGGCTGGTCGCCAGCCGCAGCCGCTGCGTCTGTCTGACCTGCCATTTCTTCCGGCACCATCCAGGGCCTGGCGGCATTCCCCTGCTCGCCTGCCATCTCCATCAGGGCCTGATCGCCCATGGCGAGCACATCACCCGGCGCTGTGCGGGTTGGACCCAGGAGCTGCACCGCCGCAGCGGCTGGGCCCCGGAGGTGGCCTGAGCCTGATCCCGCGCCCGCGCCCGCGGCCCGGCTCAGGCCACCGGCAGCAGCGCCCGGGCGAATCCCAGGGCCAGGCCGATCTGGCGAAGGGGGAGCCCCAGCACGGTGGAGGCCAGGTCAATGACGATGGAGCGGATCACGGCGCAGGATCGGGTCAGGTCGCGGGGGGGCCGGCGGGCCGGATCAGAGGCAGAACGGCAGCAGGTTGGTGTGGCAGGCGGCATAGCCATCCACCAGGGGGCCCAGGCCGATCTGGTGGAGGATGCTGAAGCCCGTCAGCCCCTCCACCACCACGCCGATCAGCAGGCCGAGCATGGCGGCGCGGCCGTTGAACAGCTCCACCCGGCGCAGCTGCTCCACGTGGACGGCACGGGTGGATTTGGAGGGGGTGCTGGGTTGGGCCTTGAGCTGGGCGGCGCTGCTGGTCATGGCGAATCTTTACGTGATGTAACGAACCGTAACACGGCTTCTCAGGTGCCGCTCGTGTGGCGTCTGCCGCGGGCGCCTGCCATGCGAGAGGGGCTGGCGGCTGGCGGGGGCTTGACTCTCCACCTGACTGGAGCCCATAGCTTGTGCGGGCCTGCCGTTCCTGTCTGTTGATGTCCCGTTCCGCGTTCCCGGCCCTGCGGCGCTGCGGGCTCTCCGCCCTTGCCCTCACGGCCCTGCTCGCCGCTCCGGCCCTGGCTGCGGTGGACCCCCACGCGGGCCATCGGCACGGGGAGCATCGGCAGGGGGAGCAGGGCGATGGCCCCGTCCAGGCCCGGGGCGAGCAGGATCACGACCACGACCATCAGCACGACCACGCCAGCCACGACCTGGGGCCGGCCGGGGCCACCTACGACCTGCGCTTCATCGACGCGATGGTGCAGCACCACACCGGTGCCCTGCGCATGGGTGAGTTCGTCTTCGGCATCGGTGAGCCCGGCGTGGGGGCCCTGGCCAGCACGATCTGGCGTGAGCAGGCCCAGGAGATCCGGGCCATGGGGCTCTGGCGCAAGGCCTGGTATCCCCAGGCGCCGGTCCACCCGGTCAGCCTGGCTCCCGGCGGCGACCCGGACAGCCTTGATGGGCTCACCCGCATGAGCCGCTCGGAGATCGAGGCGATGCGGATGCTCGGCGATGGCCCCACCCGCGACAACCGGGTGGTGTGGTTCCTCGAGGGGATGCTGCACCACCACGGCATGGCGCTGCAGATGGCCCATGACGCCCTCGCCAAGAGCACCAACCCCACCCTCCGCCGGTTTGCGCGGGGGGTGATCGTGGCCCAGCGCGGCGAGATCATCGCCCTGCGCCGGATGCTGGCCGTCGAGGGCCTGCGCAAGCCCGCGTACCACCAGTACGACGCCCTGTTCGCCCCCTAGGCGTTCACCTCTAGGCCTCCACCTCCAGGCTGCCCCGCACCATGGCCATGCCGCAGTGGAAGGGGTAGACGCCGGGCTCCATCGGCGGCAACTCGAGGCTGGTGCGGGCGTCGAGGGGCAGATCGAGGCTGCGTTGGAAGTCGGGCACGATCACCCGGGCCACGCAGCTGCTGGGATCGCGCCGATCGAAGATCAGCCTCACCGGTCGCCCGGCCTGCAGCCGCACCCGCGAGGGGCTGTAGCCCCCATCGACGGTGATGGTCACCTCCTGCCACCCGCCTGCGCCGGTTGCCGCCGGGGCGGCCTCGCCGTGGCGGCCGAGGAACCACCACAGTTCCGCCGCGATCAGCAGCAGGCCGGCGGCGGCCACCGCCAGCCGCAAGGCCAGGGGCTGCTCGATCGTGCGCCAGAGCGGTTCGGCCCTCGTCAGGGCGGCGGCGGGCAGGCAGCAGGTCATCGGCGGGCGGCAGTGGGCAGGGGCGTGGGCCGGAAGCGGCGCAGCCGCAGGGCGTTGCTCACCACGGACACGGAACTGAACGCCATGGCGGCGCCGGCGAGCATGGGGCTGAGCAGCCAGCCGGTGAGCGGGAACAGCAGGCCGGCGGCGATCGGGATGCCGGCCACGTTGTAGGCAAAGGCGAACACCAGGTTCTGACGGATGTTGGCCATGGCGTGGCGGCTGAGCTCGATCGCCGCCGGCACCCCGGCCAGCTGGCCGGAGATCAAGGTGATGTCGCTGGCGGCGATCGCCACGTCGGTGCCGGTGCCCATGGCCAGGCCCACATCGGCCTGAGCCAGGGCGGGGGCGTCGTTGAGCCCATCGCCCACCATCGCCACCGGGCCCTCGCCGCGGGCCTGCAGGTCGCGGATCACCGCGGCCTTGTCGGCGGGGCGCACCTCGGCGATCACCCGATCCAGGCCCAGCTGGGCGCCCACCACCTCGGCGGTGCGGCGGGCATCGCCGCTGAGCAGCACCACCTGGAGCCCCAGCCGCCGCAGGGCGGCCACGGCGGCGGCGGCATCCGGTTTGAGCGGATCGGCGATGCCGAAACAGGCCTCGATCCGCCCGTCCACCGCCACGGCCGCCACGCTGCAGGCGGCGGCCTCCAGCCGGGCCACCAGGGGCTCGAGGGGCGTGACGTCGAGGCCGAGCTCGCTGAACCAGCGGGGGCTTCCCACCAGCAGCTCGTGGCTGCCGCTGCGGCCCCGGATGCCCCGGCCGGCCAGCGCCTCGAAGCCTTCCACGGCGGCCAGCGGGGGCTCGGGGAGCTGGGGGCGCAGGTAGCGCACGATCGCCTCGGCCAGCGGATGCTCCGAGCGCTCCTCCAGGGCCGCCACGGCTGCCAGCAGCTCCGGTGCCGCCAGCCGCCCGCCAGGCAGGCGCTCGAAATCGGTCACGGCCGGCTGGCCGCGGGTGAGGGTGCCGGTCTTGTCGAGCACGAGCGTGCGCAGCCCACCGGCGGTTTCGAGGGCCTCGGCGCTGCGGAAGATCAGGCCGTTCTCCGCCCCCTTGCCCGAGGCCACCATGATCGAGGTGGGCGTCGCCAGGCCGAGGGCGCAGGGGCAGGCGATCACCAGCACGCTCACCAGGAACAGCATCGCCAGCACGGCGTTGCCACTCACCAGGAACCACACCACGAAGGCGGCGATGGCCAGGGCGATCACCGCCGGCACGAACCAGCCCACCACCTGGTCGGCCAGCCGCTGCACCCGGGTGCGGGAGCTCTGGGCCTGGCGCACCAGCTCCACGATCTGAGCCAGCACCGTGTCGGCGCCCACCTGGCTGACGCGGAAGGTGAAGCTGCCGCTGCGGTTGAGCGAGGCGCCGATCACGGTGTCCCCGGGCCCCTTGGCGACCGGGGTGGGTTCGCCGCTGAGCATCGATTCCTCCACCCAGGAGCTCCCCTCCACCACCACCCCGTCGACGGGCAGCTTCTCGCCGGGGCGCACCTGCACCAGATCCCCCACCGCCACCAGCGCCACCGGGATCTCCTGGGGCACCCCGCCTCGCAGCACCCGGGCCGTGGGGGGCTGGAGCTGCAGCAGCCGCCGGATCGCCTCGGAGGTCTGGCCGCGGGCCCTGGCCTCCAGCAGCCGGCCCAGCAGCACCAGGGTGAGGATCACCGCGGCGGTTTCGTAGTAGACGTCGGCCGGCAGGCCCTCGGCCGTGAGCAGCTGCGGGGCGAGGGTGGCCACCAGGGAGGTGAGCCAGGCGATGCCGGTGCCGGCGGCCACCAGGGTGTTCATGTCGGCGCTGTGGCGGCGGAAGGCCGAGGCGGCACCGCTGAAGAACTCCTGCCCGCACCAGAACAGCACCGGCGTGGTGAGCAGCAGCTGGGTCCAGGGGCTGGTGAACCAGGGCGGCAGCAGCGGCAGGGAATGGCGCCCGAGCATGTGGGGGAGGCTGGAGAGCATCACCAGCAGCGTGAGCACCGCCGCCACGCTCAGCCGGCGGCGCAGCAGGGTGCGTTCCCGGGCGAGCTCCCGTTCCATCTCCGCGGCCGAGGCCACCAGGGCAGGCTCCGATCCGGCGCCGTGGCAGCAGGCCGGGCCGGCAGGGGACGGGACGCTCATCAGGGGGCCCTCAGCGCGGTGAGGCATGGTTCAACCTATGGGGTGGTCCAGTGGACTGGAGAGTCAAGCCCCCGTGCACAACCGGGGCGGGACCCTCCAGGGCACCTGGCTGCGCGGAGTCGACCGGGCGCCAGGACAGGATCCCTGCTTGCCTCCGGAGCGCTCAAACACCCTGGCCCCCCCTGCCGGATCGGCCCTGGAGGGGCGGACCGAGCGCCCTAGGGTGAAGCCTGCAGGAGGAGAGCAAGGTGTATCCCGACTACCCCCTGCCCCGCGATGAACAGGACCGGCAGCGGGATCTGGAGGGCTTCGGGGTGCTGGACCATCCCGGCGATGCCCATTTCGACCGGTTGGTTCGGCTGGCCTCCACGGTGCTGGAAACGCCGATCGCCCTGATTTCCCTGATCGACAAGAACCGCCAGTGGTTTCTGGCCCGTCATGGTCTGGAGGTCAGCGAGACCCCGCGCGAGGCGGCGTTCTGTGCCCACGCGATCGTCGGCGGGGAGCCGATGGTGGTGACGGATGCCCGCAACGACCCCCGCTTCTGCAACAACCCCCTGGTGGTGGATGAGCCCGGGATTCGCTTCTATGCCGGCGCTCCGCTGGCCTCGCCGGAGGGGCACAACCTCGGCACCCTCTGCGTCATCGACCGGGTGCCGCGCAACTTCAGCTCATCGCAGGTGAAGCTGCTGCAGGATCTTGCCGATCTGGTGGTGCGTGAACTGGACCTGCGCCGCGGGATGCGGCTCTGTCCGCTGACGGGTCTGGCGAACAGGACGAGTTTCCTGGAGCAGGGCCAGCGGGAGGTGAACCGTGCCCTGGAGGGCGGCCTGCCGATGGCGCTGCTGTTGATCGACATCGATCAGTTCAGCAGGATCAACAACCGCTGGGGGCATCAGGCGGGTGATCAGGTGCTCCGCGATGTGGCCGAGGTCTGCCGGTCGCAGCGCCGTCCCCAGGATCTGGTCGGGCGGCTGCGGGATGATCAGTTCGCCATGCTGATGGTGAACACCGACCCGGAGGCGGCCATGGAGCGGGCCGAGGCGGTGCGCTCAACGATCGCCGATCTGAGCGGCGTCTTCACCAGCAGCGGTGAGGGGCTCTACGCGAGTGGGGGGCTGACGGAGCTGACCCCAGCGGATCGGCGGATCGAGGATCTGCTGGGGCGGGCCGGACAGGCCCTGCTGCTGGCCCAGAGCAGTGGGCGGGAGCACCAGATCGCCCGGCTCGTGAGCGAGCCTGGGGTCAGGCCTTCAGCAGATGGACCCGGCGGGAGTGATGGGTGGTCAGCAGGCGCTGGAGCAGCAGGACGGCGGAGTGACGATCCAGGCAGCTCGCGAAGGGTCGGTGATCCAGGTAGATGAGGTGGAGATCGCCGGCAGTGGCTCGTACCATCGACATTCTTAAGGTTCTCTTTATTTTCTAGATTGGCGCCGGCAGCGGCGCCAATAGGTCGTTGTGCCCATTCCCGCTGGCCGGCTCAGGGCGTTGCCGGATCAGAGCACCGCGTGGGCCACCAGTTCGCTCAGGCTGGCCAGGCAGGCGCCGATCAGGGCGAAGCGCACCGCGCAGTTGAGCAGGCGGGACGTGATCATGAAGCGGATCGGGATCATCGGGTTATCTCCTGGTGTTCTGGGGTAGTGGAGATGGGCCGCAGGGATCAGGACGGGGCCAGATCCATGGCGCTCACCTGCTGGAGGGACACGGCGAAGGCCGGGGAGCCGTTCCGGGAGAGGGGCCAGCGACGCACCCAGCAACTGTCGGAGTCCTGGTCGATGCTGAGCACCTGGTAGGCATGGTCGGGGCTGGTTTCGAGCCGGACCATCTGGCCTTGTTCGAGGTTCATGGCGCAGTTGGCTGAAGGGTGAACGGATTAGCCCTGGCGGAGGAGGGACTGAATCCGGGGACGTTGGGGTGATGGGCCGTCGGACAACTCACAACGTAACGGACTGTTGCGCCGGATTGACAGCCAGTCATGGTTTGGTCACGACTGTCAGCGGACGCCCATGCTGCAGGAGGCGAGCAGCTGCGGCAAGGCCCCGTAGCCGTGGCCATCGCCGAACGCCCGGCGCAGCGGCTGCAGGCCGATCGAGCGTCGGTCGGGGTGCAGCCGCTGGCTGGGGACCACCCAGAAGCGCCACTGGTTCGGATCCTGCGGAGCGACCCGGAGCGGATCCTGCTCCGCCAGCAGGCAGAACACCCAGGCGGTGATGTCCCGGTGGGCCTCCCGCTGCTCGAGTGAAAAGCTGACCGCAGCCGGGGTGTCCTGGTGGGGGGCCGTGAGGAAGGCGGCCGAGGACACCGCCAGGCTGCGCCTGCCGCCTTCGAGGCTCAGCAGCCCGTCACCGCGCCGATGGTCGCCCGGGTCGCGGCCGAGGGCGCGATGCACCAGCCACTCGGCGTAGGCGCTGCGCAGGCGGCTCTCGAGCAGGGGTCCGGCCTGCCAGCGCAGAAAGGCGTCGAGATCCTCCATGGGGGCATCGGGCTGGCGGAGCGAGTCTCGCGGCCTGGCTGGACACCGGCCAGCGGCCTGGCGCCGGGTGAGCAGGGAGTTGACAGGCCCCAGCGCCGCGGCTAGTACAGGCGTACTGGTTCTCGTGTCATGGCTGTCTCCGCTTCCCCCTACGCCCCGTTCCAGGTCGAGCCCTGGATGCGCTGCACGCCTCAACCCTCGGGCGGGCCTCCGGGTGTGCCGTCCGGCCCGAGGGTGGAGGGCAGGTGGCCGGTCTTGACCCAGATCGTGCAGCCCGCCTCACTCCAGGGACGGTGAGCGCTGCCGGGGGGATTGCGCAGCCAGCTGCCGGCCGGGTAGGTGCCCTGCTCGTCCTGGAACACCCCCTCGAGCACATAGATCTCCTCGCCGCCGGGGTGGCCGTGGGGCTGGAACACCGTGCCGGGCGCCCAGCGCACCAGGGCCACATGTTCCGAGCCGAAGGCATGCAGCGGCAGCACCGACAGCCCCGGCACCAGGCCCGGCACCCAGCCGCCGCGGCGGGTGTCGAGCACCACGGTCTGCTGATCGGCGGGGTGCATCTGGTGCAGCTTCACCAGGATCGTGCAGCCGCCGCTGCTGAACGGGGCATGGCTGCTGCCGGCCGGGTTGCGCAGGTAGGTGCCGGCCGGGTGGTCGCCGTGCTCATCGGAGAAGGTGCCCTCGAGCACGAGGATCTCCTCGCCGCCGCCATGGCTGTGCCGATCGAAGCGGCTGCCGGGGGCGTAGCGCACGATTGAGGTGGCCCGGGCCACTTCGCCGCCGAGGCGATCGAGCAGGCGCCGCTCCACCCCGGGCAGGGGCGAGGGGGTCCAGGGGAGGGTGGTGGTGCCCAGGGCGACCCGCTGGGTGCGATCGGCATGCAGCTCCATCGGGGGATTCTGCTCGGGGCTGGGCTGGGCTGGGGCGTGGCGTGGCTCGGAGCTGGCGCGTTGCCTAGCTTTCCGGAAGATTCTCAGAGCAGGCTCGGTGGCGGATTCGATCGAGGCGTTCGTGGAGCGGGTGCGCCAGGACGAAACCCTGCAGCGCACGCTGCGGCTGGCCACCACGGCAGCTGCGGTGAGTGAGGCGGCCGCCGAGGCGGGCTTTGAGCTCAGGCCGGCCGCGATCGTGAAGCACTACGCCCAGCGGCTGCTGGCGGCGGACGACGCGCTGGCGGTGCGGAACTTCGATCGCTGCGGCTGGGATGCCGGCGAACTGCTGTGGCTGCTCAAGACCTGGGAGGACTGAGCGGGGCTGTGCTGCTGGCCATGAAAAAGGGCTGACGTTGCCGTCAGCCCTGCGGGTTGCTGATTGTGGTTGTGGAGTCAGCTGAGTAGTTGCTCCATGCCGGAACTCATGGGGTCGTAGGTGGTGGTGAAGGGGTCGGTTGTGTAGGAGGTCGGCGGGGAGCTGGTGAGGGTGGAGGAGGTGAGGGCGGCGGGATCGTTGAGGGGTTCGGTGTTTGTGGGATCGCTGCCGCTGATCAGGGGCTCGGTCTCCTGACTGGGGGATGGGGAGAGCGGATCGGTACTGGTGGGATCCGTAGCGGTGATGGGTGCCGACGTGGTGGTGTCGGTTGGGGTGGTGGTGCCTCCCGTGCTGGCCAGGCCGGTGATGGGATCGGTTGGGGTGCTGGAGGTACTGCTCTTGGTTTCCGTGGTGGTTTTCAGGGTGATGGCGTTGCCGGTGAGCGGGTCTTCCGTGCTGAGCAGCTGGGTGGTTGAGAGTGTTGTTGTGGTTGGCGCGAGGAGAGACTCAGGAGGTGGATAGTCGACTGCAATGGTCTGCTCGGCTGTCAGGTCTCCGTCTGCATCCACCACATTGAATGTGATGTCCAGGTCAAGCGAGGGGGGTGTTGTTTCCGTGCTGCTGAATCCGGCGTCGATGATCTTGATCGGGCCTGTGCTGTTGTCCTCCTCAATGGTGTTGCCTGGCCCCACCAATCCATCGACAGGCTCACTACTATAGCTGCTTGCTCCGACAGTCCCCGTGCCGACATCGGGATTGAGGTTGATGGCCGAGCCGCTTAGGCCATCATCGCTGTTGAGGATCTGAATGGACTTGATGAGCCAATCGTCGTCAGCTGCAATGTTGTAGTCATTGCTCTCGATGATCAGCAGGGCGTCGTTGTTGTCCAAATAGGCGTCGCTTGGGTCGGCGGGATCGTTGGTTACGAGTTCCTCATAGCGCGTTCCCTCAAGGCTGGCGTAGTCGTCATTTTCGAATAAGTCGCCCTGATCCACGTAGATTGCTCGCGTGGTTGTGATAGATGAATCAGTGCGATCAACCAATTCGAGGTTTATAATCAGATCGTCGACCTCGGTTTCAAACAAGTCAAACTTGATCCAGAAGTCGCTGATGTACTTCTCCTCTGCAGTTGGGGCTCCCGGTAGAGAGAGGTCAGTATATCCAAAAGTATTGTCTGAGTAGAAACGGATGTTCGCGGCTTCTCCCGCTTGGATGGTGTTGCCCGAAACCCCCAAAGCCGTGCTGGAAAGGGTGACACTGTCTTGGTCGCCAGTAATCAGCTCGCCAGCTAGATATGCCTTGTTGTCCACGATGGTGGCCGGATCTCCTGTTTCCTCTGGGTCTACGGCATAGAGTGGGGAGTTGAATCCTGTGATCTGGATCCAGAAATCCTTCCCCAGCTCCCCAGTCGCAACGGGTTGAGGGCCGTTGTGAGGATCAAGCTCGTTCAAGGGGTACGAGTCATATCCCGTCCCGCCGCTCAATGTA
Organism: Aphanothece stagnina RSMan2012; assembly: GCF_046764815.1. Lineage (NCBI taxonomy): Bacteria > Bacillati > Cyanobacteriota > Cyanophyceae > Chroococcales > Aphanothecaceae > Aphanothece > Aphanothece stagnina. The sequence continues at coordinate 126,263 of NZ_JBKOUC010000006.1, forward strand.
AAATCTTGGATCGTAGTGAGTGCATCAAATGCAAGCGTATAGGTGTTTCTGAGGTCTACGTTAGCGTTGTCGGCCTTGTAAAATGTCAAAGTCCCAGTGACTGTCTGATCTGGCGTGTTCGCATCCCTGTCGTGATCGTAGCCGAAACTCACGTCAAAGACGGCTGTAGTGGCGTCTTCGGAGTTCCAGGTAATGCTCGGATTGCTTACCGGATTGTCCTCACCGTTGGCATCGCCAGATAGAGACAGATTGGCGAAATCGCTATTCAAGGCAGAATAAGAGCTTCTATTGTCGGCCCCAATGGAGTACTCAAATGCCCCTGAATAGGTCCAGAGGCCTGTTCCGATTGTTGGGTCTGTATCTGGAACGGGAGCTATGTCGATCTCGGGGATGTCGTCCTTGTCCTGCAGCGTCAGATTGATCGTCGCCAGATCTCCGTCGTTGTCCTTGCCGGTGAACGTCACCGTCGCCAGGGTGTTGATCTGTTCACCCTGCACATCCACGCCCAACAGCAGGTTGTCCAGCAGCGTGTACGTGTAGCTGCCGTCGGCGTTCACCAGCAGCGAGGCCGCCGCATCCACGTTGCTCGTTCCCTGGTACGTACCGGTCTGGTTCCAGTAGAGGGTGACGGAACTGCCTGTGGGAACGGCGACAGCGGACTGTCCAGAGACCTGGACCTGGGTCAGTTCGTCGAACTCGTCGGCGCCCCAGTTGCCGTTGTCGGAGACATCGCCGCTGACGACGCTGCCGTAGTCGACGCCACCACCGGCATCGTTGGCCTCGTCGATGCCCGGGGAGATTTCCTCATCCTCGACAATCGCAACGGCCTCGGCGTCCATGACACCGGGGATGTCGTCCTTGTCCTGCAGCGTCAGATTGATCGTCGCCAGATCTCCGTCGTTGTCCTTGCCGGTGAACGTCACCGTCGCCAGGGTGTTGATCTGTTCACCCTGCACATCCACGCCCAACAGCAGGTTGTCCAGCAGCGTGTACGTGTAGCTGCCGTCGGCGTTCACCAGCAGCGAGGCCGCCGCATCCACGTTGCTCGTTCCCTGGTACGTACCGGTCTGGTTCCAGTAGAGGGTGACGGAACTGCCTGTGGGAACGGCGACAGCGGACTGTCCAGAGACCTGGACCTGGGTCAGTTCGTCGAACTCGTCGGCGCCCCAGTTGCCGTTGTCGGAGACATCGCCGCTGACGACGCTGCCGTAGTCGACGCCACCACCGGCATCGTTGGCCTCGTCGATGCCCGGGGAGATTTCCTCATCCTCGACAATCGCAACGGCCTCGGCGTCCATGACACCGGGGATGTCGTCCTTGTCCTTGAGTGTGAGGGCGATGGTGGCGAGATCACCGTCGTTGTCCTTGCCTGTGAAGGTGACGCTGGCGAGGGTGTCGATCTGCTCGCCCTGGTCGTCGACGCCGAGGAGGAGGTTATCGATGAGTGTGTAGGTGTAGGAGCCGTCGGCGTTGACGAGCAGGGAGGCGGCGGCATCGGTGTCATCGGTGCCCTGGTAGCTGCCGTCCTGGGCCCAGTGGAGGGTGACGGAGCTGCCTGTGAGAGCGACGGGGGATTGGCCGGAGATCTGGACCTGGGTCAGTTCGTCGAACTCATCGGCGCCCCAGCTGCCGTTGTCGGAGACATCGCCGTTGACGACGCTGCCGTAGTCGACGCCACCACCGGCATCGTTGGCCTCGTCGATGCCCGGGGAGATTTCCTCATCCTCGACGATGGCATCTGCCTCGGCGGCCATGGTGCCGGGCCCGTCATCTTCCACTTGGACTGTTACCTGTTGCGAAAAGACACCGGCATCGAGAATATTGAATCCGCCAATATCCCAATCCAGCGTCTCTCCTGAAATACCTGTGTTCTGGAGTACTGTACGATTGGAGTCCTGCGGGGTGAAGTAGGTAATCTGGTCTTTGGCCTGAAGCCCAGTGATTTCGACAATATCTCCCTGGAAGTCAATCTCAAGTGTGAATGTCTTCTGGTTTCCGCCCTTGCCAATCGTGCGGGATGTGGAGGCGTCGATGCCACCCGTTGCGGTTAGGAGGACATTCCCCTTCCCGTCGGTGATGGTTACCTCGGTGATTGTTCTGGTGAGATCGTCATTGGGAGACTCGATCCTGTCGACATCCTTGGCGAATTCATCTCCTAACTGCAGCGCTGTTGGATCCGTATAGAGAGCTTTGATCGTGGCAACGGCATAGTCCCCTCCACCTTGGGTTTGGGAGATGGACCAACTGACTTGATTGGCGCCGAACAAGGCTGTTGGAGTGATCCCTGTGAAGGTGCTCTTGTCGGCCGTCAGCAGTCCCGGAGAGTTCTGGGCAAAGGTGAAGACCACCGCTTCTCCGTCGGTGTCCTTGCCGGGATCAATTCCCTCAATCAGCTGGTTTGTGTTGGCGATGGTTGTACTACCGCCGCCATGGCTGGTGTTGATGGTCTGTCCATGCGTCCAGGCTTCATCCGCAATGACGATGATCTGATGGGTGGCGTCCCCAAAGGCGTTCCAGTTGTTCTGTCCGGCCGCAAGGGTGTCGAGGTCAAAGTCGCTAGCGGTGTAGACGCTGACATAAAGATTGTCGATACTCTCAACATTGTCGTCTGAGCTCGGGGAAGTATGTTTGATGGCTTCGTAGAAAACCGACCAGATCTTTGCTCCCCCAGTACTGGGCTCTAGGTACAGGCCTAATACCAGTTGGCCACTGGTGTCATAGCCCAGAACGATATTGTCATCGCTTGCAGAGCGGAACAGGTAGACGTCTTCATCGTCAATTGTTGTGAGTCCACTTGGCTTCCCGTCTGTTGGAGTGTCGGCGTAGGCATCGAATGCTGTGCTGCCGGCATAGGTGAATGCCAGGTTATTGATTGCGCCATCTGTCGTGATATTGACGGCGTTGGACCCCGAGTTGTTGTTGGCTCCCGTGTAGCCGCTCAATGCGGCACCCGTGACATACCCATTCGCTGGGTTGGTGTTGAAAGCGCGCAGTCCAGTGAGCAGACTGGAGAAACCACCAGGTAGCTGTGTCAGCAGAATGTCGTTGTCTAGCTGACTGGGCGCATTGTTGTTATCTGGATCGGGGGCGTTGGTGATGGCGTTCTGCAGCCCTGCTGTCTCGTCGTAGACGGTGCTGCTACCCGGCGAAAGCGTGGTGCTGTCGGTGAAGCTTGTGGTGGCCATCGGACCCATGGCTAGGTCGTCGGCCGTGCCGAACTCGCCGTCCGGGCCGGCCTCCACCGCCTGGGCACTCAGATCCACCGTGGCATTGAGCGCATCAGGAGGGCCGCTGCCACTGCCGTCGTCATCGCTGGGCACCGTCCAGCTGGTCACCACCGTGCCGTTGACCATTCCGTCCAGATCGCCGGCGCCGCCATCGGTCACCAGGAAGCTGCCGTAGTCGTCGGCATCGCCGTCGGCGCCCGGATCGGCGGGATCATCCGCCAGGGAGAACTGCACCGTGGCACCGCTCGAGAAGCCTGAGGCCGTGATCGTCACCTCCTCGCCCGGCTTGTAGTCGGCCTTGTCGGTGCTCACCGTCGGGCCATCCCCTGCGGCGGTCAGCCCCGCCGATTCCATGCTCTGCAGAGCGCCCTCGTCGTCTGAGGCAGGGGGCCCATCCGGGCGCTCACCTACGTAGTGCTCATCGACCTTGTCCTTGGACACTCCTTTCCCGTGGAGTCTTTCGCCGAGTGAGCTCAGCAGGTCATCCCGGAAGCTGCTCCAGGCGTCACTGTCCAGCAGTGGCGCAGCCACAGGACTGCTGCCGGTTCGCTGTGCTGCTTGCTCGGGTGGAGGTTGATGCGGCTGCTCGAGCGGCAGATGCTCGTCCAGATGCTCAGCCGCCTGTCCCCGGCTGGTCATCCACTGGAGCAGTCCGGCACGGAAGCTGGGCCAGTGGCTGGTGCCCAGGGGGGAGTTGGGCTCGAGAGCGCCAAAAGGCCCTTTGCGGCCGGCGCTGCCGTTGGATGAAGCCATGGTGTGTCATCCGCTACATACCTTTGGTCTAGGCGGGCTTGTGACAGATGCACGACCGGCACACCGTTCTTTACAGATAAGTGGCCTATGTATTGCTTCCTAGGTAGTCTTACCAACTCATCTTGTTCGGTATTTCTTAAGCTTTGGGCTGATGGGTAAAACTTCTTACGTCTCTAGTGGATGGGGCTGCTCAGGTCGAGCTCCAGCTCTTTGCGCGCGCGTTTGTTGTGGCCAAGCCTGGGACATGCCACAGCTGTCCCTGTGCTGCCCGGTGGATTGGTGGGCATGAATCCATGCCGTGTGGGCCTCTGATCCAGGCCTGCGCAGTGTTGCCTGACTTCAGGACGCCTGGGCAGCCTCCTGGACATGCACCACCATCAGGGTGAGGTCGTCGAAGGGTTCGGTGCCGCTGGTGTGCTGGTTCACCGTTTCCACCAGTGAGCTCAGCAAGCCCATGGCTGATAGATCCTGTGGGCTGATGGTCTGCAGATGGTTCAGCAGCGCTGGGCGGCCCCAACCCTCGCCTGTGGGTGAGTGGGCGTCGACCAGCCCGTCGCTGTAGGCAACCAGATACTCACCCCCCCTCAGGTCCACCGAACCCGCGGTGTAGCTGGCGGTCGTGAAGATCCCCACGGCTGGCCCGGTAGCCTCCAGCAGAATCTGCTCAGCTCCCCGCTGAATGATGCACGGTTCATGGCCCGCCGAGACGTAGTGGAATTCCCTCCGACTCGGACAGAGCGCCGCCAGAAAGACGGTGGCGAACATCATCGAATCCTGGTGGTTCCTGGCCATGTAGTCGTTCACTTCCTTCATCGTCTCCAACATGATGGTCTTGGGATCTGAACTGTCGTGCTCCCGCAACAGGCTGTAGCGCAGCAGCGAGCGGAAGACCGACATGTAAAGCGCTGATGGAATTCCCTTGTCGCAGACATCGGCGACAACGAGATAGGTCACATTGTTGATGGATATCCCGTCATACCAGTCGGCGCCAATCTCCTGGGCTGGATACGACACAGCCTGGATTTCCATCCCTTCAGGCTCGGGGATCTTTTTGATCAGAAAGTCTTTCTGAATCTCGCGTGCGGTCTGCAGTTGTCTGCGGGTCACGGCTCCCTTCTTCTCCTCGGCGAGGAAGATCTTGAGCTGGCTGGACGTGCGGTTCACGTTATCCAGTAATACGCCAAGCTCATCATCACGATCATGTTCAATTCTGGTCTCAAAATTGCCGTCACTGATCAATTGCAGGGCTGCTTCTGCTTTTCTTAACGGTTTGATGATGCGATCGCACTGCTGATAGATGACCACGCAGGAAAGCAGCAGGCCACCCATCCCCAGGGCCGCCAGCAGATGCATCAGCCGGTCCCGCTCAGCAAAGACCACGTGCTGATTCAGGACCATCACCGCAGTCCATGTCTCATCAGCATTGTTGATGCTCACAAAATAGGGCTGGCCGTTGATCGTCACGTGATCCAGCACTGATTCGACCTTTCCAGACGTGATGTAGGGCGGCCACTTCGGCTGGAGAAACAGGGGCGCCCAGACTCCTTTCAGATAGTCCTGCTTTGAAAAGACCTTGCTGGCATCCGTTGTAACGGGGTAGATGATGTCTCCGGTCTTGCTGATCAGCATGAACGAGCTGTCAATCGTTCGCGATGTGCCGATCTCGTCCAGGGCCTGCTGCGTTCCCTTTGCCCCTGAGATCACCGACTGGCTGTCCGTGAGCACCTGCTTCAGGCCCGCCTCATCCGAGAGGAATTGCAGTGGCAGGCAGGAGTAAATCGCCCCAACAGGTGCCTCGGTAGTCGGAGTTGAACCAGTGGATCCTGAAGGCGTCGAATAAATCGGGTAGCCGGTGGTCATGCATACGGTCTTCCCGTGGAAGAACCTTTCGACCGTATAGCTATATTCCCCTCGCATGACCTTTTCAAACGACTCTCGCCCCTGCAGGCTTTCTTCCACCTTGGCCTTGATTTCCGCTCGCTTGGTGATCTCGTCACTGCCGGCCAGCAGTTTGGGTGATGGACCCGCCGAGAACACGGCCCAGTGACGATATGGATAGCTTTCCCCCAGGGCATCCACCACCGTTTGCAGCTTTTCAACCCTGCGGTTGCTCACATCTTCGGCGATGGCTTTGCTCAGTACAGCCAGGCTGAAGTTGGTCTCCTGTCCCCATTCGCGGATTCCATTGGAAATCAGCCTTGCTTCCGTTTCCAGCCGTTCCTCGGCAACACGTGTGAGACCTCTTGAAACATAATAATTGGCCAGAACATAGCTCAGGCCCAGGAAGGGAACCAAGGCCAGGAGAATCCGGCCGGTCAGTTGAAATCGGATACTTCGGCTGATGCGCCTTGGATCGAGGCGCGCCAGGGGACCGGAGTGGCGCGGCGGATCCCCTGGCTTGGATTCAGGCCCATCTCCCATGCCCCTTTGGCTGCTGTGCGTTGGCGGCTGAGTGGGCGTAGCGGGCCCATGGGCTGAATCAGTCAACAGTGATGTAGTCTCGCTCTTATCACTCTGACCAGCCATCTCTACTCGGATCTGTCTGCGCAGACTCTCGCACATGCAGCACTGGGCGGCCATCCTTTTGAGCCTTTTCTTGTGCAGTCCTGTTGTGCACTTCGGCCTGCTTCCCACAAGCCGTGCGCTGAGCGCTTCGGTCTCCAGCGGGTTCAGGCCAGCTTCTCCCTGAGTGCTCCTGATGCCTCCCCGGATCCCCCCCTGGCCGCTGCTGCCCGTCGCTGCCCTGCTGATGGGCGCGGCGTTGCCCACCTCCGACTGCCACGCTCTCCGCGACCGTCGCGACCAGGTGCTCCGCGAAGCGATGCAGGCGGAGATTGCCCTGCTGCATCGGGTCCGGCAGCGACTGTGCCCGCGGGAGGAGGTGCTGGCCTCGGCAGCCAACGCCCTGGAGACGGCACCGCCCAGCGCTGCAACGCTGGACTACGCGGCCTACATCCGCTGCCGGGAGCTGGCCGAACAGGAGCTGCAGCGCACACAGCCTGTGCTGTACCGAAGCCAGCGCGGCGTTCCCTTCTACACCCGGGAGGGTGAGCGCCTGGCTCGCCAGGGGGCGGGCCTTCAGGACCAGGTTGATCGCGCCTGCCCCGTGCGGCCTGCCGTCACGGGTCACGGCCAGCGCTATGGAGAGGAGAGCGGGGATCCTCTCTGGTCCAGCCGATCCAAGCTCCCTGACCACCCCCGATTTGTTCCACCTGCCCGATCCCTGGATGTCCGCCGATTCGTCCGGTTCAGCTGTTCCGCCCCAGCTCCTGGCGGTAGGCTGAATTGGCGGTCAATGGAATGCTCCCGATGCCCCTGGTTCCTCGTTGGCGCTACATGACCGATGAGGCAAAAGCGCTAACCAAGCGAACCGCTGTTTCCGCGACGGTCATTCTGCTGACACTGCTGGTCTTCAGGGCCCTTGTCCCCTGGGTTCTGTTGGTTCTGGTTCTCTGGTGGATCTGGAAGGCACTCAGCAAGTAGTCGGGTCAGGGTTGCCGGCAACGGCCCCATCCGCCCCCTACCCCTCCACGTCTGCTTTTTGTTTGCCAGCTCTAATCACCCAATACACTTCACGCTGCCGTGGCTTGGCATGCGCCGGGGCGGCTTCCATCCCGCCCGTGCTGGCCCCGTCAGTTCATCAGCGATTCGGCACGCCAATTGCTGGAGCCCGGCACCGCATCGACGAGCTCTTTGAAGGCGGGTTGCTGGATGGCCTCCTGATAGCTCATCAAACTCGACCATTCCTCCTCCAGGTGGTAGCCACCACCCGGGGCCTCACTCAGCTCAGCTCTGACGAAGCCAGGCTGCTGCTCAAAGAAGTCGTGAATCTCAGCCATCGATGTTTCCAATCTTGCCCTGTCCTGAGGTGCAACGGTGAGCTGCATTTCGAGAACCATGGCGTAGGCCGCGGTGACATTGATCAGCAGGACAGACAGAGCAGCTGCAAGCAGGCCAATCAGCTTCAGAATTGGTCGATGCAGGGCATGAAGCGGCGGCATGGATCTCAATCGGCTTGTATCAGCCTAGAGGGGGTTCCGCCATTCTGATGCCATTGCGCTACGGGGTACGCCATGACCATCACACGGCCCATTCATGAGCACACCCACCTTCACCTGACGCCTGGTCAGAGCGCACCAGGGTGCAGACCCCGATGTGCGCCAGCTCCGCAAGTGCCTCTTCTGCATCAAGGTGGCGCAGCTCCCTGGGGCTCCCCTCAGCAGCGAGGATCGCGTTGATCTCCACCGGCTCCGGCACACAGAACCGCGTGCTCTGGAGGTGATGCTCCGTTGCAGGTTGGTGTCAGGGCCCATGAGCTCGATCGCAGCTCTTCCGCCAGGCTGGGGGAGCTGTCGCCGCTTCGAGCTTTCCCTGAATCCATGGAGGTACCGTCGGCAGGCGGTTCGCCCGGTGCTGCTGCTGGGACAAGGCTGTTGCCGAAACGTCCTTCCCCCCCCCCCCTGCTTGGCGCCTTGAGACCCCTCAGCCGCCAATGGCCTCACGAAGTTTTACGCATTCGTTCCGTGCCGTCGGAGCAGTATCCCTGATGATAACTGTGGCATGGATTCCACTTGCCTTGAGGGACTTCCTTGAGGATCATCCTCCCCACAGTGCCGTCAGTGCGGCTCTGTCCGATGAGGTGTAGTCGGTGCTGCCTGTCCATATGTACGACATGATGGTGTCATCAGTGTTGTATTTGAGATTGGCGCCATTGCCGAAGGGGTGGTCCAGCCCAATGGCATGGCCAATCTCGTGCCGAATGGTCCATTTCTCGAGGTCTGTTATCTGTCCTCCAGACTTGTTTTGCCAGTAAACATCAAACCAGCCATTGCGCCTTACTGTAAGCCCGTCGAAGTTTCTGATTCTTTTTCGACTTGTGATGCGAATATCTGCTTTTGATCGACTTTTCTGTTCAACGAAGCTAAGCCCTGTGAGTTGATCAAGAAAGCGAAAGTTCTCTCGCAAGAAGCCTGCCTCTTCCCCCGAGACTGACTGGCGTCTTCCTTTCCCTTTGCGGCTGATCCAATACTCAACGACCCCATCTCTTCCAGAAAAATTCCAGAGATTCTTGGCGAACTTCGGGTTGGTGATTCCGCGAGGACTGATGCTCATGTTGGATCGTTGGATTGAAGCTGTCAGAGCTTTCAGCTCTCTGAGGCGCTCGGTGGGCGTTGAGGTGCTCTCCCCCCTACCCCCAGCCCACGCTCCTTCCTCGTCCCATGCTCCCCAGACTGTGCCACCTGATCCCTGGGGGTGCCAGCCACGCATGGGCAGCAGCCCAGCTGTCGGACCCAGATCTTGTCGCTGTTCGCTGGCCCTGGGCCCGCCGTCACGAGACCCTGCCACCCCCCGCTCGCCTGGCGGCCTGGTGAATTCAGCCGCAGCAGCCGAGCTCCTCAGCAGCACCCCGACCCTGCCCACTTGGCCTCCCCATCAGCTCCCGGGCCTGATCGTGCTCACGATTTGAGAGCGCCTTGTCGCTCGTCATGGCCCTGCTGCTCAGGCTTGGCCCACCCTGGGGGATAGGGGTGGGGCCTGCTGCACACAACCTCCAAGAGTTCGTGATTGGTGCCCTGATCACCTGGGAGTCATCCCTGCCGATGCGATCGACCTCGCCTCGCCAGATGCCGATGACCCACCAGGCGCTGCGGCCGCTGCGTCATCGACCCGGATCCATCCTGCGTCCCACCTCCTGAGCCTGTTACCTCGTCTGCTTGTTCCACAGGAGTTCCCAGAATGCCCCGGGCACCAACCCTGCTTCTTCGGAGGTAATCCGCCAGTCGCGCCGACACCACGGAGCTGCGCGGCCCCATGGCCAAGCCTAGGATCACAGCGATAGATGAACGACGTCTCACCGCGTGTGCATCGATTTCTTCAGCCTCCCCAGGCCCTGTTGATCCGACCCGATGCCAACTTCTGCCAGGGCCGGCCGCTATGACTCGAACGGAACACATGCCGAAGGACCAACCCTCTGGGCAAGCCGCCTCCCCTTGTACTGAGCCTCTTGTGTATGAGAGCAAGAAGCTCAACCGCACCGTCAGTGCTTCCATCTTGGCCGCTCTGCCGGAGAAGCAACTGATGGTGCTGTACGGAGAGCTTGGTTGGGCAGTTGCGGATGCCAAGGCTCAGCGCATCGAAGTCGAAGAGCAGATCAAGCGAACGGGCACGTCCCATGCATGGCCCCTGCTGGCCAGTGCAGTGGAAAAGGAGTCCGACCTCACAGAACTCTTCAGGGAAGTCAAGGCCCGGCTGGGGTGGGACGCGCCACAGCATCAATGGGACGCACAGCGGGACCCACAGCTGCATCCGCCACTGATGGAAGAGCCCAAGGACACCCTGATCCACAACTGGCTGCCCGATCTGGCGTGGTTCTTTCAGCAGGTGGCCCGCGATGAACTACCACTTGAGACCTACCAGCGTCTGCTCAGGATGGCAGAGCTGCGTCGTTCTATTGAAGTGGCGCGTCTGTACAACACGTCCACCCCGTGAGCACCGGATCTGGATCAGCCCGTCGCTTTGTCCTTGTGATCGGCGGGGAACCCCTGCGTTGCCATCGGTATGGCCCCAGATCATCTCACTCCCAGCCGGCTCCAACGCACGCTGTCAAACCCCAGTCAGAGGAGCTGATCGCTTTCGGAGCTGAACCAGCTGACCTCTCCAGCCACACTGGAGCAGATCGTTCAGACCCCTTCGGCTCGAGGTCTGCAGTCGAAATTCAGTCGTACACCGCCTCATAGCCCCTGGGCAGGAGATTCCACCCACGGCTGTAGACGTGGACGCGACGGGTGGCTCGCCCCCCGTGTTCCAACGCCAGTCCGGCATGGGCCCAGGCCAGCACGCTTCCCTTCAGATTGCGGGTGCGGAATCCCTGCTGGATCAACTGACGCCCGTAGAGGCCGCTGCGTAGTCCGATGGTGCAGTAGGGCACCACCAGGCTGGAGCGGTATCTCTCCTTCTGCCGCTCGAACTGCTCCACGCTGATTGCCCCGGGCAGGGTGGACACCGCCCGCTCCCGTGGTTCCCGCACATCCACCAGCACGATGGCTTTGCCCTCCGCGCGGTGCTGCTGTACGTCCTCCACCAGCAGGTCGGGCACCTCGGGGAATTGGCTTGCCTGGAAGATCCCATAGCGGCGCCCCACATCGCGTGCCCGCTGGGCATCGGAGTCCGCATGTCCGCCCACTCCCGCGCAGCCGAACAGCACAAGCCCGAGGCCCATGGCCACCCAGCTGCCCAGCCCAGGAAGCCTGGAAGGAACGGCTGACTGCTGCTGAGATCGCGGCCTTGGGTTCAACGTGGTTGCCGACACCGTCACAGCGCCCAGGATGGCCGATCACCTGGCAGCAGGTGGGCTCAGGCGTCTGCTGTTCTGCGGCCTGGCCCAGAGCACCCGACGGATCGGCTTCAGGTCATGCGGTGGGTAGTCCGCGCCGAGTCGGCCTCATGCTCCCTGATCAGCCGTAGCAACCTGGGGTGCCTCGACTGTTCGGCACTGCAGAGGCCAGGAGTGACTGGACACCGAGGGCATTCTGTCTAGTCCCTTCTCCTACACAGAAGCCCATTAAATTCTGCTGCGAACTGTCCCAATCTATGGCCTCTGGGTGGGGACTTGTTTGGGTGTTTCTAAGCTGATGGTGAGGAGAGGAGGGTGACTGGCCATGGCCAATTTAGCTCAGTTTCCATTTACGCCGCAAAGCGACACGGCCGAATCCCTGGTCAATGGCTGGGTGCTCGGGGTGCGCAAGGTTGATGCTCTTAGAGGGAATGACATCATCAGAGGCAACGCTATGGGGTGTGGCATCTGCAACGGTGGCATCATCTCCGCTGGACGAGGAAATGATTTACTGGAAGGCACGAATCCCCCTGATTCTGTGGCCGGCCCTCGCAGTATTGCAAACTGGGGTGAAATCAATGCGGGACCAGGCAACGACACAATCAGGGCCTATGGTAGAGGGGGTATCCTTAATCATGGCTCAATACGGTCGGGTTTAGGTGACGATGAGATCCTTGGCGTGGCTGATAACAATTATCCCAGGGAGCAGGCTGAGGAGGAATGGACTAAAAGCGGGATCGTGAATGCAGGTGGAGAGATCATTACAGGGGACGGAGACGACAGCGTAGTCGGCGAGTCTTCGGTGTATTCGGGCATCTCCAATAACATTGATGGCGTCATTGAGACGCGTTCTGGGGCTGATGTAGTCAGGGGGGATGGTTATTTGTTTGGCATCGCCAATGATGGCTCGCTGAAAACAGGATCTGGACGTGATGTTGTGACGGGGGCTGGTGCTGTCTTCGGTATCCGGAACTCTGGTCTTATCGCCACTGGAGATGGCAACGATGTCTTGGATGCCTTCGTTGGTGGGTTTTCTGGCCAAGGCAAGGCCTCTCTTGGGCGCGGTAATGACACCTTGATTGGATTTGTTTCTGAGAGTGGCAAGGGAAATCGGAGCGTTGTGGGTGTCTTTCTGGGAGGCCGTGGTAGTGATAAGGTCCTTTTGGGTGATGGTGTCTACCGGCTTGATCGTGGTCGTATCGGCTTTGTCGGCGACGGACGAGTCATGAAGACCAAAAGTTTCGAGAGGATCGGAGGCGTTGATGGAGGACTCTTCAACTTCAAAGATGGAATCCTGACCATCGCCGGAGGTGTGGCAACCTCCCTGATTTGAAACGCTTAGCTCCCTGCACATCCAGGCGTTTTCACGAACAATCCTTGGCTGCCATGGTGACCATGTAACGAGCTGCCTTGCACCGCAGCAATGCTTACCAAGCGGCTTCCTCGGTTCTGTGCCCGGAGCTCAGGCACTGGTGCTTCACCCTGAGGCGACGTAATGGGTTGCTCTAGGTGCCGATCAGAACGTTCGTCACGGCTACCCACCGTCTGGGCTTGAATGGACTGCCAAGCCTCAGCTGCTCGCAGTCGGCTGTTGCAGGCTCGCCTGCTGAACGAGAAGGGCCACCCGTGCCACTCGGGTCTGGCTGGCCTCGACCTCCAACAGTGGCTCGCGAAGCTGCAGACAGGCTTACACCTGGTGGCAAACAACATCTAGTCTTGCTTCAAATTGGGACTCTGTGCCCTGGAAGCCCAGGCGATATTGAGCAGATCTCCAGCATGCTATGGACCTGACGGAGCTGATCCCCACCATCCCAGCCCTCGTCGAGGAGCTCGGGGAGTTGCTGGCCGCCCACAGAACTGTGGCCTGCCTGGAGCACATGAAGTGGCTGGGAGCTTTCATGTGCATCACGCCAGTTCAAAGGAGTCTTGTCGGTGCCGCTACCGGTGAGGACGAAGCCTTTGAGCTCGTGCGTCAGCACAGACCAACCCTGCTTGTGGCCAGTCAGCAGCTGCAGCAGGGTACAGGGCTTTCCCTTGTGGCTCGAGCAGAGGCCATCGACAGTTCCATCAAGACCCTGCTCGTTGCTGACGACTCCCATCCTCATCTGGTGCGCGAGGCACTGGCAAGAGGCTGTGACGGTATTTGCTTCGAGTCGGGGCGGTTCATGCCGGCCCTGCGGGTGATCGCTGGAGGCGGCATCTACTACCCGAAGATCGTCGCGCAGGAGCTTCAGACACAAGGTGTTCACCATCAACCCGTGGAGCCCCTGACAGAGCGAGAACGCAACGTGTTGAATGGCTTGATGCTCGGGCTGACTGACCAGCAGATCAGCAAACGTCTGGTGGTGAGTCCTGAAACGGTGAAGACCCACGTCAAGCACATCTACCAGAAGCTTGGGGTGGACAATCGAACCAAGGCTGTCGTCAGGTCGATCGCTGCTGGTCTGATCAGCCTGGAAGCTGCCATGCAGGACTCCGGGATTCTGTAACAGAGGGCCCTTCGCTTTCAGGCATCAGCCCGAGCTGGTGAAAATCCCTCGAATGGGGGATCCAGCAGGTGACCTTCCACGGCGATGGTGAAGGAATTCCAGGGGCGACCCAGGCAACCATCGCTGAGACATGATCACTGGACCTCGATCGGCTCTTGATTCGACGACCAAGGCCTTGCTTTGCGAGCGCCGATTGAATCCAGATTCAATGCCGAATACGGACCAGCTGGTCATGCTCTTCCTGCGCCAGCAGGATCTTCTCTCTGGTTCACGTTGGAAGGAGCAGGAACAGATTGCTGCCTTGCAGGAGTTGCTCCGCTGGAAACAGTGGGCATTAAGCGATCATGGCTGGGATTTCTTGAAGCAGAGGATCGAGGAAGACTGCCGCAGGACCCGGGAAGGTGTCGACGAGGTGCCCTGCACTCCCCAACCGGCGGCCGATGTGAAGCGTGTCATGGAGACCTTTCGAACGTCGCAAGAGAAGTCCGTGAAGGTGCCACTCGTTGCTGTTCTATCGCTTCTTCTGGTAGCCACAACCTTTGCGGCCCTTGGCCCAGATTGTGAATCGAGAGGCCTGCTTCGGGAGCATGCTCTGGCAGCCGACTACGGTTGGTTTCGGTAGAGCTTGCCTTGTCTCTGCCGATGGCTTCATCACGCGCGCCAGGGGAGATCAGTCCTTCGACCATGGGCCGCCGTCGACGTCATCCTGGCTGGCGCCCATGGGGAGTTGCCGATTCCCTGAACCCCTCTCCCTCACCTGCCAGCTTCACCGGGGCCGGCTGAGCAGGCCCTGGCCGTCGACAGCTTTCCCGGGCCAGGCACCCAGAACCGCTGCAAACACTTGGAGATCAGCCCAGCTGATCACTGCCATCGCCAGGGCTGATGGGCCGTTCGGCAATCCCGCCTTCATGGGCGAGAAACAATGCGTTACATTCGTTGAGCCGTCCAGCACGGCTCTTCATACCGCCCCTTGGGGCACAACCAACCGTTCTCATGACCACCACTCTCCAGCAGCGCTCCGGCGCCTCCAGCTGGCAGCAGTTCTGCGAGTGGGTCACCTCCACCAACAACCGCCTCTACGTGGGCTGGTTCGGCGTG